>JBGPND010000056.1:0-26595 GCA_041487355.1 Acetobacteraceae bacterium | reverse complement strand
CTTCGGCGACAACGCCGTGTGCGTGCAGCGATGGAACGGCTGGCCGCTCATGAACGGCGCCGGCTTGCCGGGCGTGCCGAGCGTCAGCAGCACCTTGCCGTCAAGCGTGCACTTGCGCACCGAGTGGTCACCATCATCGGTCAGAAACACGGTGTCGTCGGGCGCCATGTGCAACCCGTGCGCACGGGGGAACAAGCCCTCGCCCCAGGCACGCAGGAAATTTCCCTCGCGGTCGAACACCATCATCGGATGTTCGCCGCGGTTGAACACGTAGACATTGTCCTGCCTGTCGACTCCCACTGCGCCGACTTCGCGCAACGACCAGCCGGGGGGCACCTTTGCCCAGTTGTCGATCTGCTCGTAGCGATACTCGCCGCTGCCGACGATGATGGCCATGATGTTCCCCCGGGATCAGGTCGGGCATTCCAGCACCGGACAGTGGCGCCCATATCGGATTGGCCTGTACCATGAGGTCAGGACATTGGAAAGGCTCGCAGGCCGGCTGGGTGACGCGGCATGTCGGTTCAGCTATGTGAGAGCGGCAGCCAAGGCGTCCCGGCCGTTCATAGGAGCACCGCTTGAAGTTCAGCAACTTCCTGTTTCCGGAGAGCCGCGACCCCGCCCGCGACGGCCAGGTCATCGACGAGACGTTGAACGAGGCGCGGCTCACCGACGAGTTGGGTTTCGAGGTGATCTGGCTTGCGGAGCACCATTTCGACGGCATCTGCGCCTATGTCGATCCGGTAAGCTTCGCGGCATCGCTTGCGGTGGCCACGAAGCGGGCGAAGATCGGCTTCGCCGTGGCGCAGATGTCGCTGCATCATCCGATCCGCATGGCCGAGCAGCTCGCACTGATCGACAACATCAGCAAGGGCCGGCTCATCGTCGGGCTGGGCCGGGGTACTGCCTACAACATCTACGATTATCAGGGCTACGGGCTCGACCATACCGAGGCGCAGGCGCGCTTTGAGGAGGCCGAGGCGATCATGTTCCAGGCCTGGCGCGGCGAGAGATTCGAGCACCATGGGAAGTTCTGGGACATCAAGGTTCCGATGCTGCGGCCGCTTCCCTATACCAAGCCGCATCCATACGTGATCCGCTCGGCATCGAGCGAAGAAGGGATGCTGCATATCGCGCGGCAGGGCCGGCCGTTCATGATGAACGTGCAGTCGAACGAGGTGACGAAGCATCGGATGGACCTGTATCGCCGCACGCTGCACGAGCAGGGCTGCGACGAGGCGACTGTAGCGCGCAACGTCGAGCAGTGCTGGGTGTGGCGCAACGTGTTCGTCGCGGAGACGGATGCGGAGGCGGCGCGCATCGCGATACCGGCCTTCGAGGCGATGCACGAGCATCGCACTGCGATGCACGAGCATCGCACTGCGATGCGCAAGCGCGTGTATGAGGAGCAGGGCGTATCGATTGTGCCGATGCCGGCTCCCGGTGTGACACCGGCGGCGCGCATGGTGGTGGAGCACTCGCTGATCTACGGCTCGCCGGCGACGGTGGCGGAGGCATTGGCGAAGGTGGACGCGATCGGCGTCGGCGGCGTGATCATGCAATTCCGGCTTGGGCCGATGAGCTACGATGCCGTTGCGCAGAGCCTCACGCTGTTCATGCGGAAGGTGGCGCCGGAGCTTGCGGCTTGACCTTCACCCCGCTGGCGGAATGCGCTGCGCTTTTCCGCCCTACGCGTGGATGTAGTGCGGAAAAGCGCAGCGCATTCCGCCGTGCGCCACGAATCAGATCGATCAGCGCGGGCGAATCATCCGGCGAAGCATTGCCGCGCCATGCCACGTGCTGATCGGGGCGCGACAGCACGAGCTTGTGCTCATAGAGCGACTGCGCTTCGTCGGTCGCCACGTCCAGCACGATGAGTGGCATGCCGCGCTTCGCGGCGGCGCCGACCAGCGCATCCACCGCAACTGATCGGTCGAAGCGCAGCAGCGTGAAGCCCGGGCCAAGCGCGTCGTACAGTGACCGTCCGTCGCGGAGCCAGATATGCGGTGTGCGGCAGCCGGGTACGGTGGACGGCGTGAAATCATACATCGTGTATGGGGGCGCCGCCGCGTCGTCATAGGCAATGATCGGCGAGCGATCGTAGAAGTAGCCGAAATTCAGCCCACCGCAGCAGTATTGCGACACATTCAACTCGTACACCGTCCGGCCGAAGCGCTCCCTCACAGCATCCCCTTCCGACCCGGAGTCCTCGATCTCAGGCGGCACTTCGGCGCGTGTCCGCGCCAGCGACGTGGCGGTGTTCATCGCGTAATGCGACACCTGCTCGGTGATTGGCCAGCGTTCCGCCTCATAAGCATCGAGAATCGCCGGTGCGGCCCAGCCCTGCAACACGCCGGCGAGCATCCAGGACAGGTTCATCGCGTCGGCGATGCCGGCATTCATGCCGTAGCCGGCAAACGGCACCCAGATATGCGCCGCATCGCCACAGATGAACACACGCCCGTCGCGGAACTTGTCGGCCAGCATGCGGCGGCCGATCCAGTCCTCCTGGGTCAGAATCTCGTATTCGAACTCCGGCCCAACACCGAGGATCAGACGAATGCAGCGATCGCGATTGACGGCAGCGAAGTCCGTCTCGTCAGGCCGGAGGTAATTGTGGATCAGCCAGGTTTCGCGCCCATCGACGGCGAACATGTTGGCACTGCGCCGCGGGTTCAGCGACTGCGTCGACCAGGCCGGCGCCGCCTGCATCATGCGCATCAACGAGGGCGCGCGGATGTAGGTGGATTGCGTGCGGCCGATCATCGCGTCCCCGGTCAGCCGCGCGCCGATTTCGCGGCGGATCTCCGAAGCAGGCCCGTCGCAGCCGATCAGATAGTCGGCGGTGATCAACAGCGTCTCGCCGCTGTCCAGGTCCTGCGCCTCGGCTGTCACTGTGTCGGAGGTCTGCGTGAAACCCAGCACCTTCACTCGATTCAAATAGCGCACGCCAGGCATCGCGGCGGCATGCGCCACCAGTTCCGGCTCCAGATAGATCTGATTGATCCGGTGCGGCGGTTCCGGCGTCGGCCACCATCCGTCCGGCGCGTCCTTCACCGTATAGCGATCACGCCGACAGGGGATCCTGATGCGCGCAAACTCGATGCCCGTGGTAGTGGTGCGGAACGCCACGTCGTTCGCATGGTCATGCGGCAGGCCGGCGTCGCGCACGCGGCGTGCCACGCCGACGCGGCGGAAGATCTCCATCGTGCGCGCCGCGACGTGGTTGCATTTCACGCTCGGCGGTTCGCCGCGATGGCGCAGCTCCGCGACGATGACGTCGATGCCGCGCCAGGCGAGGTCGATCGCCAGTGTTGTGCCGACGGGCCCTCCGCCGACGATCAGGATGCGGGTCGAAAGACGACGCGGCATCAGGCCCGGCAAATCACATTCACCAGCGCCTGCTGCCCGCCACGCACCGCTTCGGCCGCGCGCTTCAGTGCGGCGGGCAGATCGCTGGGACGCTCGACGCGCTCACCATGGCCGCCATGCGCGGCGATGGTGCGCTCGAAGTCGGGCGCCGGCAGGTCGGCGAGCAGACGCCCGTCGCCCTCCGCCGCGACGCCGCGCGCGTACATATCGAGAGTGGCCCGCCGCACCGCGCCGTACAGCGCGT
This sequence comes from Acetobacteraceae bacterium, assembly GCA_041487355.1. GTDB lineage: Bacteria > Pseudomonadota > Alphaproteobacteria > Acetobacterales > Acetobacteraceae > JAMXLO01. The sequence continues at coordinate 22,979 of JBGPND010000056.1, read as the reverse complement.
TGTTGTACAGCACCGTCAGGGTCGGCAGGTTCTGCGTCTGCGACACGTAGTGGCACGCGGTGGGATTGGCAAACATGTAGGCGCCGTCACCAAGAACCGCGAGCACCGTCTTGTCCGGCGAAGCAAGCTTGGCACCGAGTGCGGCGGGGAAGCCCCAGCCGAGCCCGCCCGCGGCGGACAAGCCGAACAGGCTGCCGGGCGTTTCCAGCGGGCAGTATTCCTGGCGGAACGAATATTCATTGATCACGATCGTGTCGCGGTCCACCACCTCGCGCAGGCAGTGGTTCATCCAGGCGATGTTGATCGCCTCGCCGCGCCCGACCTTCTCCGCCTCGGCCTGCCAGCCGCGCCGCAATTCGTCCGAGCGCTTGGCAAGGCGCGCATGCCGTTCGGCCACCGCCGCGCGCGGCAGGCGATCGGCCAGGGCCGGCTCCAGCGCATCGAGCACTGCGCGCGCATTGGCAGTCAACGTGAGATCGGACGGGAAGCTGCGCATCGGATAGCGCGCATAGAGCGGATCTTCGCCGATCTGTACAATCTTCGCGCCTTGTGCCGGATGCTCCTTGCTCGGCAGCCACGGCACGTCGGCTTCCAGCACGATGACCAGGTCCGCTTCATCGAGCAGCGGCTTCGGCATCGAGCCTTGGAACATCGGATGCGAACTGGACAGCGCGAAATAGCGAGTGTTGTACGGGATAACCGGTAGGGCAAAGCGATCGGCGATGCGCGATAGCAGCACGCTCTCCTGCGGATCACGGCCGAGCGTGCCGGTGATGATCAGCGGCATGCGCGCCGCGGCGATCCAGTCCGCCAGGCGATCGATATCCGCAGCGGCGGGATGCGGCACACGCGGCTGGGCGCGCGGCGGCCGCTTCGCATCAGAGGGCTCGCCGACCGTCTCGCCCAATACTTCGCGCGGCAGACTGAGGTAGACCGGCCCTTGCGGCGAGGCCATCGCCAGCTCCAGAGCGCGATCGACAACGTCGGTGACCTGGTCGCCGCGCTTCATCTCGTAGTCCCACTTCACCAGCTCGCGCAGCATGCCTGCCTGGTCGTACATCTCCTGCGCCCAGTGGATGTGCACGCTGCGCGCGCCGGACGGGCCGCTTTCGGTGAACGGCGTGCGGCCGGACGTGAGCAGCACCGGCACCCGATCGCGGCTTGCGTCGATCAGTGCGTTGATCGCGTTCGCCGTACCAACGTTGGTGTGCAGCATCACCGCCTGCGGCTTGCCGGTGATCATCGTGTAGCCATGCGCCATGGCCAGCGCACAGTTCTCGTGCGGCACCACCATCGGCCGCGGCACTTTGCGGTTGGTTCGCGCGGCGCGCGCGAAGGCCTCGACGATCGGCGCAAAGTCGGTGCCGGGATTGCAGAACAGGTGCTCGATGCCGTGCGAGGCGAGCGCGTCCAGATAGTCTTCCGCTGCGATGCGCGTCTGAGGTTCGCTATCCATGGCCGATCCTCCTATTGCCGCTGATGGCGCGCCAGATGCGTTCCGGCGTCGCGGGCATGTCGATATGGGTCACGCCGAGCGGCGCAAGCGCATCCAGCACGGCGGCGATGATCGCCTGCGGCGCCGCCATCGCGCCGGCCTGACCGGAGCCCTTCACGCCGAGTGGGTTGGCGTTGGTCGGCACGCCGGAGAGCGTGATGTCGAGCGACGGCAGGTCATCGGCGCGCGGCAACGCGTAGTCCATGAACGAGCCGCTCAGCATCTGACCGGAGTCCGGATCGTACACTGTGTGCTCCAACATTGCCTGGCCAATGCCCTGCGCGACGCCGCCGTGCACCTGCCCGACAGTCAGCATCGGATTGATTAACGTGCCGAAATCATCCACGGCGGTGTAGCGTTCCAGCGAGATTGCGCCGGTCTCGGGATCGACCTCCACTTCGGCGATGTGGCAGCCGTTGGGGAAGGTGATGACGTCGAGCAGGTTCCAGACATAGGTGTCGAGGCCTGGTGAAATCCCATCCGGCAGATTTGCCGGGTCGCGTGCGGCGCGCGCCACTGCCAGCAGATCGATCGCGCGATCGGGCTGGCCGCACACCGCGAAGCGACCGTCGGCGAAGGCGATCTGTTCGGCCGTCGTCTGCAGTAGCCGCGCGGCGATCGCGGCACCCTTCGCCAACATTGTGTCCACTGCCTTGCACAGCGCCGCACCGCCCATATGCATGGAACGCGCCCCACCATGTCCGTTGCCGGCGCGCACCTCGCGCGTGTCCGCCTGCACGTAACGAAAGGCCTCGATCGGCAGGCCGAGCAGATCGGCGGCGATCTGGGCATAGGCGGTCTCGTGACCCATGCCGTTGGATTGCGTGCCGACCAGCAGGGTCACACTGCCATCGTCCTGGAAGCGGATTTCCGCGCCTTCGTTCGGCGCGCCCCGCGCGGTCTCCATGAAGCAGGTCACGCCGATACCGCGCAGCTTGCCACGACGTCTGGCCGCATCCCGGCGCGCGGTGAAATCTGCGTGGTCTGCGGCAATGATCCCGTCTTCCAGATTGGCGGCGAACCGGCCGCAGTCGATCACGGTGCCAAGCGCCTTTCGGTACGGGAAGTCGGACACCAGGTTGCGCCGGCGCAGATCGATGGCGTCAAAGCCGCAGCGTCGCGCGGCTTCGTCGATCAGGCGCTCGATCATGTAGTTCACTTCCGGCTTGCCGGCGCCGCGATAGGCGTCGATCGGCACGGTGTTGGTGAACGCGCCCTGCACGTCCATGAAGATCGCCGGGATGACATAGCCGCTGCCCATCGCGTTCGCCGGCGCGTTGGTGGAGCTGCCCGGACCGCCCGAGGACAGATAGGCACCGAGATTGGCGACGGTGGAAACATCCAGCGCCAGGAAACAGCCGTCCGCATCCAGCGCGAGCCGCGCGCGCGTGACATTGTCGCGGCCCTGTGCGGTGGTGATGAAATCCTCGGCGCGCTCGCCGATCCACTTAACCGGCCGGCCGAGCTGGCGCGCCGCCCAGAGCAGCATCACCCACTCGGGATACAGCGCATTCTTCACGCCGAAGCCGCCACCGACATCGGGGCAGGCGATGTGCATGCGCACGGGCGGCACGCTGAACACGCTGCCGGCGAGTTGGGTTTGCAGCGCATGCACGCCGGCACCGGAGAACAGCAGGTGGAAACCGTCGGCGTCATGCCGGCCGATCGCGCCGCGTGTCTCCAGGGCGGAAATCACGATGCGGTTGTTGATCAGCTCCAGCTCGACGACGTGGGAAGCGGCTGCGATCGCGGAGCGCACCGCTGACTGGTCGCCTTTCTGGAAGCGATAGGACAAGTTGCCCGGTGCCTGATCCCAAAGTTGCGCCGCACCTGGCTCCAGCGCCGCAGGGCCATCGGTCACGGACGGCAGAACCTGCCAGTCCAGCGCTACAAGTTCGGCAGCGTCGCGCGCGGCAGTGCGCGTTTCCGCGACCACGAATGCGACCGGATCGCCGACATGACGCGCGCGGTCGGGGATCAGGGCGAAACGCGGCGGCATGATCATCGGCGCGACGCTTGCCACCGGCACCGTACAGGGGAGCGGACCGAGATCGGCCAGGTCCGTGGCGATGAACACGCCCAGAACGCCGGGCATTGCGCGCGCTGCCGCGGTGTCGATGCGTTCGATCGCCGCATGCGCGTGCGGAGAACGCACGACCTGCATCCACGCCTGACCCGGAAAGTCGATATCCTCGATAAAGCGGCCGCGCCCGGTCAGGAAGCGCGCGTCCTCCAGCCGGCGCAGCGATTGGCCGCGAAACGACACGCTATGCCGGCGCTGCGTGTGCGCCGCGCACAAGCCGGCCAGGCAGGGCACCCGTCGGTTCGCCGTCACGATATACCGGCACACCGGAGACGATTGTCGCAACGTAGCCGTCGGTGCGCTGCACCAGCCGACGCCCACCACTCGGCAGATCGTACACCACCTCGGGCGGCCGCAATTGCAGCCGGTCGTAGTCGATCACATTGATGTCGGCCTTGTAGCCGGGGGCGAGCACGCCACGATCGCGCAAACCGATGGCGTTGGCGGAATCGCGTGTCAGCCGCTTGATCGCCCAGGGCAGCGGGAATTTCTCGCCGCGCGTGCGGTCACGCGTCCAATGCGTCAGCATGTAGCTGATCGCGCTCGAATCGCACAGCACGCCGACATGCGCGCCACCGTCGCCGAGACCGACGATCGTCGCATCGTGGCCGAGCATGTCGTGCACCGTGTCGAGATTGCCGTAGCTGTAGTTGGACAGCGGCCGATACAGGATCGCCTTGCCGCCGCGCTCCAGCAACAGATCATAGGCTACGTCTTCCGGTGCACGCCCCTGGCGCGCCGCCATCGCAGCCACGCTCGCTTCCGGTGGAGGCTCGTAGTCAGGCGGGTCACCCAGCGGGAAGATCCGGTCCCACTTGCCGACACGGCGCCCCATGCCCTGGTTCTCGTTCGTCTCGGCGATCAGGCGCGCGCGGAACTCGGGCTGGCGCAGGATCGCGATGCGCTGCTCGAACGGCAGCGAGGCGATGGCCTGGTAACTTGGCCGTCCCACAAACGGGTTTTGCGAGATCTCGAAACCGAGCAGGATGCCGGTCGGCCGCGTCAGCACCTGGCCGAGCATCGGCAGTCCCGCTGCATTCGCTTCGGCAATCCAGCCGGCGAGGCGGCGCCACTCCTCCGGCTTGTTGTCGCGTTGCAACAACGTAATCGCCATCGGTCGCCGCGAAATGGCAACCAGCCGCCGCAGCATGGCAAACTCGTCCTCGACATCGTCGAAGTCCGAGATCACCTGCATCCAGCCTTCGCCGAGGTCCCGCAGCGCAACGGCAATGGCCGCAAGCTCCGCCTCCTCCGCGTTCAGCGTCGGGATCGAACGACCGTCCAGAGTCTTGTGGTTCAGCGTGCGCGAGGTGGAGAAACCCAGAGCGCCCGCCTTGATCCCTTCCGCAGCGAGCCGCGCCATCTCGACGCGGTCCTGCTCGGTGGCGGGCTCGCGGTCGGCGCCGCGCTCGCCCATGACGAACACGCGCAGAGCGGCATGCGGCACCTGGGTCGCCACATCCATGTCATAGGGGCGCGCATCGAGTGCGGCGAGAAACTCCGGAAAACTCTGCCAGTTCCACGGCAGCCCCTCGGTCAGCACGACCTCGGGGATGTCCTCCACCCCCTCCATCAACTTCACCAGCATTTTCCGCTGTGATGGCTTGCAGGGAGCGAAGCCGACGCCGCAGTTGCCGAACAGCGCGGTGGTGACGCCATTCCACGACGAAGGCGTGATCCGGTTGCTCCAGGTCGCCTGCCCATCATAGTGCGTGTGCGGATCGACGAAGCCGGGCGTGACCAGCATGCCGCGCGCGTCGATCTCCTCCGTGCCCCTGGCTGCGATCTTGCCGACCGCGGCGATCTTTCCACCGGAGATGGCAACATCGGCCTCGACGGGGCCGGCGCCGGTGCCATCGATCACCGTGCCGTTGCGGATGATCAGGTCAGGCATGGTTCACAGCCCCAGCCTGTCGGCGATGCCGTAGCCTTGTGCAAGGTCCTGCAGCTTCTTCCAGGTGGCGTCCTCCACCGGGATGCCGTTCTTGCGGCGATCCTGCTCGCGGCGGAACTCGATCTCGCCGGGATACAGGACTTCGGTGAAGCCCTGGGCCGGTGGTGTTGCCTTCAGGTACTGCGCGAACTCGGTGACTTCCTGCTTGAAAATATCCAGATTCCGGAATGCGGCGACGTTGAACACGGCGATGAAGCAGCCATCGTTGTGCCGCCCGGTCGGCTCCACGCCGAAGCCGAGGCCGGTGAGCAGGCCGGAGAGAATCTCCACGATCGTCGCAAGCCCGTAGCCCTTGTAGCCCTCGGCGCCACCGACCGGCAGCAGCGCGCCGCCCTGGCGCAACACGCGCGGATCGGTCGAGGGTTTGCCGTCGGCGTCGATCAGCCAGCCCGCCGGCACCTGCTCGCCGCGCGCCGTCGCCACGTTGATCTTTCCCGCGGCCGCCGCCGAGGTTGCCATGTCGACGAACAATGGCCCCTCCAGGTTCGAGGGGATGGCGAAACAGATCGGATTGGTGCCAAGCCGTGCCTTTGCACCACCGAACGGCGCCACAGCTTTCGCGCTGCGGCCGGAGTCGGCGGTGATCATCGCGATCAAGCCCTCGCGCGCCGCCATCAGCGGATACGAAGCAAGCCGCCCAATATGGCTCTGGCGATACACGGTGGTGGCGGCGACGTTCTGCTTCTTGGCCTTGTCGATGGTGTAGCGCATCGCGCGATCGGTCACGACGTAGCCAAAACCCCAGTTGCCATCGATCACCGTCGTGGCCGGCGTCTCCTCGATGATGTTCCACGGCGCGCCCGGCACGATGTGGCCGACCTTGATGCGCTCGATGTAGGTCGGGATCAGGATGATGCCGTGCGAATCATGGCCGACGAGATTGGCGCCGATGTTGTAGCGCGCAATCGTCGCGGCTTCCTCGGCGGATGCGCCGGCAGCTTGCAACAGAGCCTTGGCGATCTCGATCAGGCGATCGGCTGGAACGTTCGGCATGGTAGCTTCCCTCCGGGACTTTGCAATCAGCAAGGCGGCGAAGCGCCCCCACTGTCAACCCCGGTGCGGATGGCGTAGGCTCGGCAGCAAGTGGAGCCCAGCAGAGGGAGAAACGACCATGGCGAGCCAATCGCACGTCTACGCCGGGGTGGCGGGCTATTTCGGCCGTGCCGGCCAGGAAGGACTGACCGGTGTGTTCCGCCGCGCGGCCGATGGCGATGCGTGGCAACACGTGATCAAGGACCAGGAGGCTTTCACCGTCGGCGTGCATCCGCGCGACCCGAATGTGGTGTTCGCCGGGACCTCGGACGGAGTGTACCGCAGCACAGACCGCGGCGCGACATTCAAGCGCACGAATTTCCCCGATCACGTGCAGGTCTGGTCGGTCCTGGTCGATCCGTCGGATCCGAAAATCGTCTATGCCGGCGCCTCACCGATCGCGGTGTATCGCAGCGAGGACGGCGGCGAGAGCTTCAAGCGTATGCCCGATCCCGGCATGCCGGATCGCGCGAAGATGCCGTTTGCCTGTCGGGTGATGCGGTTCGCGTCGCATCCACGCCATGCCGGCGAGCTGTATGCGGCGCTGGAAGTGAACGGCGTGATGCACAGCAAGGATGGTGGCGAGAGCTGGAAGGATTGCAGCGCCGACCTGATCCGGCTGGCGCAGAAGCCGCATCTGAAGAGCAAGATCGTCAGCGACACCGAGAACGAGGGCATGCTGGACGGCCACGCGATCTGCACCAGCGCCGCCGATCCGGATTCGGTGATCGTGGCGGTGCGCATGGGCCTGTTCCGCAGCGCCGACGAAGGCACGAGCTGGCAGGACCTGGAGGTGGGTCGGTTCTCACCGACGACCTATGGGCGCGACATCAAGGTTTCGCCGCAGGATCCGGATACTCTGTATGCCGCGCTGAGCGTCGCGGCTTCGTCCAAGGACGGCGGGCTGTACCGCAGCCAGGATGTCGGCAAGACCTGGCAGCGTTTCGACAAGGTGCAGGTGCACGGCACGATCATGTCGGTGGCGCTGCACCAGAACGATCCAAAGCAGGTATATCTCGGCGCGCGTTATGACGGCGAAGTGTTCGGCACGCAGGACGGCGGCGAGACCTGGCAGTCGATGAACCTGCCGCACGGGGTGAAGGACATCTACTCGCTGGCTTGCGGATGATGCAAGCGGTCCCGGGCGCCTGGACGGCGCTCGGGACAACGCGTTAGGCGGCGCGCAGGGTCGGGATTTTCTTCACCGTTTCTGCAAGGTCTCGCTGGGCCTGCCACAGGTCGTGCGCTATCTGCATGCGCAGCCACAGGTCTGGGCCATTGCCGCAGAACTTGCCGAGGCGTACTGCCATTTCGGGAGTGACCGCGGATCTCTCCGACAGGATGGCATGCAGCGTCTGACGGGACACGCCGAGGTTCTCGGCAGCATCCTTCACTGTCAGCCGCAGGGCCGGCAGCACATCCTCACGCAGGAGTGCGCCAGGGTGGCTCGGCCGCCACGCAGGCGGCCCTTTTACACGATATTCAGTCATCTCTCGCTTGCCGGGCACCTAGCCTCGGCCTCCGCCGAGGTCACCCTCGGCCTGACGGGGCTCCATTGCGCCCGCCTGTCACAGAATGCGGACCAATGGTCCTAATGTCAAGAGTTTATTGACGAACTGTCACCTCTTGCTTTACAGACGCACGATATGATTCACTCGTTCAAAAGCCGTGCGCTGTCCGCACTGTGGCACAGGGCTGATACGTCCGGGATTCGGCCAGATTTGGTGGCGCGGATCCGGTTGCGGCTGGATGCCTTAAATTCTGCCAGACAACCCGAAGCCGTGAACGTGTCTGGCTTCAACTTCCACAAGTTGCGTGGCAAGCCCGTGCGCTACACCATCCACGTCAACGGCCCGTGGTGCATCACCTTTGAGTGGGATAGCGAAGATGCGGTCCGCGTCGATCTCGACCAGTACCACTGATCACGCCAACACCCCCAACCCCCGCAGCCGGCCGACCTCGTCCGCCGAGTAGCCCGCCTCGCGGAGCACATCCTCGCTGTGCTGGCCGACGGAAGGGGCACGCCGTGGCGCGACCTTCGCCTCGCCTTCGAGCTGGAACGGACTCGATACCGTCAGCCCTTTCCCGTCAGCGAACGGCACCAGCGCGCCGATCGCTCGCATCTGCGCATCATCCACCACGTCGTCCACCTTGCCCACCACGCCGAACGTCACACCAACCGCGTCGAGAATCGTCCGCCACTCCGCCATGTCCCGCGCGCCAAATACCGCGTCCAGCTCGGCGACCAGTGCGGACGCGTTCTGCTTGCGCGCCTCCTTCGTGGCGAAGCGGGGATCGTTCGCCAGTTCCTCGCGGCCGATTGCAGCCAGCAACGGGCGCAACTGACGTTCCTCGTTGAACAGCGCCATGATGAACCAGCGTCCGTCACGGCAGCGGTAGTGGTTGGCGAGCGCGTTCGGAGCCTGCTCGCGCGGCGGGCGATGCGGCACGGGTTCGCCGAACAGGCGCGTCTGCACGAAACAGCCATTGGCCCACAGGCCGTTCGCCAGCAGCGACGAACTGACCAGGCCGCCGCGTCCGGTCTTCTCGCGGCGGTACAGTGCCGTGACGATAGCGGCATACAGGCCGGTGGCGCTGGGGTGATCGCCCATGCCGGGAGCCGATCGTGCCGGCGACGTATCGACGTCGGCGCGCACGGCGTCCATCAGGCCGGTGCGCGCCCAGTAAGCGGTGGAGTCGAAACCGGTCTTCGCCGCTTCGTCGCCCACCTCGCCATAGGCGGTGAATGACGCATAGATCAGCCGCGGGTTCAGCGGCAGCAGATCTGAAGGCGCCAGCTTCAACCGATCGCGCACCGGCAGCGGAAAGTTCGTGACGAACACGTCGGCATCGGCGGCCAGCCGATACAGCACGGCACGGCCTGCTTCGTGTTTCAGGTCCAACGCCAAGCTGCGTTTGTTGCGCGCTGTCAACTGCCAGTAATAGTCCGTCGCTGCGTTCGGGTTGGCGCCGCGGCCGCGCCACGGATCGCCCGCGCCGGGCGGCTCGATCTTGATCACGTCGGCACCGAAATCCGACATGATCGTCGCGGCCGCCGGCCCGGCGATCCAGCTCGCGCAGTCGATGACTTTCAGGCCGGAGAACAGGTGGTCGGTCATCGCATTTCGCTCCAGTCGTCATGGCCGGGCCTGTCCCGGCCATCCGTACCGGCACGGTACCGCGACGGATGGCCGGGACAGGCCCGGCCATGACGGTGAGATCAAGGCTTCTGATTGCTGAAGACGATCGTCCCCGATGCAGCGAACATGCCGCCAACACCGTGACAGACGGAGATCTTCGCACCGGGAATCTGCGCCGGTGCGATGCCACGCATCTGCCGCACGCTCTCCTGCAACGCATACATGCCGTACATGCCCGAGTGCATATACGAAAGCCCGCCGCCATTGGTGTTCAGCGGCAGCTTGCCGCCGGGCGCGGTGTTGCGGTCGGCGATGAAGCGGCCCGCCTCGCCGCGTGGCACGAAACCCAGATCCTCCAATCCGTACAGCGGTAGATGCGCGAACGCATCGTAGATCATCAGGTGATCCACATCCTTGTGCGCGATCCTTGCCTCACGGAACGCCGTCGGCCCCGCCACGCTGAACGCGCGCGACGAAGTGAAGCTTTCCATCTGGCTCACCATCGGCGTTTCCACACTCTCGCCGGTGCCGAGGATGTAGACCGGCTTCGTCGGAAAATCCTTGGCGCGATCAGCAGATGTAAGGATCAGCGCGCCGCCCCCATCGGTGACCAGGCAGCATTGCAACAGGCGGAACGGATAGGCGATCATCCGCGAGCCCAGCACGTCCTCGACGGTGATCGGATTGCGGAACGTCGCGCGCGGATTCTTCGCCGCCCATTCGCGCTGCACCACCGCCACCATGGCGATCTGCTCGTGCGTCACGCCATAGGTCTTCATGAAGCGCAGCACCGGAATCGGAAACAGGCTTGGCGGGCCCATCGGGCCGAACGGCTGCTCGAACTGGCCGTTCAGGCTGGACGGCGGCACCGGGCGCGGGATACGGCCAATCCCGGAACGCCCGCTCTCGCCATGGGTGATCAGGATGGTCTTCGCCAGACCGGCCTCGATCGCCGCCGCGGCGTGGCGGACATGGATCATGAAGGAGCAGCCACCCACCGAGGTGCCATCTACCCAGGTCGGCGTGATGCCGAGATAGTGGGCGATCTGCACCGGCGTCTCACCGGCGGTGGCGACGCCGTCGATGTCCTTCGGCTTCAGCCCGCAATCCGCCATCGCGTTCAGCGCCGCATCGGCGTGCAACTGGATCTGCGACATGTCGGGGATGACGCCAAGCTTGGTGGTCTCCGCGGCGCCGACGACGGCAACTGTGTTGTGTGGCATCGGCTTCACCCCTTCGCCGGACGGAAGAACGGCAGCGTGATGGTGTCGTTCTGTTTCTCGAACACCACCTCCAGTGGCATGTCGAGCTGCAGCGCCTCCGGCGTCTGCGGAGATTCGACAATGTTGGTCATCATGCGCGGGCCTTCGGCAAGCTTGACCACGGCAATCGCGTAGGGCGGCTCGAAGCCGGGCACCTTGCGGTGGTGGATCACATAGCTATCGAGGATCGCCTTGCCGCTGGCCTTGAACGCCGACACTTTGCGCGAGGCGCAGGCGGGACAGAACGGCCGCGGCGGGAAATACACCTTGCTGCAGGCGTCGCAGCGCTGCAGGCGCAGCTCGCCCGCCTGCGTGCCGTCCCAGAAATGTTGCGTTTCCGGCGTGGGTTGGGGCAAGGCGCGGCCTGGCTCTGGCATGTGACGTTTCCTCGATTCAATTGGTGCTGTCGGGCTTGCGGCGGCCGGCGACATAGCTCGCGCCTTCCGGGCCGGCATGTTCGGCGTGGCGGCAGCCGCATGGCATGCTGAACGTGTCGCCGACCTGGTAGATGTTGCGCTGGCCCTCGGCGACGATCGTCATCTCGCCGGCGACGACCAGCAGGCGCGCGTCGAAGTCGTGCACATGCTCCGGATTGATCGCGCCGGGCTGCATCGTGTTGACGACGACCTGATAGCCGTCGCGGTGCAAGGCAGCCTCGAACTCGGTGCGGTCCATCGTGGACTTCCTCCCCTGGTGCCGGAGCGGCAGGCTAGGGCGACAGCAGCGCCCGGGCAACCATCGTCATTCCCGCGCAAGCGGGAACCCAGAGCCGCAATGCAGATCGCGTTCCCCTGGGTGCCCGCTTTCGCGGGCATGACGAAGAAGGAGCGGGCATGACGAAGAAGGCAAGGTGACGACCCTGGGGTCAGCCCACCAGCACTGCCTTGCCGATCACCTTGCGGTCGATCACGGCCTGCATCGCCGCGGCTGCCTGTGCCAGCGGGAAGCGGTGGGAGATGCGCGGCTTCAGCTTGCCCTGCGCGGCGAGTTCGGTCAGCACCTTCATGTTGGCGATCGCCAGCTCGGGATCGGCTTCATTCAGGCCGCCGATGCGCACGCCGATCGCGTCGATGCCCTTGATCAGCAGGTAGTTGCTGCGGATGTTGGTAGGCCCACCGCCGAGGAAGCCGAGGATCAAAATGCGCCCGCCCCAGGCAAGGCAGCGCAGCGATTCGTCTGTCACCTGTGCGCCGATCGGATCGTAGACGATATCCACGCCACGGCCGCCGGTGAGTTCCTTGACCTTGTCGACGAAGCCGCCCTGGTAGTCGATCGCATGATCCGCGCCTTCTTCCAGGCAGGCGGCCCGCTTTTCGTCGGTGCTGGCGGTGGCGATCACCTTGGCGCCGAACAGCTTCGCCACCTGGATCGCCGCGATACCGATGCCGCCGGCGGCACCGTGCACCAGCACCCATTCCCCGGCCTTCAGCCGTCTCCGCTGCAACAGTGCGTGGTAGGCGGTGGAATAGGCGCCGCGGAACACGCCCGCTGCTTCCATGCTCATGCCCGCCGGCACGAGATCGCACAGCGCGGCTTTGGCATTTCCCAGTTCGGCGCAGGCGCCGAGGCTGTGCCGGCTCATCACCTTGTCGCCAGTGCGGAACTGCGTCACGCCAAGCCCGACCGACACCACCACGCCGGCAGCCTCGCCGCCGGGAATGAACGGGGGCTCGGGTCGGAACTGATACTTGCCGGCCAGCATCAGCACGTCGACGTATTGCACGCCGCGCGACTCGATGCGGACCTGCACTTCGCCGGGACCGGGCGGCGGCGGATCCGGTACGTCGCGCAGTGCCAACACTTCCGGTCCGCCGAATGCCTCGCACACCACCGCTTTCATCTGCATCACCCCTTGCTGCCGGTGGCGCAGTATTGCCTTGTCACTTCCGCGCCGCCAACAGCATCGGCCCATACTGTGCGGCGAACAGTGCGAAGGCACCGACCCAGGCCAGTCCGGAGACTTCCAGCAGGTCCGCCTGTACGTCGATCGGCCAGGCGGCGGCGACGCGCAGCATGGCCGCGGCACTCACCAGGGCATAGATCGTGATGGTCGTTGTATCAGCATGCAGCGCGCGGCCGGTGTGGCCGAGAGTGGCGCGTGTCATCACCGCGAGGATCATCGTGCCCATCGTGCCAGCGGTCAGCGCGTGCACCGCGGCGGAGGCAGGGACGGCGTCCGTCAGAAGCGACAGCCCGAGCAGTGTGACGCCCGCCACCAGCCAAAGATAGCCGACATGCAGGATCAGCAGCAGCGGCTCCGGGAGCGTTGCCACGCCGTACCAGCTTCCCAGCCGGGCGGCATTCAATGCCGCCGCGACCAGCAGCAAGCCGCCCACAGGCTGCCAATCCGGCAGGAATGTCCAGGCGATCATTCCGGCATGCAGCGTGCCGAGCGCGACGCGGTCCAGCATGCCGGCTGGTGGCGGCACGCGAGAGGTGCCGCGCGCCGTGAGCCAGTTGCGCGTAAACGCCGGCACAATCCGTCCGCCGATTACCGAGATCAGCACGATCATGGCGGCAATGCCGAGACGCCAGCCGAGCCCGATCGGGATCGCGACGCCGAGCGCCTGCAGATGCATCAGCAGGTTGGCGATCGCCAGCACGATCACCGGCGCGAGCAGCGGATAGTTCCGCCTGTTGCCGGCGGCGAACAGCTCGCGCGCGGCGACCGCTTCCAGTGCGACGGCGAAGGCGAGGTCCGCCACCAGCGCAAGCCAGCCCGGAATCATCGCGGAGACCAGACAGGCGAGCCGGCCGAGCAGCCACAACGCCACAAGCACCACAAGCGGCGTTCCCGCGACTGGCGCGCGATTGGTCCAGTTCGGGATCGAGGTGAGCAGAAAACCACCTACCGCGGCCATGACGAAGCCGAACAGCATCTCATGGATGTGCCAGCTCAGCGGATCGAAGCGGCTCGGCAGATCGACGTGGCCGGCGCGCAGTGACAGCCACGCTGCCAGAGACACCGCAGACCATGTCGCGGCGGCGAGGAAGAACGGCCGGAAGCCGGCGGACAGCAGCTTGTGCATGAGGTTTACTTTGCAGCAGTGGACGGTGCATCCATTATCGCACTTCACCAGCAGGGACACACTGCCATGTCAGGTGCCAACACTTTCAAGTTCGTCATGCTGCCGCCGCAGTCGGGCGTCACGCGCGGCTGGGGCAGGCGGCTCGCCGAGGCGATGCCCGAGGTGCGCGTGGTGATCGCGGAAGACCAGGCGACGGCCGAACGCGAAATCGTCGATGCGGAGGCCGCATTCGGCTGGCTGCCGCGCGAGTTGCTGCCGAAGGCACGGCGGCTGCGCTGGCTGCAGGCGCCGCAGGCCGCTCCCGCCGCCGGTTACTACTACCAGGAGATGATCGATCATCCGCTGACGGTCACCAACTTCCGCGAAATCTTCAACGACCATATCAGCGCGCACGTCATGGCCTTCGTGCTCGCCTTTGCGCGCGGCCTACAGGTCTATATCCCGCAACAGCTCAGGCGGGAATGGAAGAAGCCGGGGGAGAATCGCGGCGTCGTGCACCTGCCTGAAGCCACCGCACTGATTGTCGGCGTCGGTGGCATCGGCGCCGAGACCGCGCGGCTCGCCGCCGCGTTCGGCATGACGGTGCTGGCGACCGATGCGCGCCGCTCCGACGCCCCGCCTGGCGTTGCCGAGTTGCACAAGCCGGAGGCGCTGGACACGCTGTTGCCGCGTGCGGATTTCGTCATCCTGACGGTGCCGCACACGCCGGCCACCGAGGGCCTCATGCATCGCGCGCGCTTCCAGCGCATGAAGCGCACTGCGTTCTTCATCAATATCGGCCGCGGCATGACGACGAAGCTTTTCGACCTCGTGGCGGCGCTGAATGCCGGTGAGATCGCGGGCGCCGCGCTGGATGTATTCGAACAGGAGCCGTTGCCTGCCGAGCATCCGCTGTGGACGATGCCGAATGTGCTGCTGACGCCGCATATGGCAGGCTACGGGCCGTATCTCGACGATAGGCGCTACCAGATCATGATCGACAACTGCCGTGCCTTCCTGGCCGGCAAACCCCTGCGCAACGTCGTCGACAAGGCGTCCTGGTTTTGAAGGAAACACGCAGATGAGCACGCTGGTGGTGGTGTACGAGCTGGAGGCGAATGGCAGGCAGATCGTGAGCGATGCGCTCGGTGGCGCGGCGGAAGCGATCTACCTCGCCGATCTCGACGACGCGGGACGGGCTGACGCGCTGCGCAAGGCGGACGCTTTGCTGGCGCGCACCACCAGGGAACTGCGCCAGGGGGAGATGGCCCTGCTGAAGGACGTGCGCCTGGTGCAGTTCATCAACGCCGGCATCGACTTCGTGCCTCTCGCGGACATGCCGGCGGGCGTGGTGGTGGCGACCAATGGCGGGGCCTATGCCGCACCGATGGCCGAGCATGCGCTGGCGATGGCTCTGGCGGCCGCGAAGCGGCTGCTGGTGGAGCATGCGGCGCTGGCGCGCGGCGAGTTCAACCAGTTCAATCGGAACCGCATGCTGGCCGGCGGCGTGTGCGGCATCCTGGGTTTCGGCGGCATCGGCATCGCCACGGCGCGGCTCGCGCGCGGGCTCGGCATGCGTGTTCATGCGATCAACCGGCGTGGCAGAAGCGACGAACCGACCGACTGGATCGGCACGCCGGATCAGCTCGACTTGCTGCTTGGGGCCTCGGATGTGCTGGTGATCTGCACGCCGCTGACGCCTGCCACGCTGGGGATGATCGGCGCGCCGCAGCTCGCACGGATGAAGCAGGATGCGATCCTGGTGAACGTGGCGCGTGGCGAGATCGTCGATGAGCGCGCGTTGTATGAACGGCTGATGGCGTTTCCGAAGTTCACGGCTTGCATCGACGCATGGTGGATCGAGCCGATCCGGCACGGGACATTCCGGATGGACCAGCCGTTCATGACGCTGCCGAACGTGATCGGCTCGCCGCACAACTCGGCTGCGGCGATTGCGGGAACCGGCGTCGTCGGCTTGCAGCGCGCGATCGCCAATATCAAGCGTGCGCTGGCGGGCGAGACGCCGCTGTACCTGGTGCCACCGGAAGACCGGATGATGTAGCGGCGTCCACCCCCACCCCAACCCTCCCCCGCTGCGCGGGAGAGGGGGTGTCCTGCATGCATCGCGGCTCCCTCTCCCGCGCAGCGGGGGAGGGTTGGGGTGGGGGCGTCTCAGCCTTCCTGTGCCACCAGGTGTGCGAAGTCCGCCAACTGGTCGGCCCCCACGTCGGACACCGCGTAATAGGTGATGCCGTCGTGCCGCCAGGTGACGAGGTTGAAGCCCTGCCGCGACTCGGCGTGAAACGGTTCGTCGGCATTGCCGGCGGAGGCCCAGGCGAACAGGTTGATCACATGCTTCGCGCGCCGGTACACCACGGCTGCCGCCTGGTGCCCGTCGACATAGTCCAGCCGGCCACCGATCAGCGGAAACCCCGCGTCCTTCAGATCGCGCACCTGCGGCGACACATCCAGCCGCGCCGACAGCCATGGCTTCACCGTGTGCTGATCGCTGGTCAGCACGTCGGTCAGGTGATCAGCCTGCATCGAGCGGATGTGGCTGCCGATCACGCCTTGCATCGCGTCGCCCTGACCGCCCGGCTGCGTGCCCAGCACCAGGACGGTCAACGCCACCCCGGCCAGCGCGCCGGCCAGTCCAGTGCCGGCCATACTGAACACCGGCCAGCGGAACCACGGGCGCAACCGATACGGCAGCGCCTCGCGCTCGAGAGCCGCACCGATGCGCGCGGCCAAGCCGGGGGGGGCGCGATGATACGGCAGGTTCGTGCGGATCGCCGCCTGCATGGCGCGCAACTCCTCAAGCTTGGCAGCGCAGGCGTTGCAGCCCGCGACGTGGCGGCTCACGCGCAACCGCGCGAGTGGTCCCAGCGCGCCGTCGACCAGCCCCGACAGCAATCCGGCGGCGCGATCACACTCCATGCGCTTTCTCCGTCTCGGCCTGCAGCAGCCACAGCTTTCGCAGGCTGAGCCGCGCGCGCGACAGGCGCGACATCACCGTCCCGATCGGCACGCCGGTCACCGTGGCGATCTCCTTGTAGGCAAGATCCTCGACCTCACGCAGCAGCAGCACCTCGCGATACTCCGTCGGCAGTTGCTCCATCAGCCGGCTGAGCGTCTGGCTGTCGATGCGCTCCAGCAGCAGCGCTTCGGGATCGCGTGTCCGGCTGCTCCACATCGTCTCATCCGTCTCCACTGTTTCCGCCACCGGAGTGTCGGGCAGGAACACCATGCGGCCCGAGCGGTTCTCCTTCACCCAGGTGACGAAGGCGTTGCGAACGATGGTCAGCAGCCACACGCGGAAATTCCCTCCCTGGAAGGCGTCGAAATAGCGGTAGGCCCGCAGATAGGCGTCCTGCACCACGTCCTCGGCATCCGCCGTGTTGCCCGCCAGCCAGCGGGCAAGATTGTAGGCGGCATCGAGATGCGGCAATGCGAGCAACTCGAAGCGTCGGCGTCGATCGTCGTGGGGCAAGGCCTTGGTCCTGACTGCGGGCTGCCGCGTCCCATACCCGGCGGGGTGGCATCTTATTCCTGCAAGCGGCGGGAATAACCCTGAAGCGGAACCGGTAGAGCCTGCAGCCGGGGCCGGAGGGCGGACCCCGGACCAGCGGGAGTTCACCAATGAGCAGCGACTCCATCACCGGGCCGGGCGACATGCAGCGCCGCGGCTTCCTGAAATGCATGACCTGGGCAGGCACCGCCATGGTCTGGACGGTGGCGGGCGGCGTGCCGCGGTCGCGCCTGATCGGCAGCGCCGAGGCGGCCACGAACGACGGCTTCACCTTCGTGCAGATCAGCGACAGTCATCTCGGCTTCGACAAGCCGGCCAATCCGAACGTGACGGCGACGCTGCAGGACGCGCTGAACAACATCGCTGCGATGCCGAAGCAGCCGGCGTTCATGATCCACACTGGCGATATCACGCATCTCTCCAAGCCGGCGACATTCGACACGGCGGCGCAGCTCATGGGTGCGACGAAGCTCACCCTGCACACCGTGCCCGGCGAGCACGACATCCTGGAGGAGGAGGGGAAGAGCTACCTCAACCGCTTCGGCAAGGGCACCAAGGGCGACGGTTGGTACAGCTTCAATGCCGGCGGCATTCACTTCATCGGCCTGGTGAACGTGGTGAACCTGCAGGGCAATGGGCTGGGCGCACTCGGCCGCGATCAGCTCGAGTGGCTGGAGGACGACGTGAAGCACCTCACGGCCAGCACGCCGATCGTGGTGTTCGCGCATGTGCCGCTGTGGACCGTGTATGCCGAATGGGGCTGGGGCACATCGGATGGCGCGCAGGCACTGAGCTATCTGAAGAAGTTCGGCTCGGTGACGGTGCTGAATGGCCACATCCACCAGACGATGCAGAAGGTGGAAGGCCATGTGGCGTTCCACACCGCACGCTCCACCGCCTTCCCGCAGCCCGCGCCGGGCTCGGCGAAGAGCCCGGGTCCGATGATGGTTCCGGCGGCAGAGTTGAAACAACATCTGGGCATCGCGCGCGTGAGCCTGGTGTCATCGAACGCGCCACTGGCTATTGTCGATACGCCATTGGCGAGCTGAAGGACGCGCCATGACGGACACGAAGGAGCCGGGCGGTCTCGCCCGGCGTTCCCTGCTGCGCCGAGCCGTGGGAGCCGGTGTCGTGGTGCTGATCAGCACGCGGGCTCACATGGCGGCGGCGGCGGATGCGGAGGTGGTCATCGACAACTTCACCTTCTCGCCGACACCGCTGACCGTGAAGGTCGGCACGACAGTGACGTGGGTGAATCACGACGACATCCCCCACAGCATCGTCTGTCCCGCGCTGAAAATGAAGTCGCATCCGCTCGATACCGACGAGGACTTTTCCTACCGCTTCGAGCAGGCAGGGACTTACGATTACCTCTGCGGCCTGCATCCACACATGCACGGGCAGGTGGTGGTGCAGGCGTAAGAAAGTAGAATTCACCGCAGAGGCGCTGAGGCGCGGAGAAGTTATGCATTCGCTGCTGGGTCGAGCCCAGGGGCAGGCATTACTCGAAGCGCCAAACCTCTTCCTCAGCGTCTCTGCGCCTCTGCGGTGATACTTTCCTGTTACCTTATTGCATTGGCTTCCCGCAGTTTCGCGATCCGCTCTGCCGTATAGCCGAGAGCCGACAAAATCGCGTCGGTGTGCTCGCCCGCGCCGGGCGGCTGCATCCGCAGGGTGGGCGCCTCGTCGTCGATGCAGAACGGCAGGCCCGGCAGATTCGCCACATTGCCCCTCGGCATGGTGATCGCCAGCGCGCGCCCGAACGCATTGAGCTGCGGATCGTCGAACAGATCCGACGGCGTGCGCACCGGCGAGAACGGGATGTTCGCCTCGTCCATGATGCGCTCCAGATCGGCTATCGCGTGCTCCCGCACGATCGCCGCGACAATTTCGCGCAGCGCGGGTCGGTTCTTCACGCGGTCCGCGTTGCTGCGAAAGCGTTCGTCGGCCAGCAGATCGGGGCGGTCGAACTCCGCGCAGAATGAACGCCAGTGGTTGTCGGAGGTAATGCCGATGAACAGCTTTTCCCCATTCAGCGTGGGGAAGGTCTCGTAGATTCCCCAGGCACCGCTGCGGGCCGGCATCGGCGGCGAAGGCGTGCCGGTCGCGGCCTCACCCGCCATGTGCTGACCCACCAGGAAGGCGGAAGATTCGTAGAGCGCGCTGGTGATCTTGCGACCCTTGCCGTCCTTGTCACGCTGACGCAACGCCGCAAGCGTGGCGAGCGCGCCCATCACGCCGCCCATGATGTCGATCACCGAGGACCCGGCGCGCAGCGGCTGACCGGGCGGACCGGTCATGTAGGCGAGACCGGTCATGTATTGCGCGATCTCGTCGAGTGACGGGCGATGCTCGTAGGGGCCGGGCAGGAAGCCCTTCAGCGCACAGTAGATCAGCCGCGGATTGAGCTGATGCATCTGGTCCCAGCCGAGCCCGAGCCGCTCCATCGTGCCGGGGCCGAAATTCTCGATCAGCACATCGGCGTTGCGCACGAGGTCCTGTGCGACCGCCAGCCCGTCGGGCGATTTCGCGTTGATGCAGATGCAGCGCTTGTTGCGGTTGAAATACGCGAAGAACCCCGTGGCGAAGCCGTGCAGCCGACGGGTGCGGTCGCCGTCCGGCGCCGGCTCCACGCGGATCACGTCGGCGCCGAGATCGGCGAGAACGACGCCGCAGGATGGCCCCATCACGGTGTGGCTGAATTCCAGCACAACAATGCCTTCGAGCGGCAGGATTGCCATGGTGCGCTAATCCCCGATCACGTCGAACAACGCTTCGTCATGTGGCGGCACAGTCAGGCCCGCGCCAGCCGCGCTCAATTCGCGCATTGCCGGGCTGGTGCGGAAGCGTTCCAGATCCGCCGCGCTGTCCCACAGCGTCACCACCTGATATTCGCTCTCCGATCCCTGCTTGCGCAGCCGCCAGATACCGCGGCAGCCAGGCTGCGCGCGCATGCCGGCAAAACCGATCTCCTTGGTGAAGCGCAGCCAGTCACCGAGCCGCTCCGGCGCCACTCGCATCGTCAGCACGCGAACCAGCATGGCGCGATCCTCTTAGCTTGTCGCGACGACCTCCGCCGCACCGGATGCCGGAGATAGCCCGCCAATACCGCATCGGCAAATGCCGCAGCCTGACACGGGGCGCTCGTCAACCCGGACGCGCAATGTGCGTGTGACCGTCGTGCAGGATGGTGACCCGATCGCCTGGACGGAAGCCGAGTTCGTTGGCTTGCACGACGGAGATGGTGGAGCCGGCATCCGTGCGGACGATGATTTCCGTCAGGTCGCTGTTGCCATCGTCGCCTGCGGTTGTTGCGCTGCTCGCATCGGCCAGCAGCGCGGCACGCCATGGGACGCGATCACCACGCACCCTCACGGGGCGCATCGACAGGATGGTGCCCTCGCTGGACGGCACCGAACGCGCGGTCGCCGCGGCGGGACCGGCGGTGTTCGTGACAGCCGGTGCACATCCGGCAATGCCCAGCAGAGTGAGCAGACATACACAGCCGGCGAGCCGCATCTTCCATTCCCCCTCCCGCTTCGCCGCAGCCCGAGTGTAGCCGCCGCTGCCACCGCGCCCAATCACGTTGCGGACCACTGCGACATTCCGCTGCCGATGCGGTCGCCCCGACAGCCGATCGTCTGGGCGAGATGATCTTGCCTGGAACAGCGATCTGCGATAAGGGCTTAAGGGCTATTCCTGATCGGATACCTGAGCGACGGCCGTCCGGCCGTCGTGCCCTCCGGCCATTGCGGCCGCGCCACGACGACGGAGGTTTGCCTCGGATGACCCGCCCCTGCCGTTCCGGATACCAGCTCATTTCGCATGCTTCGCTGCTGCGCGGTGTCGGTTGCCTGGCAATACTCGCACTGCTCGCGGCCTGTGCCAGCCAGGCGCCGCGGCATAGCGCGAGCCAGGAGGCGGCACGCTATGCCGCGCATGCCCGCGGCAACTACACGCCGCCTGGGCCGCCGGGGGACCCGTGGGGGCCGTATGTCCGCGAGGCCGCCACGCGGTTCGACGTGCCGGAGATCTGGGTCCGCGCGGTGATGCGCGTCGAGTCAGGCGGCAACGAGTATCTCAACGGCCAACTGGTTACCTCCAGCGCCGGCGCCATGGGGCTGATGCAGGTGATGCCGGAGACGTACAGCGAGCTGCGCGACCGCCATAACCTGGGCGACGACCCGTTCGATCCGCACGAAAACATCCTGGCGGGAACCGCCTATCTGCGCGAGATGTACGACATCTATGGCGCGCCCGGCTTCCTCGCCGCTTACAATGCCGGGCCGCGGCGGCTCGACGACTATCTGAGCAACAACCGGCCGCTGCCGGATGAGACGCGGCGCTATGTGGCGATGATCGGGCCCAACATCGTGGGTAGCTATCCGGTGAACCGCTCGCCGGCCGAGGACTATGCGATGAACGCGTTGCCGATCGCTATCCCACCGGGGCCGCGCTACGGCCGCGCGGTGCAGTTGGCGAGCAACCATGGCAATGGCGGTCGGGTGCCGATACGCGGCCCGATCCAGGTGGCGCAACTGCCCGAGTCGCCGCGGCCGATGGCTCAGCCGGCGCCGCAGCAATTGGCCCTGGTGGCGCCTCCGCCGGCTCCGCCCGCCACGCCGCGCGGTGGCTTCCGGCTGATCCAGCAGGCAGTGGCCGAACCGGTGCCGATGCGCCATGGTGGTTCGCTTACCGGCCAGTGGGCGATCCAGGTGGGTGCCTACTCGACCGAGGGGCTGGCGCATGCCGCGGTCGGCACCGCGCGCGAGCAGGCGCCGACTGTGCTGGCGGTGGCGCATCCCTCCGTCGCCGGGGTGCGCCAGTCGCGCGGCGTGTTGTATCGCGCCAGGCTCACCGGTCTGTCGCGTGACGCCGCGGTGCAGGCGTGCGAGCGGCTCGGGCATGGCCGCACGAGCTGCATCGTACTGTCGCCAGATGCGCAGTCCTAGCGGGTAAGATCAGACGCTAGTGGTCAGACGCTAGTGGATAGAATCAAACGGATGGAACCCACCGAACAGGCCATCCTGCCCAGCTTGGCGCCGTTTGCCGTAGACTCGCGCGTCTGATTTTCACCACTAGGCACCCAAATGGCACGTCCACCTTGGGTGGAAGGACTAAACCGCTGTCGCGGCAAGCTCTCGCGGCAGGGGACAGCGGCACAGTAGCGGGATGGCAGCGTCCTGTCTTGGGATGGAGGGGCTTCACAACCTCACCCAGGACAGGAGCCTCCCCTGACCGACGAGGCCATCAGCCCACTGCGCCGGCGCATGATCGAAGATATGACCATCCGTAATCTCGCGCCAAAAACTCAGGCTGGCTACATCCGGGCCGTCAAGAACTTTGCCGATTTCCTTGGACATTCGCCTGACCGGGCAAGCTTCGAAGACATCCGCCGTTATCAGCTGAGCCTCGCGTCGAGCGGCCTCGGCGTCCCCAGCACGAACGCCGCCATGACGGCGCTGCGGTTTTTCTT
>JBGPND010000055.1:0-26793 GCA_041487355.1 Acetobacteraceae bacterium | reverse complement strand
GAAGCTGGCGCCGGCGGATCTTGAGCTTGTGTCTCAATGGATCAGGGAAAACGAAGACGCACTGATAGATTTCTGGAATGAGACGATAGACTCATACCAACCGCCGTTGCTGCTGACTCTTGTCGCCGCTCCCTCGCCGTCATGGCCGGGCTTTTCCCGGCCCTACGTGGTGGCACCGTGCCACGACGGGTGGCCGGGACAAGCCCGGCCAAGACGGGAAAAGCGAGCGCTGACCAAGGGTCATTGATTCGGGCGGTTGGTATTACCCCCCGGATCAAGTCCGGGGGTTTATCCGCCCTATGTCGCCTGGTCTGTAATCAGAGCTGCAATTCCACGCACACCGGCACATGGTCCGAGGTCTGCGGCCAGTCGCGGGCGCCCTTCAGCACGATCTGGCGCTGCAGCTTGCCCGCAAGATCGTGCGTCACCCAGATGTGGTCCAGTCGCCGCCCACGATCCGACGCGCGCCAGTCGCGATTGCGATACGACCACCACGTGTAGAGTTTCTGGTCGGCCGGAACGAAGTGCCGCACCGCGTCGACGAAGCCGGTGCTCTGCCACGCGGTCAGGCCCGCGGTCTCCGGCGGCGTATGGCTGACCACGTCCAGCAACTGCTTGTGGCTCCACACATCGTGCTCCAGCGGCGCGATGTTCAGGTCGCCGACGATGATGTTGCGCGCCAATCCGGTGCGGGCGGCGAACCAGTTGCGGGTCTCGGCAATGAAGTCGAGCTTGTGGCCGTATTTCGGGTTCTGCTCCCGATCCGGAACATCGCCGCCGGCGGGGACGTAGAAATTGTGCAGCTCCACCGGTCCGCCCTTGGTGTCCAGCAGGACGCTGATGTGCCGGCAGTCGCCCTTGGCGCACCAGTCCGGCGCGATGTCGTGCAGCTTGATCGGCCGGCGCGACAGAATCGCCACGCCGTTGTAGCTCTTCATGCCGCGGAACAACGCATAGGGATAGCCGAGTTCGCCGGGCGCCGCCGTCGGGAACAGCTCGTCCGGCACCTTGGTCTCCTGCAGGCAGATCACATCCGGATCGAGCGCGCCGATCAGCTCCTTCAGCAGGGTGACGCGCAGGCGCAGCGAGTTGATGTTCCAGGTGGCGATGCGGAGTTTCATGTGGGAAGGATCCGTCGGCGGAAACAGACGGAACTTAGCGGCGCCTGGACAGAACACCAAGACCGGTCACAATGCGCCGAGCCTGCGATGGAGGCCGCTCATGCAGCCGATGCAACACCTTGCCGCGCTATGGACCGAACAAGGATGGCCGGCGTCAGCGCTGGACAATGTGCGGCTGACCGGCACCGACCCGGTGCTGCCCTCGTCGTTCGCTGTCGGCACCGCGGCGCAGGTGACGATCGCGGCCTCGGCGCTGGCCGCGGCGACGATCTGGCAGCAACGCGGCGGGCGGTCGCAGACCGTTGGCGTCGATATGCGGCATGCGGCGGCCGAGTTCCATTCGGAGCACTGGCTCAGCGTCGACGGCAAGCCGCCGGGCGAGACCTGGGACAAGGTCGCTGGCACCTACCAGTGCGGCGACGGGCGCTGGGTGCGGCTGCACACCAACCTGCCGCACCATCGCGCCGGCGTGCTGGAGCTGCTGAATTGCGGCTATGACCGCGGCGAGGTCACCGAAGCGCTGCAGGCCTGGACGGCGTTCGCCTTCGAGGATGCCGCGGCAGCGGCCGGGCTCTGCGTCACGGCCATGCGCTCCTTCGCCGAGTGGGACGCGCATCCGCAAGGCAAGGCGGTGCCAACACAGCCTGTCGTGACGATCACCAGGATCGGCGATGCCCCGCCACAGCCGTTGCCACAGGGCGAGCGCCCCCTGTCCGGCGTGCGCGTACTCGATCTGACGCGGGTGATTGCCGGACCGGTCTGCGGCCGCACCCTGGCGGCGCACGGCGCCGACGTGCTGACGGTGGCAAGTCCCAATATTCCCAACCTGCCGCACCTCGTCGTCGACACCAACCGCGGCAAGCTGTCTGCGCATATCGAGCTGCGCGATCCAGACGGGCGCGCCACGCTGGAGGAGCTGGTGCGCGGCGCGGACATCTTCGTCCAGGGCTATCGCCCCGGCGCGATCGCCCGCCACGGCTTCGCGCCGGCCGACACCGCGCGCGTCCGTCCGGGCATCGTGCACGTGTCGTTATGCGCCTATGGCCATGCCGGCCCGTGGTCCGGACGGCGCGGCTTCGACAGCCTGGTGCAGACCGCCAGCGGCTTCAATCACGCGGAAGCCGAGGCTGCGGGTCAGACCGCGCCGAAGGTGCTGCCGTGCCAGGCGCTCGACCACGGCTCCGGCTACCTGCTGGCATTCGGCGCGCTGACCGCGCTGCGTCGCCGGATGACCGAAGGCGGTAGTTGGCATGTGCAGGTCTCGCTGGCGCGGACGGGGCGCTGGATCCGCGATTTCGGCCGGGTGCCGGAAGGGCTGTCCTGCAAGGCGCCCACCGCGGACGACATCGCCGACTTCATGGAGGACAGCGCATCGGGCTTCGGCAAGCTGCGCGCCGTGCGCCATACCGCACAGTTGTCGGAAACGCCGGCGCACTGGGTTCGTCCTTGCGTGCCACTGGGAACGCATCCTGCGCGTTGGCCGTAGCCTTCCCCTCGTCATGGCCGGGCGTGACCCGGCCATCAGCGGCGGGCGGCAGATGGCCGGGTCAAGCCCGGCCATGACTGAAGAAAGGGCAACGAACCATGGGCATGACGATCACGGAAAAGATCCTGGCGCGCGCCGGCGGGCTGGCGAAGGTCACGCCGGGCGACGTCGCCGTCGTCGATGTGGAGACCGCCTGCCTGCTCGATCTGTCGTTCCTGCCGGAAGGCTGGCGCGAAGTGCTGAAGGTCGCCGATCCGTCGAAGGTGGTGATCATCTTCGACCATCTGGTCCCGGCCCCGACCGTGCAGGCCGCCACCTGCATGAAGACGGGACGTGAATTCGCGAAGAAATTCGGCATCGAGCGATTGCACGATGTCGGTCGCGACCAGGGCATCAGCCATGCGGTCATTGCCGACAGGGCCTATGCGCTGCCCGGCACCGTTCTGGTGAACGCCGACTCACACACCTGCAGCGCGGGCGCGTTCAACTGTGCGGCGCGCGGTGTCGGCGGGCCCGACATGCTGTACGCGGTCACCACCGGCAAGGCATGGTTCCGCGTCGGCGAGACGATCCGCTACGACTTCACCGGCAAGCTGCGTCCCGGCGTCTCGGCGAAGGACATCTTCCTGTTCATCGCCGGCAAGTGGGGCGCGCACGTCAACCAGAACATCGAGTATGGCGGGCCCGGCATCGCCAGCATGAGCCTGAATGCCCGCCGAACGCTCACCACGATGGGCACCGAGCTGTCGGCCGAATTCGTCATCTTCGAACCGGATGACACGCTGATCGAGTACGTGAAGGCGCGCAACCCGAAGCCGTTCACGCCGACGCTGCCTGACGTCGACGCAACCTATCGGGAACGCCGTACGATCGACCTCGGCACGATCGAGCCGCTGGTCGCGCTGCCCGACGCAGTGGTGAACAATTCGGTCGGCATCAGCGAAGTCGCCGGCCGCAAGATCGACCAGGCGTTCATCGGCGCCTGTTGCAACGGCACGCTCGACGATCTGGCGGTCGCCGCTCGTGTGGTGAAGGGGCGCAAGGTCGCGCCGGGCACGCGCTTCATCGTCACGCCGAGCACCGAGGCGATCCACCGCGCCGCGCTGGCGGCAGGTTATGTCGCCACGCTGATGGAAGCGGGCGCCGTGGTGACGCCGGCGACCTGCGGCGCGTGCATCGGCGGACACATGGGCGTGCTCGGGCCGGACGAGGTGTGCATCACCGCGAGCACGCGCAACTTCAAGGGCCGCATGGGCGATCCATCCGCGCGTATCTACATGGCATCACCCGCGACCGTCGCCGCATCGGCGCTGGCGGGACAGATCGCCAGTGCCGCCGAATTTTTCCAGGGAGACGTGTCATGATGGCCGGGCGCGTGTGGAAATTCGGCGACAACATCAACACCGACCTGATGCTGCCGGGGCCGTACCTGTATCGCAGCCCGGAGGAGCAGGCGCGCGCGGTGTTCCAGGCCAACCGGCCGGGCTGGGTGGATCAGGTGCAAAACGGCGACGCCATCGTCGGCGGGTTCAACTACGGCATGGGCTCGTCGCGTCCGGCGGCGCGGTCCTTGCGCAATTGCGGCCTCGGTTTCCTGTTGGCGGAGACGATCAACGGGTTGTTTTTCCGCAATGCAGTGAACTACGGGCTGTTGGCCTGCGAATGTCCCGGCGTATCCACGGCCTTCCAGGAGGGCGACACGGCCGAACTCGACATCGACAAGTGGTCCGTGCGCAACCCACGCACCAACCAGGTGCTGCAAGTGCTGCCGGTGCCCGAACAGCTCCTGTCGATGATGCTGGGCGGCGGCGTCTATCCGGTGCTCGAACGCGAGGGGCTGATCGCACCACGATCCGCCTGATCCTCGCCCGATGTCCGAGGTTGTGGTTGGCCTTGTTGTGTTCGGCTGCCTGTTCGGCGCCGCGATGCTGGCGCTGTGGCTGCATCCGAAGCTGCCCGCGGAATGCCGAGGCAGAGACACGCACGAAGTCGTCAAGCTGAGCATCGGCATGATCGTCGTCATGTCGTCGCTGGTTCTGGGCTTGATGACCGCGTCGCTGAAGAAATCGTTTGACGACGTCGATACCGAGATCCATCGGCTTGGCACGCAACTGCTCGTGCTGAACCGTACGTTGGTGGCGTATGGTCCGGATGCGGACGCCGCGCGCGCCTTGCTGCGCAGCTACGCCGAGCATGTTCTGCAGGCGGCATGGCCGGAGAATGGCGCGAAACCGGCGCTCGACGATGAAGGGACAGCAGGAATCCTGGGGCAGCTCGACGAGGCGATCCAGGCATTGCAGCCCAGCAATGCGCATCTGCGGCGCGTTGCCAACCAGGCGGGCGCCCAGCTTCGCAGCCTGTTCGCGCAACACTGGACGATCGTCGGACAATCCTACAGCCAGGTGTCGAGCCCGTTCCTGATCATCCTGGTGTTCTGGCTGACGTTGTGTTTCGCCAGCTTCGGCTACAATGCACCGCGCAATCGCATCGTGGTGGTAACGCTGGTACTTGCCGCCGCATCGATCTCGGCGGCGATCTTTCTGATCGTCGATCTCGACACACCGTTCGACGGCGTGGTGCGGATTTCGCGCGCACCTGTTGCAACGGCGCTGGCCCACATGAATCAGTAATACCGCCGGGCGTAGGTCTTGAGTGGTAACGTCGTGCCCGCGCAAGAGTGTGTGACGCAATTGGTGGGCATCACGCACGACTGTCATTGCGAGCGGAGCGAAGCAATCTCGGGCCGAGTGCGCACTACGATCGAGATTGCCGCGCCTGCCCCCGTCCCCGGACTTGATCCGGGGATTGACCCGGGGGTCGCTGCGCTCCTCGCAATGACAGGGGTCGATCGGCGACAACGAGTCATCGCCCCCGCTCGACGGCATAATCCCTCCCCGGCATCACTCGTCCAGCGTTTCAGATTCCAGCTCCAGCAACTGTTCGGCGCGCTCCGCTTCGATCGCCTCCACGCCGCGCAGCCTGCGACCCACCGCTCGCGTACGCCGACGGGCGTTTTCGATCGTGTTGCTGAACGTTCCCGCCTGCTTGGCCAGCCGCTCCAGCACATCATCCATCTTCAGCATCTCGGTGCGCGTCGCTCCCAGCAGGTCACGGATCTGATCCGCCTTCTGCTCCAGCGCCAGCGTAACGAAGCCCAGGTGGATCGTGCGCAGCAGTGCGGGAAACAGGCTTGGCCCCATCACCAGCACGCGACATTCCCGACCGATGTCGTCGATCAGGCCCGGAATGCGCGCCACCTCGGCATACAGCGCGTCGGTCGGCAGATAGAGCACGGCGAATTCCACCGTGACGGGCGGGTTGATGTACTTCGCCGCGATCTTCTTCGCCTCGTCGCGCATTCGCCGTTCCAGCATGCGCGTGGCGGCGCGCTCCGCCTCCGCATCCCCGGCATCCGAAGCCGCCAGCAGCCGTTCGTAGTCCTCCACCGGGAACTTGGCATCGATCGGCAGCAACGGTCGGTCCTCACCCTTCATCGGCATCCGCACGGCGAACTCCACCGCATCGTCGCTGTCGGGCCGCACCTTGCAGTTGGTCACGTACTCTCCGGGCGGCAGGATGTCGTCCAGCATGGCGCGCACCTGCGTCTCGCCCCAGCCGCCGCGCGTCTTCACGTTGGAGAACAGCCGCTTGATGTCGCCGATCTGCGCGGTGACCGCCTGCACGTCGCCCATCGCCTTCTGCACCGCGGTGAACTGGTCGATCACCCGATTGAAGCTTTCGTTCATCTGCTTCTCCACCGCGGCGTGGAGCTGCTCGTTCACCGTCTTCTGGATTTCCGCCAGTTTCGTCTCGTTGCCGTCGCGCATTTCCCGGAGTTTGCTCTCCAGCATCGCGCGGATGCCCTCGAAGTGGGCGCCGACCTCCTGGCGCTGCTGACCCTGTTCACGGGACAGCGCCGCGCGCGTGGTCTCCGCCTCGCTCCGCGTTCCGGCCAGTCCCTGCTCGGCCAGCAGGCGCAGACGTTGCAGCACGCTCGCCTGGCGCAGCACGACGAGCAACGCGACGCCGGCGGCGGCAGCGGACAGTGCCGCGAGGACGGCAAGCAGCTCGGTCAGCATGGAGGCACCTCGGACTGTTCGCCTGGATTATGCGCCGGCGCGCGCGAGTCGTAGGGCGGATCAGCGTAGCGCAATCCGCCGTAGCTCCGTGGACCGGCGGATTGCGCTACGCTGATCCGCCCTACGCGGCGGCCGGCACGATATCCTGGTTGTTGGCGAGCTGCGGCAACAGCGGCAGCAGCGTGGTCAGGTCGCGCTCGGCGACACAGACCAGGTACTGCCGCGCCTCCGGCGTCTCATCGGGCGATTCCGGCAGCGGCAACCCGTCCGGACCGAGCGGCAGGGCGGTCAGCCCCAGATCGCCGTAGACCTTCAGCAGACCGGGCCCGGCGTATCCTCGCCTTGATCATGAAAGAGCTGGCCGGGCTCTGGAAGGACCCGCGCACGCGCTTTGTCATCCTGGTGCCGCCGACGGTGCAGGTGCTGCTGTTTGCTTACGCCGCCAGCTACGACGTGACGGACGTGCCGCTCGGCATCTGGAACGACGACGCCGGTGCGCAATCGGCCGAACTGGTGCGCCGCTTTGCCATCTCGCCGGCGTTCCAGGTGACAGGGTCCTTCGCCACGCCGACGCAGGCGCGCGCTGCGCTGGATGCCAAGACGGTCGCGGTGGTGCTGCACGTACCGCAGCATTTCTCCGCCGACGTGCTGGCCGGCCGCGTGGCGCAGGCGCAGTTGCTGGACGCGCGGGGCTCCAACTCCGCGCTGATGGCGCAGGGCTACGCCGCCGCCATCGTCGCGAGCTTCGCCCACGACCTGCATCCAACCCGGAAAGTTCCGGTGGTCCTGCTGACACGCGACTGGTTCAATCCGACGCTCGAGAGCACGTGGTTCATCCTGCCCGGCCTGGTCTGTGTGCTGTCGATGATCATGGCACTGCTGATCAGCGCGCTTTCCCTGGCGCGCGAGCGCGAGCTGGGCACCTTCGAGCAACTGCTGGTGACGCCGCTGCGCCCGGCGGAAATCCTGCCGGGCAAGGCCTTGCCCGGCATCATCGTCGGGCTGATCGACGCCAACATCGTCATCGCCGCGGCGCTGCTGTGGTTCCGTCTGCCGTTCCTCGACAGCGTGATGCTGCTGCAGGCGATGCTGGGGGTGTTCGTGTTTGCCTGGCCGATGGCGCTGATCGCCGTCACCACGCTGACTGTCGCGGGCTTCGCGGTGCGCCGCGCGCTGAGCTGAGCCGGTTGCGCTGGAAGATGGTGGGTTACGCTGCGCTCACCCACCCTACAGGTTCGTAGGGTGGGTGAGCGCAGCGTAACCCACCAAAGCACCGCGCATTTCCAGTCACCTGAACCTGCTGTAGCCTGCCGCATCCCGTTCAGGAGACGCAGCGATGAACGATGCACCAACGATTGCCGAAGCCCCGCCATTGGACGGCAAGGCCATCGCCGAGCTGGCGGAGCAGCTCAACCAGCTCCTGCGCCTGCGCACCTTCGCGATCGGCATGAAGCTGTTCGAGGATCTCGACGAGATGGCGAACGTGCCCGGCCTGCGCCGGCCGCCGAAGGGTAAGACATTTTCCACCTGCCAGTTGGTGACCCAGGCGCGCATGGCCGGATTCACGCTTGGCATCACCACCGAGAATATCCCATCGTTCTCCTCCTGCTCGAGCGTGATCGGGCTCGACGCGCCGGGGGAGATCTACACCTCTGGGCGGAAGATGGAGGGCGTGTGGTTCGAGAACCGCGAGGCCGCCGCCGCGCATCAGGCCGGCATGCCGCGCGTGCCGCCTGGACGCTATCACGGGATGGTCGTGGCGCCGCTGCGTGCGGCGCGGCTCGATCCGCCGGATATCTGCCTGTTCTATGGCAACCCGGCGCAGATGATCCTGTTCATCAACGGGCTGCAGTGGCGGAACTATCGCCGCTACGACTTCTCCATCACCGGCGAGAGCGCCTGCGCCGACAGTTGGGGCCATGCGCTGAAGACGCGCGAGGTTTCCCTGTCGATCCCATGCTACGCCGAACGGCGCTACGGCGCG
Organism: Acetobacteraceae bacterium; assembly: GCA_041487355.1. Taxonomy (GTDB): domain Bacteria; phylum Pseudomonadota; class Alphaproteobacteria; order Acetobacterales; family Acetobacteraceae; genus JAMXLO01. The sequence goes on along the minus strand of JBGPND010000055.1, from coordinate 18,123 downwards.
GTGGCGGACGACGAGATGCTGATGGCGTGTCCGGCGGCGGACCTGCAGCGTGCGGTGACCGGGCTGCAGGGGCTGGCGAAGGCGGGGCTGCGCTATCCGATCATGCCGTTCGGCCCGCAGGCCGAACCGGCGGAGGGCATGGCGAAGAGCTACGCTGGGAAGAGCTGAGGCGCTTCCAACCCCTCCCCCAACCCCCTCCCGCAAGGGGAGGGGGAGTGTCGTACCTTCTCCCCCTCCCCTTGCGGGAGGGGGTTGGGGGAGGGGTCAGCCGACCAGCCGAACCGTCGGCAGGTTCTCGGGCACAGTCAGCTTGCAGCCGACTGTCGCGTGCACCTCGTCAAGCGTGATGCCAGGCGCAATCTCGCGAATCCGGAACCCATCGCCGGTCGGCTCGAACAGTCCGTAGTTCGTCGCGACCAGCTTCACCACGCCGCGCGCCGTCACCGGCAATGCGCATCGATCGACCAGCCGTGGTGCACCGCCGCGCGTCGTCTGTTCCATGATGATGAACACGCGCTTGGCGCAGGCGGCGAGGTCCATCGCGCCGCCGATGCCGCCGCCCCTGGCGCCGGCAATCTTCCAGTTGGCGAAGTCGCCGTTGCGCGCCACCTCGTAGGCACCCATCACGGTCACATCGATATGCCCGCCGCGGATGATGCCGAACGAGTCCGCGTGGTGCACCACCGCCGCGCCCGGTCTCAGCGTGACATTCTGGCCGCCGGCATTCACCAGGTTGAGGTCCTCCTCGCCCGGCGGAGCGATCGGGCCATAGCCGATCACGCCATTCTCCGAGTGGTAGATCAGGTCGCGATCGCCGATATCGGTGTTGGAACAGAGTGTCGGAATGCCCACGCCGAGATTGACGATCCAGCCATCCTGGAACTCGAACGCCACGCGGTCCGCCATCTGCTGGCGGTTGAGTCCCTTGACGGTTCCGCTCATCGGCGTCGCTCCTGCCGGCGTGTTGGCCAGAGTCCTTCGGGCGGCGGCGGCACCTTCACCAGCCGATGCACGAAGATGCCCGGCGTGTGGACCTGATCGGGATCGATCACGCCGGCCGGCACGATGTCTTCGTCCACCTCGGCGATGGTGATGCGCGCGGCCGTTGCCATTACGGGGCAGAAATTGCGCTGCGAGCGATGGAACTGCAGGTTGCCGAACGTGTCGGCGCGGGTGGCGCGGACGAACGCGTAATCGAGCGGCAACGCGTATTCCAGCAGGTATTCGCGGCCGTTGATCACCCGTGTCTCGCGCCCTTCGGCGAGTTCCGTGCCGACCGCGGTTGGCGTGTAGAACGCCGGGATGCCGGCGCCGGCCGCACGCATCCGCTCGGCGAGCGTGCCCTGCGGCACCAGTTCGGCTTCCACCTCGCCGGACTCGTAGTATTTCGTGAACGGGATCACGTCGGTGGGGCGGGTGGGGGCGGTGAAGGCGCAGATCACCTTCTTCACCTGGCCGTTCTCCACCAGCATGCCGATGTCCGGCATGCGCGGCTGCTGCGCCCCGCCGGTGGTGTTGGCGACCAGGGTCAGGTGCTTCGCCCCGTGCTCGAGCAGGGCCTTGATCAGGTTGAACGGCACGCCAGGCATGGCGAAGCCGCCGAATGCGATGGTGGACCCATCGGGGATGTCCTGCACCGCCTCGTGGAAGCTGCCGACCTCTTTGCTTCTCAAACTCATCGCCTCCCCCACCCGCGTCGCCAGATGAACCGACAGGCACCCGCGTGAGTCAAGCTGGCATGCGGTGCGTGCAATGGGTTAGTTCTGTCTGCATGCCAGAACCCAGCTTCACCGTCAGGCCGATCGGCGTGCTGTCGACTCCCTGGCGGGCGATCGAAGAGTGTCCGCGGAACGGCAGGCAGCCCAATCCGGCACCGCTTTGCCATGCGCGTGTGTATCCGGAGTTCGTTGCTGGGCTGCAAAGCATCGACGGGTTCTCGCACCTGATCCTGCTCTATTGGCTGCATCTTGCCCGCGAGCCGGAGCTGGTGTTCACGCCACCGTTCGACGGGCAGCCCCGCGGTGTGTTCTCCACCCGCACGCCTCGGCGGCCCAATCCGATCGGGCTTGCTGTCGTCGCATTCGAGGGTTTCGAGGCGCCCGATACTCTGAAGGTGCGCTACCTGGATTGCCTCGATGGAACGCCGCTGATCGACATCAAGCCGTTCCTGCCGACGACGGATTGCGAGCCCGGCGCAAGCATGGGCTGGCTCGAGCCGCACGCGACGCGACGCCCCCCTCCCGAACCCTCCCCCGCTACGCGGGAGAGGGAATTCCGCGTCCCCTCTCCCGCGTTAGCGGGGGAGGGTTAGGGAGGGGGCCTATATCACGCCGTCCCTGTGCAACATCGCGATCCGATCCGCGCCATAGCCAAGCTCCGCCAGCACTGCGTCCGTGTCGGCGCCGAGCGCGGGTGCCGCTTCGCGCGGCATTGCCTCGCCAGGGAAGCGGAACGCCGGCGGCACCATGCGGAATTCGCCATGCGGATGGGCATAGGACCAGACGCGATCTTCGTCGGTGACGAAGTCCGAATGCAGCGCATGTGCGATGTCATGCACCGGCGCGGCAGGCACCTCGCCGGCAAAATGTTGCAGCCAGGCCGCGGTGCCTCGCGCCGACAACGCCTCATCCAGCAGGCGCGTCAGCTCCGCGCGGTTCTCCAGCCGCGCCTTGAAACTCGCGAAGCGTGGATCGTCCGACCACTCCGGCCGCCCGAGCTTCTCGCACAGCACCGACCAGAACTTCTGCTTGTTGCACATGATGAAGATCCAGCCGTCCGCCGTGCGGTAGAGCTGGCTCGGCGTGAGCGACGGATGCGCCCCGCGTGGCTCGCGCCCTTGCGCGTGTCCCCCATTCAGGAACCACGCCGCCAGGTAGTTCAGGTTGGACAATGCCGTGTCGAACAGGCTGACATCGACATCGCGCCCCACCCCCGAGGCGCGCGCGGCGACGATGCCGCCGAGCAGTGCGGTCGCGGCATAGACCCCCGCCATCATGTCGACGATGGAAAGCCCGAAGCGTGCCGGCGGCTGATCGGGCTCGCCGGTCAGCGACAGATAGCCGGCCTCGGCCTGCATCAGATAGTCATAGCCTGGCCACGCGGCGCGGCTGCCTTCGCGCCCGTACGCCGACAGATGCGCGCACACGATGCGCGGATTGGCCGACTTCAACTGATCATACGTCACGCCGAGCCGCGGCGGCTGATCGCCGCGCAGATTGTCCAGCACCGCATCCGCCGTCGCGGCGAGGTCGTGCAGCACGCGCTGACCCTCCGGCGCACGCAGGTTCAGCGTGACCGAGCGCTTGTTGCGGTTGAACGCCTGAAAGAAGTGGCTGTCGTGCTCGCCGAGGAAATACGGCCCGACCGAGCGGCTGACATCGCCGCCATCCTTCGGGTTTTCGATTTTGATCACCTCGGCGCCCATGTCGGCGAGCTGCATGGATCCGAACGGTCCTGCGCCGTACTGCTCCACCGCCAGAATTCGCACGCCAGCGAGCGGCAGCATCACACCGGGTTCCGCGCGACGAGCTGGCGGGCGATGATGATGCGCTGCAGCTCGTTTGTCCCCTCGCCGATCACCAGCAGCGGCGCGTCGCGATACAGCCGCTCGACGGGAAACTCCGTCGAATAGCCGTAGCCGCCATGCACACGCATCGCCTCGGTGGCGTTCTCCAGCGCCGCCTCAGTGGCGAACAGCTTGGCCATGCCGGCCTCCATGTCGCAGCGATCGCCGCGGTCGTACATCTCGGCGGCGCGCCGCGTCAGCAGCCGCGCCGCCTCGGTACGCGTCGCCATGTCGGCCAGCTTCAACTGGATCGCCTGGTGTTGCGCGATCGGCTTGCCGAAAGTGTGCCGGATTTGCGCATACCGCAGCGATTCATCCAGCGCCGCCTGCGCCACGCCGACGCCGCGCGCGGCCACATTGATGCGGCCCAGCTCCAGGCCGGATAGCGCATGCTTCAGCCCCAGTCCTTCGACGCCGCCGATCAGCCGGTCCGCCGGCACGCGGTAGTCCTGGAACACCAGTTCGGCGCTGTCGATTCCCTTGTAGCCGAGCTTTTCCAGCTTGCGGCTGACGGTGAATCCCGGCCCCTTCTCCGCCAGCAGCATGCTCATGCCGCGATGCCGTGGCGCTGCTGTGAGATCCGTCTTCACCAGCAATGCGAAGCAGGAGCCGTGGATGCCGTTGCTGATCCACGTCTTTGTGCCGTTCACCACATACGCGTCGCCGTCGCGCCGCGCGGTGCAGCGAATCGCCTGCAGGTCGGTGCCGCAATCGGGCTCGGTCAGCGCCAGCCCGCCGCGCATCTCGCCCGAGGCAAAGCGCGGCAGGAATTCGCGTTTCTGCGCCTCGGTGCCGTTGCGCTCGACGATGGCCGACATGATCAGGTGCGAGTTGAAGATGCCGGTCACCGACATCCACACGCGCGCGATGCGTTCAACGATCTCGGCATAGGTCACGCAGGGCAGGCCGAGCCCGCCATAGGCCGCGCCGATCGTGGAGCCGAACAGGCCCAGTTCGCGCATGCGTGCGACGATGGCCTCCGGGTAGATGTCGTCGTGCTCCAGCGCGTGCACATGCGGCGCGACGTCGCGTGCCAGGAAGGCGTCGATCGCATCGAGGATCAGGGTGTCTGTCATGCCGGCAGTATGCGGCGCTAGGCTCGCCCGGACAACGCATCGCACGGGGACGCGCCATGTTCACCGCCTACCACCGCATCGGCGAGAACCGCTATCGGGAGCGCTACGGCCTCGACTTCGAGGACTTCGCGACCGGCCAGCGCTTCCGCCACCGCCCCGGCGTCACGCTGTCGCAGCAGGACAATGCAGACGAGGCACTGGATACGCTGAACGGCGCGATGCTGCATTACGACGCGCACTACGCCGCGGCGACCGCCTGGCAGCGCCCGCTGATCGTCAGCACGCTCACCTTGCAGCGGCTGGTCGGCATGACGAGCAAGACCTACGGCAGGCGCCGGGCGATCCTCGGCTTCGACGACATCACGATGAACTTCCCGCTATTCGGCGGCGACACGCTGTATGCGGAATCGGAAATCTTCAACGCCGACGCGGCGACGGCTGCCGTTCGCACGTTGATCCGCGGCCACAAGACGGATGGCACCGAGGTCGCCCGCATCACCTGCCGCATGGCGATCGAGCGGCGCGATGCAGCCAGCGATCCGGCGCGGGAGGATCGCTTCGCCGCCTACCATGCAGCGGAGGACGGGGCGCTGGTGGAGCAGGTGGGGCTGTGGTTCGAGGACTGCGTGGCCGGCGACAGCTTTGTCCACGCGCCACGCCGCGGCTTCTATCGCGAGGAGGTGGCCACCCACGCCTGGCGCTCGCTGGAGCTGGCGCCGCAGCACCACGTGCCGGAAACCTTCGTGGTTGCCGCCGTAACCGCTCTCACCACGCGCACGTTCGGCCGTGTGGTCGCCAATCTCGGCTGGCACGATGTGCAGCTTCCCGTACCGGTATCCGTCGGCGACACGATCGAGGCCGAATCCACCATACTGGAAACCCGCGCCTCCCGGTCGCGTCCCAGCGAGGGTATCGTCTCGGTGGCAACGCGTGCCCGCAACCAGCATGGCGTCGAGGTGCTGTCCTATCGCCGCAGCCTGCTGGTGTATCGTCGCGGCGCCACGGCGCCCTACGCGAAGGCCGGATACTGACCGCAGCCGCTTTAGCGGGTTCAGGGTGACCGGAAACGCGAGCGATCCTCGCGAGTCGTGATGGGTATCGCTACGCTCAACCCATCCTACAGGCTGCGGCGTAGGATGGGTTGAGCGCAGCGATACCCATCATTCCGGCGGGATTCCAGTTATGCTGAACGTGCTCTAAACCGCTATCGCCCGCTTCTGATGCGCGCGGCCGATGCGTGCCGTCTCCTCGTTGTGGCCGGCGATCACCCGCACGCCCTCGTCCAGCCGCACCACAATATTCGTCGGCGAGCAGCCTTCCAGGAACGCGATGCGATTGCGACGGCAGGCGGCAAACACGCGTGCACGCGCCTCGGCCATCTCCGGCGGATAGGGATCGCGCTGCAGCGTGGTGTAGCCGAGCGACAGTCCCAGATCACCGGGACCCATCTCGGCAAAGCCGAGCCCCGGCACGGCACAGATCGCCTCGCAGTTCGCGATGCCCTCGGGGCTCTCCAGCTTCACGCCGAGCAGCAGCTCGCCTTCGGGGTTCAGCGGCCAGGGATCGCAGCGCTGCATATACTCCTGTTGTGGCAGACCCCAGATCGCCGCGGCGGTCGCCTCCGAACCGCGGCCGCGCGTGCCAATGCCGAGCCTGCCGTCGCCGCCGCGCTCTGGTCGCTTCGCGCCGCGCATGCGCGCGACCGGCGAGGGGATCGCCGGGTCCACGCCAGCGCCATGGTGCGGGTAGCGGCAGGCTTCGATGAATGCCCGCACCGCATCGGCCGTCTCCGCCTGGCAAAGCAGGATGCCGTGCACGCCGCGGCCAAGGATCTGCCGGAACTGCCAGGCGTTGAACCGGACATTCGCCTCATCGGTGCCGTTCACCGGCGCCTCGACGATGATCGCAGGCGTGCGGTGGCCGGACCGTACGGGGCCGCCATCCACCAGGCCACGCATGTACTCCGCCAGCCCGGTCATGTCGAAGGCGCCATGTTCCATGCCGACATTGATGTAGTCGGCCCAGGTGCCCGCATCGTCGCGACCTTGGGCGTGGGTCAGCACGTGGCCGGTATGCGGACCGTCGTAGTAGATCGCCTGATCCTGTGCCAGCAGTTCGATGGCCCGGTTGATGCGTCGTGCCATGATGGTGCCCTCCCCCGCCGATACCGAATGCGATAATGGGAAGCGTAGCACCGCAGTCAGGGCGCAGGCGATGGGGAGCCAACCGACCGAGCCGGCCATGTACGAAACCGCTTTGCGACACTACCAGACGGGCCGCCTCGCCGAAGCCGTTGCGGTCTGCGGCACGATCCTGAATCGCGGGCCACGCGACTTTCGGGTACTGCGCCTACTTGGCCTGGTGCACTGCAGGCAAGGCGCATTCGACCAAGGGGCTTACTTTCTTACGGCGGCACTGGCGGCCGCGCCGCCGGATGGCGCGGATACGCTCGCCGCCATGAACGAGCTCGGAGCGGCACTGCTGGCACAGCAGGATTTCGCGGCGGCACTTGATTGCTACCGCCGTGCGCTGGCGACCAGACCCGGTGATGCCACGACCTTGCATCATTACGGCAACGCGCTGCATGCCGCGGGACAAGTCGGAGAGGCTGTTGCGGTCTACCGACAGGGGCTCGCCGCGCACGCGGACTTCGCGGAGATGCACAACAGTCTCGGCAACGCGCTGCGCGAGCTCGGGCGCTTCGCGGAGGCCGAGGAACATCATCGGCATGCACTGCGCATCCGCCCCGATGATGCCACGGCACTGCTCGGCCTCGGCAGCGCCTTGTCGTCGAGCCATCGGCACCAGGAGGCGGTCATCTGCCTGGAACGGGCTCTCGCAACCCGGCCAGGACATGGCGAAACCCTGGAGGCGTTGGGCAATGCACTCATCGGCCTGAACCGCCACGCGGAAGCGCTCGAGCAGTATCGCGCGGCAAGGGCGGTGAAGCCCGACTCCCCGGAACTGCGGCTCAACGAGGGCGTGGTACTGCTGGCCATGGGCGTATGGCCGGAGGCGTGGGCATGGCTTGAAGCCCGCCTGTCGATCCCACGCCTGCTCCTGCTCGACCGGTTCCCGCGCAACGTGCCGCACTGGCGCGGCGAAGCAGACATCGAAGGCAAGTCCATCCTGCTGCAGGCCGAGCAGGGGCTGGGCGACACGCTGCACTTCGTCCGTTATGCTCCGCTGGTGGCAGCTCGCGGCGCCCGCGTCGTTTTGCGCGTGCAGCCGGCGCTCGGCAAGCTGCTGGCAAATCAGCCGGGCGCGGATACGGTCATATCGTTTTACGACGCGGTGCCCGATGTCGACCTGCAATGCCCGCTGATGAGCCTGCCATACGCATTTGGCACCAGGCTCGACAATGTTCCGGCCGACGTGCCGTATCTGCGGGTGCGGGCCGAGTACCTGATGGTCTGGCAGGCGCTTCTCGGTCTCCGCCGACGGCCGCGTATCGGCATCGCATGGTCGGGCAGACAGCATCTTCCGCTGCGTTCGATGCCGCTCGCCACCCTCGCGCCGTTGCTCGCGCGACCGGACCTGGAATTCCACGCGTTGCAGCAGGAGATGCCGGCGGAGGATCGCGCCTGGCTCGCGGCGCATCCCCTGGTGGTGGACCACAGCGCCGAGCTGAAGGACTTTGCCGATACGGCTGCGCTCGCTTCGCTGATGGACCTGGTGGTGACGATCGACACGTCGGTGGCCCATCTTGCCGGCGCCCTTGGGTTGCCGGTGTGGATCCTGTTGCCGTTCAGCGCGGACGCCCGATGGCTGCTCGATCGCGCCGACACCCCCTGGTATCCGACCGCGCGCCTGTTCCGCCAGAAGCGCCACAATGACTGGGTTGGTGTGGTCGCGGAGGTCGAGAAGGCCCTGGGCGCCCGCATGCGCGGGGGTGACGAGAAGGGCGGACCGATTCTATAGGTTGTCATCCCCGCGCAAGCGGGGACCCAGTCAGTCGGCGGCGTCGGCGACCTCGTCCTGCTTGCCCGCCTTGATCCGCGTCATCGCCTGCTCGACATGGCGGCTGAACACGTACTCCGCCGGCCGCTGGCGATCGAGCGGGATGTCGGGCGCCATCGGTCCCTCGGTCCGTATCCCCCGCAGCGCCTGCGCCGCCGCCTTCCACGGCCGCCTGACAGTCTCGGTCACCGCACTAGCCTCATACCCCGAGTGCACCATGCAGTCGGCACATTTCTCGTAGTTGCCGGTGCCATAGCGGTCCCAATCGGTCTCTTCCATCAGCTCCTTGAAGCTCTTCGCAAAGCCCTCGCCGAGCAGATAGCAGGGGCGCTGCCAGCCGAAATAGTTGCGCGTCGGGTTGCCCCAGGGCGTGCAGTGGAAAGTCTGGTTGCCGGCCAGGAAGTCGAGGAACATCGACGACTGGTTGAACGACCACTGCTTCTTGCCCTGCCGGGCGAAGATGCCGCGGAACAGCTCCTTGGTGCGGCGGCGATTTAGGAAATGCTGCTGATCGGGCGCACGCTCGTAGGCGTAGCCGGGCGAGACGGAAATCCCGTCCACCCCCATCGCCATCACGTCGTCGAAGAATCCCGCAACCCTCGCGGGCTCCGCGGTGTCGAACAGCGTGCAGTTGATGATAGTGCGGAAGCCGGCACGCTTGGCCGCGCCGATCGCCGCCACCGCACGGTCGTAGACGCCTGCCTGGCAGACCGAGACATCGTGTTCTTCACGCGAGCCGTCGAGATGCACCGACCAGGAGAACCACTTGCTCGGCTGGAACAGGTGCATCTTCTTTTCCAGCAGCAGCGCGTTGGTGCAGACGATGACGAACTTCCTGCGCGCGATGGCGCCCTGCACGATCTGCTCGATCTCGCGATGCAATAACGGCTCGCCGCCGGCGATCACCACGACAGGCGCGCCGCATTCATCCACCGCTTCCATGCACTCGGCGACCGACAGGCGCTGGTTCAGGATCTCGGCCGGATAGTCGATCTTGCCGCAGCCGGCGCAGGCCAGGTTGCAGCGGAACAGCGGCTCCAGCATCAGCACCAGCGGGTAGCGCTTGCGCCCAAGCAAATGCTGCTTCACGACATAGGCGCCGACGCGGAGCGCCTGGTTCAACGGAACGGCCATTCGATCGATCCCTTATGCGTCCGTCAGTTCCTTGGGAAAGCGGAAGCGCACATCCTCCGCCACGCCGGCAAGGGTGGAAATGTCGATCTCGCCGAACCGGCGCAACCCGTCGAGCACACCCTGCACCAGCATTTCCGGAGCGGAGGCGCCGGCAGTGACGCCCACGGAGTTCACGCCAGCGAACCATTCCGGCCGCAGCGCGTCCGCATCGTCGATCAGGTAGGAAGGCTTGCCCAACTCCTCGCCGATCTCGCGCAGCCGGTTGGAGTTGGAGCTGTTGCGCGAGCCGACGACCAGGATCATGTCCACTGCGCCGGCAAGGTCGCGCACCGCCTGCTGGCGGTTCTGCGTCGCGTAGCAGATATCCCGCACGTCGGGGCCGACGATGGTGGGGAAACGCGCCTTCAATGCCGCGATGATGCCGCGTGTGTCGTCGACCGAGAGAGTGGTCTGGGTGATGTAGGCAAGCTTGTCCGGGTCGGCGACCTCGAGCCGGGCGACATCGGCGACAGTCTGCACCAGATGCACCTTGGCCGGCACCTGGCCGATGGTGCCTTCCACCTCGGCATGGCCGGCATGGCCCACCAGGACGATTTCACGGCCCTGGGAGGCGTAGCGGCGGCCCTCGTTGTGCACCTTGGCGACCAGCGGGCAGGTCGCGTCGATCACCGGCAGGCCGCGTTCGGCGGCCAACTGCTCCACCCGCTTGGCGACGCCATGGGCGGAGAAGATGGTCATCGCGCCGGGTGGGATTTCGTCCAGCTCATCGACAAACACCGCGCCGCGGGTACGCAGGTCCTCGACCACGTGGCGGTTGTGGACGATCTCGTGGCGCACATAGATCGGCGGGCCGTATTTCTTCAGCGCCCGCTCGACGATCTCGATCGCCCGCTCCACACCGGCGCAGAAGCCGCGGGGCTGGGCCAGGACGACGCGGATCATGCTTCATCTCCAAGGGACGGCGCTGGATCGGCCCCGAGCCGCGCCGAAAGTCCTACCGGTGGCGTCGGATATGGCATGCCTCGCCGGGAGCGGCAATGCCACGGCGCAGCGCCGGCGGCATATGGCACAATACCAGGGGTTGCGGTAATGCTGCACCGGTGGCGAAGCTGGCCGGACACGCATATGTGTGATTTGGGCAACAGACTCGGGGCGAGTGTTAGCATTTGGCTTTGAACCTGGGGCGAATGGGAACCGGCGTGGCAGCGGAAGACAGAGCGCCATGACAGTGGCCGACACGGACCTGCCCGCGGCTTTGGCGCGGGTCGCCGAGGTGGTGGAGGCCGCTTTGGAGGCGTTGCTGCCGGAGCCGGAGGGTGCCGAGGCGCGCCTGGCGGATGCGATGCGCTATGCGAGCCTTGGCGGCGGCAAGCGGCTGCGGGCGTTTCTGGTGATGGAAAGCGCGGCCTTGTTCGCGGTATCGGAGACCAGCGCGGCGCGCGTGGCAGCCTCGATCGAGATGCTGCACGCCTATTCGCTGGTTCATGATGATCTGCCGGCGATGGATGACGACGATCTGCGGCGCGGCAAGCCGTCGACGCACAAGGCGTTCGATGAGGCCACCGCGATTCTGGCCGGCGATGCGCTGCAGGCGCGCGCCTTCGAGGTGCTCGCCGAACCGGACACGCATTCGGACCCGCAGGCACGCTGCGAGTTGGTGGCCGCGCTGGGTGGGGCGGCAGGTGCGCGTGGCATGGCGGGCGGCCAGATGATCGACATGCTGGCGGAGGGCCAGGAGCTGGACGGGGCGACGGTGGCCCGGCTGCAGGCGCTGAAGACCGGCCGGCTGATCCAGTTCAGCGCCGAGGCGGGGGCCATCCTCGGCCGGGCGTCCCTGGTCCAGAGGCACCTGCTGGCCGCCTATGGACGAGACCTGGGGGCGGCCTTCCAGATCGCGGATGATTTGCTGGACGCGGAAGGCAGTACGGAGGAGACCGGCAAGACCGCGGGCAAGGACGCCGCCGCCGGCAAGGCGACGATGGTCGCGGTCCTGGGGATCGAGCGGGCGCGGTCGCACGCCGAGTTGCTGGCGCGCCAGGCAGCCGGACACCTGGAGGGGTTCGGCGAGCGCGCGGCGCTGCTGCGGGCTCTGGCTTCCTATGTTGTGACGCGGCGGAGCTGAATTTCGGAGCGAGAAGCAATGAGTCCTGTGAACACGCCGCTGTTGGACCGCGTCCGCTATCCCGCGGATCTGCGCAATTTCTCAGCGGAGCAATTGCGCCAGCTCGCGGACGAACTGCGGGCGGAGACGATCGACGCCGTTTCCGTCACCGGCGGGCATCTGGGCGCCTCGCTCGGCGTGGTGGAGCTGACAGTCGCCATCCATGCGATCTTCGACACGCCGCACGACCGGTTGATCTGGGACGTCGGCCACCAGGCTTATCCGCATAAGATCCTGACCGGGCGGCGTGACCGCATCCGCACGTTGCGCCAGGGCGGCGGGCTGTCCGGCTTCACCCGGCGGGCGGAGAGCGAATACGACCCGTTCGGCGCGGCGCATTCCTCGACGTCGATCTCGGCGGGCCTCGGAATGGCGGTGGCGCGTGACCTGAAGAACCAGCAGGCGGCGCGCGAGGGGCGCGATGAGCGGGACGAACGCAACGTCATTTGCGTGATCGGCGACGGTGCGATGAGCGCCGGCATGGCCTACGAAGCGATGAACAATGCCGGCGCGCTGCATTCGCGGCTGATAGTGATTCTTAACGATAACGACATGTCGATCGCGCCGCCGGTGGGGGCTATGTCGGCCTACCTGTCGCGGCTGATGTCGTCGCGCAGCTTCCTGTCGTTGCGGGAGCTGGGGGCGCGGATGGCCAAGCGGTTCCCCAAGGGCATCGAGCGGACGGCGCGGCGGGCGGAGGAATATGCCCGTGGCATGCTGACCGGCGGCACGCTGTTCGAGGAGCTGGGGTTCTACTACGTGGGCCCGATCGACGGGCACAACCTGGACCACCTCATCCCGGTGCTGCGCAATGTCCGCGAGGCGGAGGAGACCGGCCCGATCCTGGTGCACGCGATCACCCAGAAGGGCAAGGGCTACGCCATGGCGGAGGCGTCGGCCGACAAGCTGCACAGCGTTTCGAAGTTCAACGTGATCACCGGCGAGCAGGCGAAGGCGCCGCCGGGACCGCCCAACTACACCAAGGTGTTCGCCGATGCGCTGATCGCCGAGGCGGAGCGCGACCCCGCCATCGTGGCGATCACCGCGGCCATGCCGTCGGGCACCGGGCTGGACCGGTTCGGCAAGCGGTTCCCCGAACGCTGCTTCGACGTCGGTATAGCCGAACAGCACGCGGTGACGTTCGCGGCGGGGCTGGCGACCGAGGGGATGAAGCCGTTCTGCGCGATCTACTCGACGTTTTTGCAGCGCGCCTATGACCAGGTGGTGCATGACGTGGCGATCCAGCGCCTGCCGGTGCGCTTCGCGCTGGACCGGGCGGGGCCGGTCGGCAACGATGGGGCGACGCATTCCGGCAGTTTCGACCTCGCCTATCTCGGCTGCCTGCCCGGGTTCGTGCTGATGGCGCCGTCGGACGAGGGCGAGCTGGTGCATGCGGTGGCCACAGCGGTGTCGATCGGCGACCGGCCGAGCGCGTTGCGCTATCCGCGCGGCGACGGGGTGGGGTTGGAGCTGCCGGCCCGCGGGGAGGTGTGGACGCTGGGCCAGGGACGCGTGATCCGCGAGGGCGGCAGCGTGGCGATCCTGTCGCTCGGCCCGCGGCTCGGGGACGCGTTGCGCGCGGCGGACGAACTGGCGGCGCGGGGGCTGCCGACTACGGTCGCGGACGCACGCTTCGCCAAGCCGCTGGATACGGCGCTGGTGGAGCAGTTGGCGCGGCACCACGAGGTGCTGATCACCATCGAGGAGGGCTCGATCGGCGGGTTCGGGTCGGCGGTGCTGCATCACCTGGCATGGAAGGGGCTGCTCGATGGCGGGCTGAAGGTCCGCCCGATGGTGCTGCCCGACTGGTTCATCGACCATGACTCGCAGGCGAAGCAGCTCGCCGAGGCACGGCTGACCGCGAAGGACATAGTGGCCACCGCGCTCGGGGCGTTCGGGCTGGAGGCGAAGCTGCCGCAGACGGCGAGCGCTGGTTGATCCCCGGGTCGAGCCCGGGGATTGCGGCTGCTCTGGCGGCGGGGTTTTCCGCGGTTGGGGTGGCGCAGGTCGTCGCGGGGTGGGTTGTCGTGCGGCGGTTTGCCCGTCTGTCGTCATGGCCGTCCGCGGCCATGACGATGAAAATCAGCGTCCTCAAGCCGCTGCATGGCGACGAGCCGTTGCTCGAGGAGGCGCTGGCCAGCATCTGCCGGCAGGACTACCCGGTCTGGCAGGTGGTGTTCGGCGTGCAGGACCCGGCCGACACGGCGCTTCCCGTGGTCCGGCGGCTGCAGGCGCGGTTTCCGGATTGCGACATCGCCGTGGTGATCGATCCGACGCCGCATGGGCGGAACCGCAAGGTGGCCAACCTCATCAACATGCTGCCGGCGGCGAAGCACGATGTGCTGGTGATCGCTGATTCCGACCTGCACGTGACGCCGGATTATCTGCGGCGGCTCGCGGCGACGCTGGAGGAGCCGGGGACCGGGCTGGTGACGACGCTTTATGTGGGGCTACCGGCACCCCCTCCCCAACCCTTCCCCGCTGCGCAGGAGAGGGAGCCCGACAGCCCCCCTCTCCCGCGCAGCGGGGGAGGGCTGGGGAGGGGGGCTTCGCTACCCAGCATCCTCGGCGCCATGCAGATCAACCACTACTTCCTGCCGGGGGCGCTGCTGGCGCGGGCCATGGGGCGGCAGGACTGTCTGGGGGCGACCATGGCGCTGCGTCGGGAGACGCTGGAGCGCATCGGCGGCCTGCAAGCGCTGGTGAACCATCTGGCCGACGACAATGTGCTCGGGCGGCTGGTCCAGGGGCTCGGGCTCGGGGTGCGGCTGGCGGATACCGTGCCGGCCACCACGGTGCCGGAGACGAGCTTCGCTGCGCTGTGGCGGCACGAGCTGCGCTGGGCGCGGACGATCAGGGCGCTGGTGCCGGTGCAGTTTGCCGCCTCGGTGCTGCAGTATCCGCTGGCCTGGGCGGCGCTCGCCATCCTGCTGGCCTGGGGCGCAATCTGGTCGCTGGCCTGGTTCGCCGTCGTCTGGCTGATACGCGCGCTCGCGGGGCGGGGGATCGACCGGTCACTCGGGCTTGCATTCCACTCCCCGGTCTGGCTTCTGCCGTTGCGTGAGCTTATGTCGGTGGCCGTGATGATCGCGAGCTACGCCGGTCGCGAGGTCGACTGGCGCGGCCACACGCTGGAAGCCAGGGGACTGAACCCGCGATGATGAAGACGCTGTTCCTGCACCCGCCTTCGTTCGACGGGTTCGACGGGGGCGCCGGCTCGCGCTACCAGGCGCGGCGGGAGATCCGCTCGTTCTGGTATCCGACCTGGCTGGCGCAGCCGGCCGCGCTGGTGCCCGGCAGCAAGCTGATCGACGCGCCGCCGGCAGGCATCCGCCTCGATGCGGTGACGCGCCAGGTGGGGGACTACGAGCTGTGTGTGATCCACACCTCGACGCCGTCGTTCGCTTCCGACGTGAAGGTCGCGGCGGCGCTAAAGCGGGAAAACCCGGCGTTGAAGATCGGCTTCGTCGGCGCCAAGGTGGCGGTGCAGCCGGAGGAAAGCCTGGTGCAGGGCGCGCCGATCGACTTCGTCGCGCGCAACGAGTTCGACTTCACGGTGAAGGAAATTGCCGAGGGACGCGACTGGGCGTCGGTGGACGGCATCTCCTATCGCGACGGCGCGGGCGGCATCGTGCACAACCAGGACCGCGCGATCCTCGAGGACATGGACCAACTGCCGTTCGTCACCGAGGTGTACAAGCGCGACCTGCGGATCGAGGACTATTTCATCGGCTATCTGCTGCATCCCTACGTGTCGCTCTACACCGGGCGTGGCTGCAAGTCGCGCTGCACGTTCTGCCTGTGGCCGCAGACGGTTGGCGGGCATCGCTACCGGGTGCGCTCGCCGGGCCACGTGGCGGAGGAGATCAAGCTGGCGAAGGCGTATTTCCCGAACGTGAGAGAGTTCTTCTTCGACGACGACACGTTCACCGACAACCTGCCGCGCGCCGAGGCGATCGCCCGCGAGCTGGGCAGGCTGGGCGTGACGTGGTCGTGCAACGCCAAGGCGAATGTGCCGCGTGACACGCTGAAGGTGCTGAAGGACAACGGGCTGCGGCTGCTGCTGGTGGGCTACGAGAGCGGCAACCAGCAGATCCTGCACAACATCAAGAAGGGCATGCGGATCGAGGTGGCGAAGCGCTTCACGCGCGACTGCCACGAGCTGGGGATCAAGATCCACGGCACCTTCATCCTCGGCCTGCCGGGCGAGACCAAGGAGACGATCGAGGAGACGATCCGCTTCGCCACCGAGATCAACCCGCACACCATCCAGGTGTCGTTGGCCGCGCCGTATCCGGGGACGTTCCTGTATCGGCAGGCGGTGGAGAACGGCTGGCTGGATGAGGCGCATGCGGAGCTGGTGGACGAGCACGGCATCCAGATCGCGCCGCTGACCTATCCGCACCTGTCGCACACCGAGATCTTCGACAACGTTGAGACATTCTATCGGCGGTTCTATTTCCGCGCGCCGAAGATCGCTTCGATCGTCGGCGAGATGGTGCGCAGCCCACAGATGATGAAGCGCCGGCTGCGCGAGGGCGTGGAGTTCTTCCAGTTCCTGCGGGAGCGGCACCGGGCGGCAGGTGGCACCCAGTCGTCAGCGGTCGGCTAGCGGCTCGATGACGGGCGATGCCGTACTGGTTCGGCAGAGGGTTGTGCAATGCAGAGAATGACAGTTGAAACGGAAGCCGGCCGCCTATCGGACGAACTGCTGCGTCGTGGCGTCGCCGCTCGCGTGCTTGCCATCGTCGAGGTCGTCGACGAGTCGGATCTGCCGATGGCCGCTCTGGCGCAGGCCGGCGGCGCATTCGCAACCCTGGCCCATTCCTGGCCGATGAACCGGACCTCTATTCCGATGCCGACCTTGCCGAACGGAACGGCTGAGTGTTTGAATTCGGTGCCATCGTCCTGGACCGCTTTCCCTTCACCGACCTGTCAGGCTCGAAGTGTCGTCCGGCGCTGGTCGTTTCACGCGACAATGAGCGCCGGTCTGATGTTGTGGTCTGCTTCATCACGTCGGTATCCCGCTTTGGCCCTGACATGGCGCCGATCGATGCGTCCGCGGAGACTGGCCTGAAGGTCCCTTCCGTGGTGCGCTTTAATAAGCTGGCTACGCTCGAGAAGGGCGTGGTTGCTGGCGGCCTGGGGAGCGCCCCACCGAATTGGTTGGCGAGGCATCGAGGGACCTTCTTTGCAGTGTTCGGCTTTGACGTGCCGGACGGCACTTGAACACGCCCGCCCATCATTCGGGCTGCTGCCTCACTCCGACGGTGCTTCGGGACTGCCCTGTTCGCTTGCAGCCGACAGCCTGAGCGAGCATTGTCCTCGGCATGGCCACTGCCCTGAAGATGCCGTCGCGCCACATGACCGTCGCCGAGTTCCTCGATTGGGATTCGGGTGACCGGACCGGCGCGCTCTGGCAGTTGCGGGACGGCGAGCCGGAGATGATGGCGCCGGCCTCCGACGCTCATGGCTCCATCCAGGCACGTCTGGCTTATCTGCTCACGGCGCACCTTGACGCGCGCGGCGGTACGTGTCGGGTGGTCGTCGCGCCGGGCGTCATCCCTGGCCTGCGATCCGAGGAGAACTGTCTGGTTCCCGATCTCGGCATCACCTGCGTGCCGCCCATGGGCGCACGGTTGATGCACGAGCCTGTCGTGCTGATCGAGATCCTGTCCCCGACCAACGTGACGAAGACACGGGCGAATGTCCGGGCCTATACGACGATCCCGACGGTTGCGGAGATCGTGGTCCTGCGTTCGACCGCGATCGCGGCGGAGATACTCAGGCGCGGGCCGGACGGCGCATGGCCGGAGCAGGCCGAGAATGTCGATGCAGACGACGAGCTTCGGCTCGACAGCATCGGCTTCGCTGCGCCACTGCGGTCGGCGTATCGGACCTCGGGACTGGGATAGGGAACGGCATCGCCTTTCCGGAATCGCCTCCCGCCCCTAGCCTGCGCCCATGACGCCGGCGGAATTCATCGCGAAATGGCAGGCCAGCACGCGCAACGAGCGGGCGGCGTGTCAGGAGCATTTCATCGACCTCTGTCGTCTGCTGGACGAGCCGACGCCCAACTCCGATCCCACCGGCGAGGACTACGCCTTCGAGAAGGGCGCGACGAAATTCACCGGCGGTGACGGCTGGGCCGATGTCGGGCGGCGCAACCGCTTCGCCTGGGAATACAAGAAGAAGCGCGGCGACCTGAACGCCGCCTATCGCCAGTT
>JBGPND010000054.1:0-27034 GCA_041487355.1 Acetobacteraceae bacterium | reverse complement strand
CTGCTCGGCCGCGGTGAACAGCAGCGTGCGCGTCGTCAGTTCACTTCCATCCGCGTCCAACAGCCCCATTGCGATCGGGATGACCAGAGGCTGCTTGTCCGGCTGACCCGGCGTCGGCGGCGAATGCTGCGCCAGCCTGAGCGTGTAGCGGCGCGCCGCGGGATCGTAGCTGTCGGATACCGTGACCTCCGGCGTGCCGGCCTGATGATACCACAGCTTGAACCGCGTCAGGTCGATCCCCGACGCGTCCTGCATCGCCTGGGCAAAATCGTCGATGGTGACTGCCTGATTGTCGTGGCGCGCGAAATACAGGTCCATGCCGCGGCGGAAATTCTCGCGGCCGATGATGGTGGCCATCATGCGGATGACTTCGGCGCCCTTGTTGTAGATCGTCGCGGTATAGAAGTTGTCGATCGCGATGTAGTGGTCCGGCTGCACCGGATGCGCCAGCGGACCGGCATCCTCGCGGAACTGCGCGGCACGCAACGCGCGCACGTCGCCGATGCGCTTGACCACGCGGCTGCCCTGGTCGGCGGAAAATTCCTGATCGCGATAGACGGTGAGCCCTTCCTTCAGCGAGAGCTGGAACCAGTCGCGGCAGGTGACGCGGTTGCCGGTCCAGTTGTGGAAATACTCGTGCGCGATGACGGCTTCGATGCTTTGGTAGTCGGTATCGGTCGCGGTCTCCGGCTTCGCCAGCACGTATTTCGTGTTGAAGACATTGAGGCCCTTGTTCTCCATCGCGCCCATGTTGAAGTCGGACACGGCGGCGATGTTGAACACGTCGAGGTCATATTCCAGGCCGAACACCTCCTCGTCCCATTGCATCGACTTCTTCAGCGAACGCATCGCGTGGGTGCAGCGGTCCTCGTCGCCGCGACGGACCCAGATACCGAGATCGACATGGCGGCCGGAGCGCGTGGTGAAGCTGTCCTGCACCGCGATGAGATCGCCGGCGACGAGGGCGAACAGGTAGCTTGGTTTCGGATGAGGATCGGTCCAGATGATGCGATGTCGCCCGGCGCCGACGTCTTCGATTGCGCCAGGATTGCCGTTCGACAGCATCACAGGAACGCGCGCCGTGTCGGCAGTGATGGTGGTGGTGAAGCGCGCCATCACGTCCGGACGATCGGGGAAATACGTGATGCGTCGGAAGCCTTCCGCCTCGCACTGGGTGAAGAAGCTGCCGTTTGAGGTGTAGAGGCCGGAAAGTTCGGAATTATCCTTCGGCGCGATGCGCGTTTCGATCTCCAGCGTGCAGTTATCCGGCATGTCGGGAATGACGAGCTTGCCGTCCTCGATGCGGTAGCGGTTGGCACCGAGCTCGGCGCCATCGAGCACAAGCCGGACGAGCGTGATGTCCTCGCCATCGAGCGACAGCGGCGCGTGCTTGTCCACGGATGCCGGATTGCGTCGCAACGCCAGGCGTGAACGTACGCGCGTCGCCGCCTCGTCCAGGTCGAAGGACAGTTCGACCGTATCGATCAGGAAGGCAGGCGGCCGGTAGTCGGCAAGCCGCGTCTCGCGCGGTGCGGTTCCAGGAGGAGCGAAACTGACGTCGAGGGGCATGATATCGCGGTCCTTTAAGCTGCATCGTGCAGTTTGCTGAATTACCGCTAATTCGTCACCCCCGTGAAAGCGGGGGTGACGAATTAGAACGGTGGGGGCACAATGGCGGATCAAGGCAGGGGCCGGAAGGAGACGTCCAATGGGCGCAGAGTTCGATCTCGTCATCCGCGGCGGCACAGTCGTCGACGGCACCGGACGCGCGCCCATCGAGGCCGATGTCGGCATCAAGGGCAACCGCATCGCCGCTATCGGCAAAGTCGAGAAGAACGGCGCCGAGGAAATCGACGCCAAGGGCAAGCTGGTGACGCCCGGCTTCGTCGACATCCACACCCACTACGATGGCCAGGCCGTGTGGGACAGCCACATGACGCCGTCCTCCTGGCACGGCGTCACCACCGCCGTGATGGGCAATTGCGGTGTTGGCTTCGCCCCGTGCAAGCCGGCCGACCGCGAGAAGCTGGTCGAGCTGATGGAAGGCGTGGAGGACATTCCCGGCCCGGTCATGCACGAAGGTTTGAAGTGGGAGTGGGAGTCGTTCAGCGAATACCTGGCCGCGCTCGAACGCCGCAACCGAGACATCGATCTGTGTGCGCTGCTGCCGCACGCCGCGGTGCGCGTGTTCGTCATGGGCGAGCGCGCGATCCAACTGGAGAACGCCAACCAGGCCGACATCGCGCAGATGCGCGAGATTGCCGCCGATGCGATGCGCGCCGGCGCGTTCGGCTTCTCCACCTCGCGCAGCCTGTCGCACAAGGGCCTGAAAGGCGATCCCACGCCGACGCTGCGCGCGCAGGAAGATGAACTGACCGGCATCGCGCTGGGCATGCGCGACGCGGGTTCCGGCTTCCTCGAGATCGTTTCCGAATGGGCACCCGACCCGGCAGCCGAGTTCGCCATGCTGCGGCGCGTGGTGGAGAAGTGCGGCCGCAGCGCGGTGTTCACGCTGACGCAGCGCCACACCAGGCCGAATGTCTGGCGCGAACTGCTCGGCTATGCCGATGAAGCAAACGCCGCCGGCCTTTCGATCCGTCCCGTCGTCGCGCCGCGCGCGATCGGCGTGCTGCTCGGCCTGGAAGGCAGCCAAAACCCGTTCTCCGGCACGCCGTTGTACAAGTCGATCGCGCATCTGCCGCTCGCCGAACGCGTCCGCCGCATGCGCGATCCGGAGTTCCGCCGGCAGATGTTGTCGGAGGATCCGAAGAAGGGCAGCACGTTCCCGCTGTTCCACCGCCTGTCGTTCGCGCAGATGTTCCGCTTCGGCAACCCGCCGAACTACCAGCCGCGGCGGGAGGATTCACTTGCCGCTATCGCAGAACGCGAAGGCCGCACGCCGCAGGAGGTCGCCTACGACGTACTGCTGGAGGATGACGGCCACGCCTTCATCTACACGCCGCTTGGCAACTACGCCGACTACGACCTGTCGGTCAGCGAAACGACACTGGCCAACCGCAATTCCATCATGGGCCTGGGCGACGGCGGCGCGCATGTCGCATTCATCCTGGATGCGGGCTACCAGACCTGGCTGCTGACCCACTGGGGCAGGACGCTCCAGCGCTGGGACATGCCCGAGCTGATCCGCCGTCTGACCTCCGACACCGCGCAGGCTGCGGGGCTGCACGACCGCGGCGTGCTGGCTGTTGGCAAGAAGGCCGATGTCAACGTGATCGACTGGGACCGGCTCGGTTGCGACAAGCCGTACGTGGTGCACGACCTGCCGGCCGGCGGCAAGCGCCTGCTGCAGAAGGTGCACGGCTACGACGCGACGATCGTGTCGGGGCGCATCACGTATCGCGATGGGGACGCGACGGGGGAACTGCCTGGCAGGCTGGTGCGTGGGCCGCAGGCGGAGTTGGCGGTTTAGCAACCCCCACCCCAACCCTCCCCCGCTTCGCGGGAGAGGGGACGTTGCAGCGGACACCTGAATCTCTTTCCCCCTCTCCCGCGAAGCGGGGGAGGGTTGGGGTGGGTGTGCCTAACCCAGCAACGATCCCGCCTCGACCAGGAGGACCGTGCCCGTGGTCGCCGTCATGTGGGTGACGGCGGCCATCACGGTCTGCGCCACTTCATCGGCCTGAACCATGCGCTTGAGCGGCGTACGTTGCGCCGCCTTCTCCACCATATCGGTGGTGCGACCAGGCACGAATCCGGTGTCCACCGCGCCAGGCGAGACTGATAGAACGCGAATGTTCGGCCCCAACACGCGGGCCAGCGACTTCGTCATCGCGTCGATCGCCGCCTTCGAGCCGCCATAGGCGATGTTGCTGCCGCCACCGGAGAACGCCGCGGCCGAGGAGATGTTGATGATCACGGCTGCGTCCGAGCGCTTCATCAGCGGCGCGAAGGCACGGATGGTGGCGAACGGCCCGCGCACATTGGCGACGAAGATGGCGTCGATCAGTTCGTCGGTGAGCGCTTCGAGATCGGCGTGCGGGATCATCCGGGTGAAGCCGGCGGAATTCACCAACACATCGCAGCGGCCGTATTCACGCTCCACCATTGCCGCGACGTCGCGCAGGGCGGCGGTGTCCTCCATCGGCATGCGCGCGGCGCGATGTCCGCTGCCGGGCAATGCTGCCACCACCTTCTCCGCCTCCGCCGCGCGGCTATTGTAGCCGACGACAACCTTGCAGCCCGCTTCGGCCAGCCGGCGCGCGGTGGCGGACCCGATACCGCCGCTCGCTCCGGTGACGACGGCGACCTTGCCTTGCAGGTTCATGGAACAGCCTCCGCTAGAAGACGTGGATGGCCCGCCTTCGCGGACCATGACCGGCTGCGCCGATCAGAACATCGGTCCGCGGTTGGCGGCGCCACCGTCGATCGTGATGATCGTGCCGCTGGTGTAGGCGGACTTGTCGGAGGCAAGGAAGGCCACCATCCAGCCGATCTCCTCTGACGTCCCGGCGCGACTGAAGGGCAGCGGCTTCATCAGCTCCTCCCAGCGGTTCGCATCGCCAAGCCGATCCTGCGCCCGCTTCTTCATGATCGTCACCAGCCGGTCGGTCGCGATCGCGCCAGGATTGATGCCGACCACACGCAGATTGTCCGCCGATGCGCCGCCGCCCAGTGTCTTGGTGAACGCCATCAGCCCGGCATTGCCGGTCGAGCCGGCGATGTAGCCGGCATCCATCCGCTCGCCGGCCATGCCGAGGATGTTGATGATCACGCCGCGACCGCGCTGCTTCATCTCCGCGTAGAAACGGCGGCACATGTTGATGTAGCCATACACCTTCAGGTCCCAGGCTTCGCGCCAGCGTGCCTCGTCGATCTCCTGCAGGTTGCCGCCAGGGATTGCGCCTGCGTTGTTCACCAGGATGTCGATGTCGGGGTGCAACGCCACCAGCCGGTCGACATTCCGACTGTCTGAAATGTCGAACGCATGCACCTCGGCGCGCACGTTCCAGCGCCCGGCGATGTTGTCACGCACCGCGTCCAGATCGGCCTTGGTGCGCGAGACGAGGATGACATTTACCCCCTCCTCGGCCAGCACCTCGGCCGCACCGCGGCCGATGCCCTTCGATGCGCCGGTGATCAGCGCCGTCTTGCCACGCAGATTCAGGTCCATGACGCCGTTCCCCTCATGTCGAGCATCCCGTCATGCCCGGGCCTGTCCCGGGCATCCGTTCCAGCACATGTGCGGCGACAGATGCCCGGGTCAAGCCCGGGCATGACGATGAAAATGGCGCCGCGCGGCAAAACATCAAACCGTCAGATACCGGCTGCGGATTTCCGCTTCCTCGGCACGGAAGCGCTCGGGTGAGGCGGCATACACCACCCTCCCCTTCACCATGATGTGGATTTCGTCCGCCACCGCCTCGGCCAGCCGCATGTTCTGCTCGATCAGCAGTATCGTCACACCCTGGCTCGGCAATCGCCGGATCACCTCGGCCAGCTCGCGCACCACCAGAGGCGCCAGGCCCTGGCTCGGTTCGTCGAGCAGCATCACCTTGGGATCGCTCACCAGAGCACGCGCGATCGCCAGCATCTGCTGCTCGCCGCCGGACAGATAACCACCCTTGCTGCCCGACCGTTCGCGCAGCGGCGGGAACAGCTCCATCAGCCGCGGCAACGGCCAGGTTTGCGAAGGCCGCCGTTCGGCCACGCGAATGTTCTCGATCACCGTGAGGTCGGGGAAGATCAGCCGACCCTCCGGCACATACGCCACACCGGCACGCGCGACGCGATGCGGCTGCCAGGCGGTGATGTCCACGCCATCGAGCAACACGCGCCCACCGCTCGGCGGCACCAGTCCCATCACCGTGCGCAAAGTCGTCGTCTTGCCCACGCCGTTACGCCCAAGAACCGAACAGATGCGGCCGGCGGGCACCGCCAGATCCACGCCCTGCAATACATGGCTCGCGCCGTAATGCGTGTTGAGGCCTTCGATCGACAGCATCAGGCGAGGCCTCCGAGATACGCCTTCTGCACCTCCGCATCGGCCTTCACCATGTCCGGCGTGCCGTCGGCGATCACCGCACCTCGGTGCAGCACTGTGATCATGCGCGCCAGCCGGAACACCACCTCCATGTCGTGTTCCACCAGCAGCACCGTCATGCTGCCGTCAGCCAGCAGACCCGCGAGCGTCGCCACCGCCTGCTCGGTCTCCTCCACCGACAGGCCTTGCGTCGGTTCATCCAGCAGCAACAGGCGCGGCTGCTGCGCCAGGGCCATCGCAACCTCCAGCAGACGCTGGTCGCCATGCGACAACAACCCCGCCGGACGCTGCGCGACATGCATGAGGCCAAGCCGCTCCAACGCGGCATCGCCCAGCCGCTCCGCCTGTGCGAACACCGCGCCGCCGCCATAGGGCTGCCAACGCCGGCCATGACACGCCTGTGCCGCAAGCCGCGCGTTCTCGCGCGCTGTCATCTCGGGAAACAACGCGGTCAACTGGAAGGTGCGGGATATGCCGCGCTGGCAGATGCGTTGCGGTGGCAAACCAGTCAGCGCCTCACCGGCAAAACGCACCGTGCCCGCGGTCGGCTTCACCACACCGGTGATCAGGTTGAACAGCGTCGACTTGCCCGCGCCGTTCGGCCCGATCACCGCGCGCACCTCGCCGGCTTCAACGCGCATCGTCACGCCGTCGACCGCGACGATGCCGCCGAAGCGGCGAGTCAACCCGTCGAGTTCAAGGAGCGCCATCGCCTTCCCTTCGTCTCGCGGGCGCCTCGGCCGAGCCAACGCGTCGTCAGACCCCAGATGCCCTGCGGTGCGAACAGCACGAAGCCGATGAACATCAGGCCGAAGAACAGGGCCCAGGAATCGGTCCAGGAACTCAGCAGGTTGGAGACCAGCATAAAGAACGCCGCGCCGATGATCGGCCCGATCAGCGTGCCCGAGCCGCCGACGATGACCATGATCAGCACCTGGCCGGACAGCAGCCAGAACAGCAGTTCGGTATTGGTGAAACCCGCGAACGGCGCATACAGCGCACCGGCGAGACCACCGAGCGCGAAGGAGATCGCCACCACCGCGATCTTGTAGCGGCGCGTGTCATAGCCGAGCGAGCGGGTCTTCGCCTCGTTCTCGCGAATGCCCTGCAATACGGCGCCGAACGGCGAGCGAACCAGCGAACGGCAGAATGCGAGCGCTCCTACCAGGCAGGCGAGAACCAGATAATAGAATCCCGCCTTGCCGGTGAAGAAGGTGATGCCGAACGGACCCGGACTGCGCGGAATTCCCGCCAACCCGTCGGAAGCGCCGGTGACGCTGGTCCATTTGAATGCCACGGCATAGAGCAGTTGCGCGAAGGCCAGCGTCAACATGGAGAACGAGACGCCGGAGGCGAGCGTGCACACCCAGGCGACGCCGATCGCAACGATGCCGCTGAAAGCACCTGCCAGCAGCACGGCGAAGACCAAGGGCAGATCCGTGTGCAGCAGCAAATTGCCCGCGGTGTAGGCGCCAAGCCCATAGGCCGCGGCATGGCCGAACGACAGCAGGCGCGTATAGCCCACCATCAGATCGAGGCTCATGGCGAACAGGCCAAGGATCAGCGCCTCGGTCAGCAGTGTCATCGCATAGGGCGGCAGGCCCGCGGGGGCGAGTGCGAGAACGAACGCCATCACGGCGAGACCATGCCAACCGTTCATCCGATCAGGCTTCCTTGCCGAGCAGTCCGCCGGGACGGACGACAAGGACCGTCAGCATGACCAGGTACATCAGAGCGAGTGCGAGATCCGGGAAGTAGTAAGTGCCGAACACCTGCACGAAGGCGACCAGCAATGCGCCGATCAGCGAGCCGGCGAAGCTTCCCATGCCGCCGATGATGACGATGACGAATGTGTCGATCACCGCGTTCGTCGCCATGCCGAGCGAGGCGGTGACCAGGGGAGCCGCGAACACGCCGCCGATGCCGGCCAGCCCGCAGCCGATCCCGAACACCGCCGAGCGCACCAGGCGCACATCGGTTCCAAGTGCATGGACCATTTCGGCGTTTTGCGAGGTGGCGCGGATCAGCAGGCCGAGGCGCGTGCGCTCCAGGAACTGCCAGATCGCGATCGCGACCACGATGCCGGAGCCTGCGAGGAACAGGCGGTAGACCGGGAACGGTTCGTCGAGGATGAAAACGATGCCGGAAAGCTCCTTCGGCGCAGGCACTTCAAGCGCGGCCACGCCCCAAATGAGGCGGATCGCCTCACCCATGACCAGAGTGAGCCCGAATGTCACCATCAGGAACGCGCTGTGATCGCGGCGATACAATTGCCGCAGGATGCCCAGCTCGAAGGCGGCGCCGAATGCACCGACCAGCAGCGGCGCTATCACCAGCGCCGCCCAGAAATTGCCGACGACATGCACCGATGAGTAGCCGACATAAGCGCCCAGCATGAAGAAGGCACCATGCGCGAAGTTGACGATGCGCATGATGCCGAAGATCAGCGTGAGGCCGACGCCGAGGAAGAACAACAGTGCCGCCTGCGACAATGCATTCAGACACTGGGTGACCAGGAAGGCGAGGAAATCCATGCGGCGGTGCGTTCAGAGCAGCAGCGATCGTACACCTCTCCCGCATCGCGGGAGAGAGCCTGCCCCGGGCTTGACCCGGGGTCGCGAAGCGGCAGCGACGCGGGTGAGGGTGACGCCGGTTGCACCCTCACCCGGCGCGCCGAGCGCGCCGACCTCTCCCGCGGAGCGGGAGAGGTGTACGACCGATCTGCGCAGCATCACACCGTTCAATCGTCGTAGCTCTGCTTGTTGCAACTCGGTGTGGTGCGCTCGCCCGGGTAGCTGGCAATCACCTCCGGAATCGGCATCGCGGCGTCCTCGCGCTTCACCACCTTCACCATGAACCCCGACTGCACCGCCTGATGGTCGCAGGCGCGCATCGCGACATGGCCCTTGATGCTGTCGATCGCCACCGTCTCCAGCGCGGGGCGCAGCTTTGCCGCATCGATGCTGCCTGCCTTCTCGATGCCGGCGGCGAGTACCTGGCAGGCCTGCCACTGCTCGCCCTCGAAGGTGTCCGGAACGTTGCCGTACTCCTTCTGCCACATGGCAACGAATTCCTTGTTCGCCGGATTGTCGATGGTGAAGCTGTAGCGCGAAGAGCCGATCAGACCCACCGCCGCATCGCCGACCGCGCGTATCGAGGCAAGATCGACGATTTCAGTCAGCAACTGCATCTTGTCCGGCAGGCGGTACTGGCGCGACTGCGACAGGAACGCGTTGTTGTCGTCGCCCTGCATGACGATGAAGACGGCATCGGCGCCGGACTGACGGAGCTTGGCGATATAGGTCGAATAGTCCTTGGTGCCGACCGGCGAATAGATCGCGCCGACAAAATTCTTCTTCGCCTTCTTCACCTCGTTCTCGAACACGCCGATGCTGTTATGGCCCCAGGCGTAGTCGAGACCGATCGCATAGAAGTTCTGCATCTTGGCTTCGCGCAGATAGAGCGCGACCGCGCGCGTGCCCATCGGTCCCGAGATGTTGGCACGGAAGAAGTTGGGCACGAAGGATTCCGCGGTCAGCCGCCCGTCGCCATTGTCCGACGACATGAAGATGGTGTTCCACTCCTCCAGCTTCGGCACTGTCGCCAGCGCCTCGGACGAAAGGGTGATGGCGGTGAGGATGCGCACGCCGTCGCGCTCGACCATCTCCTGCGCCTTCCGCACGCAGGTGGCCGGATCGCCGGCGGTATCGGCGAACACCATCTCGATCGGCCGGCCAAGCAGCCCGCCCTTGGCGTTCTGCAGCTTCGCCCAGGTTTCGCAGCCGCGCTTCATCTGCTGGCCGACGGAACCAAGCGCGCCGGTCAGCGCGATCGGCGCGCCGATCTTGATGCTGTCCGCGGCGCGGCTCTGCCGCAGCAATGCCGGCGCGGCAAGAATAGCAGCACCGCCCTGCATGACGGCGCGACGCGTGATCTTGGCCATGTTGTCCCTCCCTGGTGAAGCGTCGGCTGTTATTTCGTCAGCTCAACGGTCTTGAAATCTGCCGGCACGATGATCTCCAGCACTTCGCAGTCGTCTGAGTAGTCGAGCACGGTGTGCTTGATCTTCGGCGGCTGCAGCCAGCAGCTTCCGGCCTCCATGAGCTGCTCGCCATGGCCCTCGAACTCGTTCTTCATCCAACCCTTCAGCACGTAGATGAGCTGCAGTTCGGTGTCGTGGTAGTGGCGCTTGCGCACCTCGTCGGTGCACGGCCCGATCAGCCGGATCACATGCGCCTGGCACAACCCATTGGAGGCGGCGGCGATGCCGAGGTCGCGATAGCGGGCATAGGGGCGCAGCCCGTCGGTCTTGAATTCGCCGTCGCGCGCATGGGCGACGGTGAAGGTCTGCGGCTTCTTGCGCGGTGCGGCGCGGCGCGGCTTTGCGGCCGGTGTGGCGCGGGTGGCTCGGCGCTTGGCCGGCACCTTGGCGCGCGCGGTGGACCGGCCGGCGGATTTCGACTTCGACTTGGCAGCGGCTTTTGCCATGTTTCCCTCCCAACGCTTGTCGGTTCTGAAGGCAGTATCGGCACGTTGCGCAGCGCGCTTCAAGGATCAATCGAATGTTGTCCGTCACCCCCGCGAAAGCGGGGGCCCAGGCCTGCGCCCCCGCTTTCGCGGGGGTGACGGTTATCTCCTACTCCCGGTGCTCACCGCCTCCAGCGCCCGGCCAAGCTGGTCCATCGCCTGGTCGATCTGGCCCGGCGTCGTGGTGGCAGGCGGAACAAACCGCAGCACGCTGCCGCCGCGGCGCAGGCTGAAGATCAGGCCCTGTGCGAAGCACGTCCTGCCGATCTCGCGGCCCTCGTCGGTCGCCGGCTCCTTGGTGTGGCGGTCGCGCACCAGCTCGATGCCGGTGATCTGGCCCTGGCCGCGCACGTCGCAGATCAGCTCGTAGCGCTGCTGCAGCGCCTCCAGCCGCTCGCGCATCTGCGCTCCGATTCGCCGTGCCTTTGCCGGCACATCCTCCTGCTCGATCACGTCCAGACTGGCGACGCCCGCGGCGCAGATCAGCGGATCGTTGGCGTGCGAGTGGGTCGCAGCGTAGCCCGATGCGATGACCTTCTCCTCGATCGCCTCGGTGGTCGTCAGGGCACTGACCCCCACGCCGCCGCCAAGATGTTTTGCTAATGTGATGATATCGGGCACGATGCCCTCGGTCTCGAAGCCGAACATGCGGCCAAGCTTGCCGAGGCCGGTCTGCTCCTCGTCGACGATCAGCAGCATGCCACGTGCCTTGCACATCTCGTGCAGACGGCGAAGCCAGCCCGGCGGCGGCTCCACCACCCCACCGGCGCTGAACAGCGGCTCGGTGATGACGGCGGCGGGCTGGCCGGTCGCCTGCGCGTCCAGCAGCTCGAAGCTGGTCTTCAGGCAGGCGTAGTCGCAACCCGGGAAGGTCTGCGCCAGCGGGCAGCGATAGCAGTACGGCGCCACCATCGCGTAGCTGCCGCCGGGCAGATGTCCGTGCCCGGCATGCCAGCCGGCATAGGTGACGGAGCGCGTCGCATCCGACAGCCCGTGGAAGCTGATATGCGGGCTGGCGATCTCGTAGCCGCCGGTGAATTTGCGGGCGATCATCATCGCCATCTCGTTGGCGTCCGAGCCCGACTCGCCGAACAGCGTCTTCTGCAACGGCGGCGGCACGATCCGGCCGAGGCGCGTCGCCAGCTCGATCTCCCTGACGTTGTAGTGGCTGGAGTGGGCGTGCAGCATCTCGTCGCACGCCTGCCTGATCGCCGCCACGACGGTGGGATGGTTATGGCCGAGCGCCGAACACATCTGGCCGGAGTTGAAGTCCAGGTACTGCTTGCCGTTCACATCGGTGACGACAGAGTCCCGCGCGGACACGAACACCGGCCCTTCATTGGTCTTCTTGTCCATCCTTGCGCGGAAGCTGTAGCGCGCGGCGTTGTCCAGCAGTTCGGCCTCGGTCGGATGCGGCATGGCAGTACCCCTTGCGGCGCCTGCATTGTCGCGTCGGCTGGCGTGCCGGCGTCAACCCCGGATCAAGTCCGGGGCAGGCTCCCATGCGTGGCGATTGACCTGGGTCAATGCGCTTCCGCCATCGCGCGCTAAGGCGTTGTCATGCAGGATGGGAGAAGCGCGATGCACGCAGTCGATGTCATGACGCCCGACGTGATCTGCGCCGCCCCCGAAACCCCAGTGCCCGAGCTGATCCGCCTGATGCTGGACAACCGGATCAGCGCGGTGCCGATCATGGCGGACGGACAGATCGTCGGCATCGTCAGCGAGGGCGACCTGCTCCGCCGGGCGGAAACGGGCACGGAGCCGCGTCCGTCGCGCTGGCTCGAGCTGGTGACCTCCACCAGCCGGTTGGCCGCCGACTACACCAGGACACATGGTCGCAAGGCGGCCGAGGTGATGACACGCGAGGTGGTCACGGTCGCCGACACCACGCCAATCGCCGAGATCGCGCGATTGTTCGAGGCGAGGCGGATCAAGCGCGTGCCGGTTATGCGCGACGGAAAACTGGTCGGCATCGTCAGCCGGCGCAACCTCCTGCAGGCGCTGGCCAGCAGGCTGTCGGCCCCGCCCGTCACGGCGGATGACCGGAGCATCCGCGACGCCTTCTATGCGGAGCTGCGCCGCCAGGCCTGGGCGGACAGCCCTGGCTCGATCAATGCCGTCGTGGCCGAGGGCGTGGTGCACCTCTGGGGCATCGCACCGGATGAGCAGCGGCGTCAGGCAATGGTGGTAGCCGCCGAGAACATTCCGGGCGTTCGCGCCGTGCAGGATCACATGGACCGGCCGCGGGTCATCGATCCGCTGGACCGCCCGAACTGGCCGAGCCCGGTGCGGCCGTAGCGCCCCCTCCCCACCCCTCCCCCGCTACGCGGGAGAGGGAGAGATCTCAGCCCCGGCGCAGGAACGTGCGGGCCTTCTTCTTGGTCATCGGTGCCGACACCCGGTCACCCTGGTCCGTCAGTTGGCTGGGGAACTCGCCGAGATTCTCCTGCAGTTCCGCTTCCTCGACCGGCTCCTCGGTCACACTCGGCTCCGGATGAGCCGTCATGGGGTTCGGCAACAACCCGGCGTCCGGATGGTCGACGAAGGCCTGCAATTCGCGGGCTCGCTCCAGATATTCGTCCTCGCGCCCCTTGGGGCTGCCCGCGTCACGCCACATCCGCCTCGCGTGCGCGCGGATGCGCTTCTCATGCTCCTGTTCGATTCTGGCCATCGCGGCCTCCCATGCCTGACACGGGAGAACTTAGCCGCCAAACCGTCCGGAGCGCTTTGACCCAGGTCAATGCCATGGTCCGAGTGCCCTCGTATGCGAACACTCTCGCATGAGGAGATCGGCCGATGGGCACGGTTTCGCAGACTGTCCGCTGGTTCAGCACCATTCGGTTGGAAGACGTTCCGCTGGTCGGCGGCAAGAATGCCTCGCTCGGCGAGCTGTATTCGGAGCTGGGCGCCGCAGGGGTCCGCGTGCCCAACGGATTTGCCCTGACCGCCGCCGCCTATCGCGACGCACTCACCGCGGCGGACGCCTGGCCGAAGCTGCACGCATTACTGGATGGGCTCGACATCACCGATGTCGCGGCACTGGCCGAGCAGGCGAAACAGGCGCGCGACATCGTCTACCATGCCACCGGGACCGAAGCCCTGCGCCAGGCAATCGCCGACGCTTACCGCCAGCTCGAAGCCGAGTATGGTCCTGACGTTGCCGTTGCCGTGCGCAGTTCGGCGACCGCCGAGGACCTGCCCACCGCCAGCTTCGCCGGCCAGCATGAGAGCTATCTGAATATACGCGGCACGCAGGACCTGTTCGAGGCCTGCCGGCTCTGCTTCGCCTCGTTGTTCACCGACCGTGGCATCGTCTATCGCGTCAACAACGGCTTCGACCATTTCAAGGTCGCGTTGTCGGTCGGCGTGATGAAGATGGTGCGCTCCGACATGGCGTCGAGTGGCGTGATCTTCACTCTCGATACGGAATCCGGCTTTCGCGACGTGGTGTTCATCACCGGTGCCTACGGACTCGGCGAGAACGTCGTGCAGGGCAAGGTGGACCCCGACGAGTTCTACGTCCACAAGCCGACCTTCCTGCAAGGTCATCGCACCGTGCTGCGCCGCTCGCTGGGGCAGAAGCAGTTCGCGCTACGCCTGGCCGAGGGCCATGTCGGCTCCACCACACGCGATCAGACGATGACCGAGGCCGCCCGCTCGCGCTTCTGCATCGAAGACTCCGAGGTGCTGACCCTGGCCGGCTGCGCCATCCGCATCGAGCAGCACTATTCCGCGCAAGCTGGCCATCCCGTCCCGATGGACATCGAATGGGCGAAGGACGCCGATGACGGCAAGCTCTACATCGTGCAGGCGCGGCCGGAAACGGTGGCGTCCCGACGATCGAGCGAGGTGTTCGAAAGCTACGCGCTGACCGGCGACGGCAAGGTGCTGGTCAGCGGCAAGGCGGTCGGCGAAAAGATCGGCACCGGCACGGTAAGGGTCATCACCGGCACCGAAGACCTGGGGAGCTTCCAGCCCGGCGAGGTGCTGGTGGCAAGCGCTACCAGCCCGGACTGGGAGCCGGTGATGAAGACCGCCGGCGCCATCGTCACCGACCGCGGCGGACGTACCTGTCACGCGGCGATCGTGGCGCGCGAGCTTGGTGTGCCGGCGGTGGTCGGCACCGAGGCGGCAACCAGCTCCCTGAAGACCGGCCAGCGCGTCACCGTATCCTGCGCCGGCGGCGAGGTCGGCAGCGTGTATGAGGGCGACGTGCCGTTCGAGGTGACCCGCCTGCCGGCAAGCGCTCTCGAACTGCCACGCACCCACATCATGGTGAATCTCGGCAACCCAGATCTCGCGTTCCGCACCGCGATGATGCCGAATGCCGGCGTCGGCCTGGCGCGCATGGAGTTCATCATAAGTGAGCATATCGGCGTGCATCCGATGGCTCTGGTTCACCCGGAGAAGGTTGCCCCGGAGGACCGCATGCGCATCGACGCGCTCAGCCGCAATTTCGCCTCGCCGCGCGAGTTCTTCGTCCGCACGCTGGCGGAAGGCGTCGGCACCATCGCCGCGGCGTTCTACCCGAAGCCGGTGATCATCCGGCTGTCCGACTTCAAGACCAACGAATATGCCCAACTACTTGGCGGCGCCGCGTTTGAGCCGAAGGAGGCCAATCCGATGCTCGGCTTCCGCGGCGCGTCGCGCTATGCGCACCCGGCCTATGCCGACGGCTTCGCGCTCGAATGCGAGGCGCTCTGCCGGGTGCGCGAGGAGATGGGTCTGACCAATCTGCGTGTCATGGTACCGTTCTGCCGACGCGTCGCGGAGGCGGAGCAGGTGCTGGAAGCGATGGCGCGCCACGGGCTCAAGCGCGGGGTGAACGGGCTCGAGATCTATGTGATGTGCGAGATCCCCAACAATGTCATCCAGGTGGACGCGTTCGCCGCGGTGTTCGACGGGTTCTCGATCGGCTCGAACGATCTGACGCAGCTCACGCTCGGCGTGGACCGCGATTCGGAGATCGTGGCGTTCGACTTCGACGAGCGGGATCCGGGCATGCTGGAGATGCTGCGGCTCGCAGTGGCAGGGGCGAAGCGCAATGGGCGCCACGTCGGCATCTGCGGCGAGGCGCCGGCGAACTATCCGGAGATCGCGCAATTCCTGGCGGGACTCGGCATTGATTCGATCAGCGTGAACCCGTCCAGCCTGCCACGCACCATCGCCGCCGTGCGCGAAGCGGAGCGCAGTCTGCTGACGCGTTCCGCGGCTGACTGAAGGCAGATTTTCCACAGACTTTGCGAGATCGGCGGCAAACTCGCTGGAGACGGCCATACCGTCATGGCCGGGCTTGACCCCATAGGCATCAGGATAAGGGCCTGGGTGGAGGCGAACGTCCTCTCCCCCGTCATGCCCGGGCTTGACCCGGGCATCTGTCCAAGCACCTCTGCCGCGATTGATGGCCGGGTCAAGCCCGGCCATGACGAGGAGGGAACAGTGCCTCCAGCCAAAATATTCCCCGCCGACGCCCTTATCCTGATGCCTATGGGGCTTGACCCGGCCATGACGGTAGAGGCTTGGCAGAATGGATCATCTCTATCGAGAAATGATCTAACACGCGACTGGCTTACTGTGGCTTGACCTCCGCCGGCGTCTGGTCGCCTGGCACCGCTATCCGGTAGGTCGGCGTATGATAGACGGTGTCACCAGCTTCCGGCGCACTGGCGGGCGGCGTCTGCAGCGCCCGTTGCGCCACGATCTCCTGCCAGAGCCTGAGGATGCTGCGCATCGTGGTCTCGGCGACCAGACAGTGGCCCTGGTTGTCCAGCGCATAGAGTCCGGCTTCGGCGTCGCCGCGCACCCGCCTGAGCGCATCGGTCAGCACGTCTAGGCACTCGACCACCTGGGCGGGCGCATGCAGCCGGCTGTGGCGCAGGATGTCAGCGATGCTGAACGCGCGCATGCCATGCACCGGCACGCTGGCAGCTTCGCGTCCCAGCTCGAAGAAGACGCTGACCACCGGCAGCATGCCTTGCACCAGGGACAGGATGTCCCGCGCCTCCTCGACATTGCAGCCAACCAGCGGCGGCATTGCCGCCTGGGCGACAGGTTCCTGCAACAGATGCAGCCCTAGCGTGCGGACGATCTCCTGCTCGAGCCAGCGGCGCACCTCGGGCGGCGCGGCATGGATCTCTTCCACCGACAGCGTAAGACCGGCCATGACCTGCTCTCCCTCGTCCTGCCGTGCGGGCAGTATGATGGACGGTCCACAGGCACGCCGCATTGATCCCGATCAAACGTTGCGACGGTTCGGCAGGGTTTCCGGGTTGACGACGTAGCCAGGGTCAAGCACGCCGTCGAACAGCTCCAGCATGTTCTTCGCCGCGCGGATGGACATCTTCTCGTTGCACTCGATCGGCGCCGCGGCATTGTGCGGGCTCAGCACAACGTTGGGCAGCTTCAGCAGCGCATTGGCCGGGTCCGGCGGCTCGCGCAGTTGCACATCGAGCCCCGCGGCTTCCAGCCTGCCGGACGACAACGCCTCGATCAGCGCCGCCTCATCGACCAGCGGGCCGCGTGCGGCATTGATCAGCCACGCCGTCGGCTTCATCAGCCCGAGCATCTCGCGGTTGATCATGTGACGCGTGTCCTCACCCAGCGGACAGTGCAGCGTGAGCACGTCGATCTCCGGCAGCGCGGCGGCGATGTCGGTGACCGGCGTATAGCCGTCGGCGGCGATACGCGGCACCGGGAAGGCGGGATCGCGCACCATCACCTGCATGCCAAAAGCCGAGCACAGGCGCGCGACGCGGGTGCCGATGCGACCATAGCCGACCACCAGGATGGTGCGGCCGGCCAGTTCGCCCATCGGGCGGCCCTCGCGCAGCATCCATCTGCCGGCGCGCACCGAGGCATCCATCTCGATGGTGCGCCGCGCGACCGCGAGCAACAGCATCATCGCGTGCTCGGCGACCGACAGATCATTGCCGCCGTTGGTGACACCGACCACGACGCCGCGCCGCGTGCAGGCCGGGATGTCCACCGTGTCGTAGCCAACGCCAAAGCGTGAAACGATACGGAGGTCGGGGGACTGTGACAGCAGGGCTTCGTCGACTTCTTCCAGGCCGACCAGGACTGCGTGCGCGCCTGGCATGGCGGCGGCGAGTTCGGCCTGGGACGGGCGGCTGAGTGTGCGGATGGTGACGTCGTGGCGGGCTTCCAACAGCGCCATGCCGCTGGCGTGCAACGGGCGGCAGAGGATCACGGTAGGCATGCTTGCGTCTCTCCTTGCGGCGTACGGCAGCAATGCTGCTGCCGTACGCCGCAACCGTGCAAGCCTGTGACGCCTCCCTGGCGCCTACTTGTCCAGCCAGAACAGATCCTGTCGGGCGACGTCGTAGATGCCGAAATACTCGTACGGGTTGAAGCCCTTCACGTAGTTCCACCAGACGTCGTTGATCTGCTCCCAGGCGACCGGCAGCACCGGAGGATCCTGTTCGAAGATGGCCTCGGCCTGCCGGATCAGTGCCAGACGCTTGGCGGGATCGACCTCCAGATCGATCTGGTCCGCCAGGGCATTGAACGCCTTGTTGTCCCAGAACGAGTAGTTCTGCGGACCGTCCGTGCGATACCAGGCGTTGAAGTAGTCCGAGGGGTCGAGCAGCGTCGATACGACGGCGCCGATGGCCAGATCGTAGTGGCCGCTCGCCGTGTCGTCGAACCATACCGACTCCACCACCGTGCGCAAATTGCACCCGACGTTGATGCCCTCCTGCAGCATCGCCTGGATGGCCTGCGCCCAGAGTTTGAAGCTGGCGACATCGCGGACCAGGAAGTCCAGTCCCTGGATGCCGTTGGGATGCCCCGCCGCCGCCATCAGCGCGCGCGCCTCCTTGAGCGCGGCCGTGGGATCCGTCTGGTAGCCGACACGTTTGAACAGTTCATCCGTCGGCGTGGCGAATTCCGAGAACGGGTAGATGAACCCGCCGACCCGCATCGGTGTCACGTCCTTGACCACGTCTATCAGCACATGCTTGTCCAAGGCCAGGTGAAATGCCCGACGCACCCGCGGATCGTCGAGCGGCTTCTTCTTGTTGTTGACCCACGTCCCCTGAATCACGCTCTGGTTGAAGGCCGTCGTCGACATGCCCGGCGTGGCCTTGGCCTTCCGCGCCGTCACTGGATCCACGATCCGGCCATAGTCGACCCGGTTGGACAGCAAAGCCGACCCCAGCTCGGTGGAAAACGGCAGCGCATGGAAGAACTGGATGCCGTCGAGATACGGCAATCCCTTGTTCCAGTAGTTCGGGTTCTTCTCCATCACCCAGGTTTCATTTTCGACGTATTTGGCACTACGGAATGGACCGGTACCCGGAATGTTCAATACCTTGCGCAGGTTGTAGTTGTTGTCCTCCAGAGTCTTCTTGCGGAAGATGACGTTCCAGCCGCTGGCGATCGCCTGCATCATGAAGCTTGCCGCGCGCGGCGAGGACAGCTTGAATTCGACGGTATACTTGTCGCGCGCGTTGATCTCGCTGACCGCCTTGAACAGGATGCTGCGGGGAATGCTGATGCCCTGTGGCGGCTTGGCAATACGGTCGAAGGTCGCCTTCACGTCATCCGCCGTCAGCTCCGCGCCGTCGTGGAACTGCACGCCCTTGCGCAGGGAGAAGGTGTAGGTCTTGCCGTCCTTGGCGATCTCCCAGCTATGCGCCAGGTCAGGTATGATGGTCTTGCCGCTGTCGCGCGGATCGTGCCGGATCAGGTTGTCGAACATGCACCCCTGGGCGCCCAGGCTGTTGATCGTGCCGGATTGGTGCACATCGAAATGCGGCGGGCGCATGGTGATTGCGAAGCGCAGCACGCCGCCGGACTTGGGATTGGGCTCGGCCGCCTTGAGCTGGAAGTTCGAGCCGTCGAATTCGTTGGGTATCGCCGCCAGACTGCGCCACGGCGACAGCCCGTACGCGCCCGCTGCCATCGCGGCGGCACTGCCCTGAAGAAAGCCGCGGCGGGTCCACCACGGGCGCGATAGACGTGGGTCATTCATAACCGGTGTCCTCCCCTTTTGTCTTTTCATTACTGAGGGCGGCATGCTCTGATGGCCAGCCCGTCCATTTAGGGCATCAACGATAACATAACAAAACTCAGGGAGTCACTTCTTGAATCAGGCAGAGGCAATCGAGAAGCAGGGCGGGGGTTCGGCTTCCGCGCCAGGCCGACCGATCCTGGAGATCGAAGATCTCCAGACGCATTTCTTCACGCCGGCGGGTGCCATCCGCGCCGTCGACGGCGTGTCCTATTCGCTGCGCAGTGGCGAGACACTCGGCGTTGTCGGGGAGTCCGGCTGCGGGAAAAGCGTCACCGCGCTCTCCATCCTGCGTCTCGTCGCCAACCCGCCGGGGCGGATCGTTGGCGGCGCCATTCGCTTCGAGGGCACCAATCTGCTCGACCTGACCGAGACCGAGATGGAGCGCATTCGCGGCAACGACATCTCGATGATCTTCCAGGAACCGATGACGTCGCTCAATCCGTTGATGACTGTGGGGCGTCAGATCAGCGAGGCCATCGTCCTGCACCAGGGGCTGTCGCAGCGCGACGCCACGGATCAGGCAACCGAGATGCTGCGCCGCGTGCACATTCCCGAACCGGAGCGCCGCGTGCACGCCTATCCGCACCAGCTCTCCGGCGGCATGCGCCAGCGCGTCATGATTGCCATGGCGCTGTCGTGCAATCCGAAGGTCCTGATCGCCGACGAACCCACCACGGCACTGGACGTGACCATACAGGCGCAGATCCTCGACCTGATGCGCGAGCTGCAGGACACGCTCGGCACCGCGATCATCCTCATCACGCACGACATGGGCGTCGTCGCCGAGACTGCCGACCGGGTGGTGGTGATGTACGCCGGGAGGAAGGTCGAGGAAGCGAGCGTCGACGATTTGTTCGAGCGTCCCGGTCACCCCTATACGAAGGGACTGCTGGGATCCATCCCCAGCCTGGACGTTGCGGCTCGCAGCAACACGAACCGCGCGCGGTTGACCGAGATCAAGGGCATGGTTCCTTCACTCGCCAACCTGCCGAAAGGTTGCAGCTTTGCCGCGCGCTGCAGTTTCGCCACAGACGAATGCCGCGCGGCCTATCCACCGCTGGTGCAACACGAACCCGGCCACTTCATCGCCTGCTGGTACGCCGATCGCCTGCTCGGAGCCACACCATGAGCCCCTTGCTCGAGGTCCGCGGCCTCAAGAAGCATTTCCCGATATACAAAGGCGTATTCTCCCGCATCGCCGGCCAGGTGCACGCGGTCGACGGCGTCTCGTTCCACATCGATCGCGGCGAGACGCTCGGGCTGGTCGGAGAGAGCGGCTGTGGAAAATCGACCGTCGGCAGGACGCTGCTCAAGCTGCTCCAGCCGACCGACGGGAAGATCATCGTCAACGGCGCGGACATCACCGATCTGGATGCGGCGCAGATGTTCCCGTACCGGGAGCAGATGCAGATGATCTATCAGGACCCCTACGCCTCGCTCAATCCCCGCATGTCGGCCGGCGAAATCGTCGGCGAGCCATTGACGATCCATAAGGTGGCGAGCGGCAAGGAGCGCCGCGAGCGGGTCGCGAGCCTGTTTGAGCGCGTTGGGCTGCGGCCCGAGCTCATGCATTCCTATCCGCACGAATTCTCCGGCGGACAGCGCCAGCGTATCGGCATCGCGCGCGCCCTGGCGCTGAGCCCGCAACTCATCGTCGGCGATGAACCGGTGTCGGCGCTGGACGTGTCGATCCAGGCACAGATCATCAATCTGCTGATGGACCTGCAGGACGAGTACAAGCTGTCATACCTGTTCGTCGCCCATGACCTCGCGGTGGTCGAACACATCAGCCATCGGGTTGCTGTGATGTATCTTGGCCGCATCGTCGAGATGACGGACAAGACAACGCTGTTCGAGATGCCGCTGCATCCATACACCGAGGCGCTGCTCGCGGCTGTGCCGATCCCGAAGGCACGTTCCAAGCGCCGCAAGCGCGTGATCCTGACAGGCGACGTGCCGAGCCCGATCAACCCGCCGCCGGGCTGCCACTTCCACGCGCGCTGCCGCTACGCCATGGCCCGCTGTCGCCATGAGGCACCGGCCTTGCGCGAAGTGCAGAGCGGACACTGGGCCGCGTGCCATCTGCACGACGGCGGCGTTCGGTTTCCGTTGGAAATGTCGGCCGGGCCGTCGACAGCGTAAAACTGTAGGGCGGGTTGGCCGAACCCCGGACTTGATCCGGGGGTAACCCGCCTCGCCCGTGGCGGATTGCGCTTCGCTGATCCGCCCTACGTCGCCAAAGCTATCTCACCGCGCCGCGCAGCCGTGGATCCAATATGTCGCGGATGCCGTCGCCAAGCAGGTTGAATGCCAGCACGGTGATGGTGATGGCCAGGCCGGGGAACAGCACCAGCCACCACGGCGGCACCAGCCCCGCGTTCAATGAATCCGCCAGCATGTTGCCCCAGGTCGGCATTGGCGGCGGAATGCCGACGCCGAGGAATCCCAGCGCCGCCTCGATGATGATCGCCACGCCGAGATGGGTCGTCGCCAGGATCAGGTAGGGCGCCACGCATTGCGGCAGGATATGCTGGGCCATCATGCGCAGGTGCGACGCGCCGAGCCCCCGTGCGGCCTCGACGTAGGACAGCTCCTTCAACGACAGCACCACGGCCCGGATCACGCGCCCGCCGAACGGTATTCGCGTAATGGCAATGGCCACGATCACGGTGCCCATCCCGGCACCCAATGCCATGGCTATCGCCATCGCCAATATGAGATCCGGAAACGATTGCATGAACTCGATGAGGCGCTGGCTGATGATGTCGAATCGCCCGCCGAAGTAACCGCTCGCCAATCCCCACAACGCCCCAACCGTGGTGCCGAACAGCACAGCGCCGAACGCCACGGTCAGCGACGCGCGACTGCCGTAGATCACCCGGCTGAGCGTATCTCGGCCGATCTGGTCGGTACCGAAATAATGCGGCGGGTCGGGTGGTTTGGTCATCTGCCTGAAGTCGGATTTCAGCGGTTCGTAGGGTGCGAGAACCGGTGCCGCGACGGCCATGAAAATGATGCCGGCCGCGATGCAGCCCCACACTGCCGACATCGGCGAGCGTCGCGCAAATGTCCGCAGGGCACGTGCGGCTCGCCGCAACCACGACGCCTCGACGGTCCGTGAACCCTGTTGTGCCGGAAACGCGGTGTCAGGCTGGGTGACGCTCATTGATAGCGAATCCTCGGATCGAGCCAGGCAATGGTCACATCCACCAGGATGTTCAGCAGCACGAAGACGACGGCGTACAGGAACACCAGGTTCTGCATGACGAAAACGTCGCGCTCGTTCACCGCGGTGAACATGGCGTAGCCGAGCCCGGGCGTGCCGAACGCGCGTTCGACGGGGATCGAGCCGGCAAGCACGAAGCCGAGCAGAATGCCCGACAGCGTGATGACCGGCAGCAGCGCATTGGGCAGGGCATGCAGGCTGATCACCAGGCGTCCGCTCAATCCCTTGGCGCGGGCGGTGCGCACGTAATCCTCGCGGATCACCTCCAGCAGGCTGGAGCGCGCCATGCGGGCGATGTAGGCCGCCTGTCCCAGACCCAGCACGATGGCCGGCCCGATGACGATCTGCAGGTTGGCCAGCGGGTCCGCAAACAGCGACACATTGGCGAGCGGCGCCCGGTAGCCGAACCAGAACAGCAAGGCGAGCACGATCAGCATGCCAAGCCAGAAGCCCGGCAGTGCCAGGAACAGGATGCTGAGAAACCGCGAAACGTTATCGCCCAGACTGTTGGGGCGCAGTGCACTGACGATCGCCACCGGTATCCCGACCACCCAGGACAGCACCACCGAAATGAAGGCGATTTCCGCGGTCAGCGGGCCGCGTCGCAAGATCATCTCGGCAATGTTTTCGGCACGGAAAAACGATCTGCCGAAGCTGCCGCTGGCGATATCCCTCACCCAGTGCAGATATTGCACCACCAGCGGGTCGCTCAGCCCAAGCTCCGACATGTAGTTGGCGCGCTGCTCGGCGGTCAGCTTGGTGAAGCCTTCGGGGCCGAAGATGGCGATCAGCGGGTCGCCCGGCAGGATGCGCATCACCACGAACACGACGATGGACACGCCGATCACGGTGACCGCACCGAAGGCCAGACGACGCACGATGTAGTTGTACATGGCGTTTGACCGCAGGTTGCACGGCTTGGACGTTCGGCGATTTTGCCGGCCAGACTGAAGTGCGCGTGGGGCGGAAGTCAAGGCGATAAGCGTGCGGTTCGCGCCACCAGGGCTATCGCCTGTGCGGTCTCGCGGATCGGCAAGCAAGTAGGATTCTAACACGGAGGAAAAGGGAGGCTGCACAGAGCACACGGAGAAGCGATGGATGCGCTTCGCGCGAAGCAGGATCATCAACCTGCGCGAAGCGCCCAAAACCTGCTCGGTGCGCTCCGTGCGACCTCCCTTTTCCTCCGTGTTAGAATCCTACTTGCTTGCTTTCTTTCCCGGTGCACCAGATCCCCCTCTGGAGGCGACAAGGCGGACCAGACCGTGAGACGTTCCCCATGACAAGTGCGATTCCCCTGGGGCAGTCACACTCCTGGGTTGCGCCCGGCCCGCCGACACGGTATAGAACCCGCATGTTCCGTGGCATGCGCCTCGTCTGTCGGACCGCCCGCGCCGTTGCGCGTGGCTCCGCATGCCTGCTGGCCCTCGGCCTCCTCCTTCGACTTAGCCGCCCCTGAGCGTCTCGCCGGGTCGCTGAACGCCGGCATCGCTCAGGGGGTACCCTGAGGCTAATGTCGTGCAATCATCCCGAGGACCCGACCCAAAATGAGCATCGAACATCCCAGCTTCGGCAAGCTGGAAGACGACCGCATCATCATCTTCGACACCACGCTGCGCGATGGCGAGCAGTCGCCCGGCTTCTCGATGAACCTGACCGAGAAGCTGCGCATGGCCGAGGCGCTGACCGAGCTCGGCGTCGACGTGATGGAGGCCGGCTTCGCGATCGCCTCGCCGGGCGACTTCGAGAGCGTGAAGACGATCTCGGAAACTATCGGCCAACGGGCCAACACGCCGGTGATCGCGAGCCTTGCCCGTGCCGGCCAGATGGACGTGCTGCGCGCCGCGGAGGCACTGCGCCCGGCCAAACGCAAGCGCATCCATATCGTGATCGCCACCTCCGACCTGCACATGAAATACAAGCTGCGCCTGACGCCGGAGGAGGTGATCGCGGCAACGATCGACTCGGTCACCCTGGCACGCCAGCACGCCGACGACGTCGAGTGGTCGGCCGAGGACGCCACCCGCAGCGATCCGGAATTCCTCTGCCGGGTCGTCGAGGCGGCGATCGGCGCCGGCGCGACCACGATCAACCTGCCCGACACCGTGGGCTATGCGCTGCCCGAGGACATGGAGCGCATGTTCACCTCGATCCGCACGCGAGTGCCGGGGATCGAGAAGGTCATCCTCTCGACGCACAACCATAACGATCTGGGTCTGGCGGTCGCCAACACCATCGCCGCGATCCGCGCCGGCGTGCGCCAGGTGGAGTGCACCATCAA
Organism: Acetobacteraceae bacterium; assembly: GCA_041487355.1. Taxonomy (GTDB): domain Bacteria; phylum Pseudomonadota; class Alphaproteobacteria; order Acetobacterales; family Acetobacteraceae; genus JAMXLO01. The sequence continues at coordinate 1,965 of JBGPND010000054.1, read as the reverse complement.
CGGCATCGGCGAACGCGCCGGCAACGCCTCGCTGGAAGAGATCGTGATGGCGGTACGCACCCGGCACGACGCGATTCCCTATGCCAACCGGATCACCACGGAGCACCTGCTGCGCGTGTCCAAACTGCTCTCCACCGTCACCGGCTTCGACGTGCAGCCGAACAAGGCGATCGTCGGGCGCAACGCCTTTGCCCACGAGGCCGGCATCCATCAGGACGGCGTGCTGAAGCATGCCGGCACCTACGAGATCATGACGCCGGAAAGTGTCGGCTGGCAGAAATCCAGCCTGGTGATGGGCAAGCACTCCGGCCGCGCCGCGTTCCGCGACAAGCTGAAGACGCTGGGCTACGAAATCGGCGACAACCAGCTCAATGATGCGTTCCGCCGCTTCAAGGACCTCGCCGACCGCAAGAAGGTGGTGTGGGACGAGGATATCGTTGCGCTGGTGGACGATGAGGTGATGCGCGACCACCAGCGCATCCGCTTCGTCTCGCTCGACCTGCATGCCGGGTCGAAGGCGCCGCCGCGCGCCGAACTGGAGTTGGAGGTGGACGGTGTGGTGAGGTCCGCCACGTCGACCGGCGACGGCCCGGTGGATGCGACGTTCAAGGCGATCCAGCAGATCTTCCCGCACACCGCGAACCTCGTGCTGTTCTCGGTCGGCGCGGTGACCGAGGGAACCGACGCGCAGGCGAAGACCACGGTGCGGCTGGAGGAGAACGGCAAGCTGGTCGATGGCCAGGGCGCCGATACCGACACGATCGTCGCGTCGGCCCGCGCCTATGTGCACGCGCTCAACAAGCTGCTGGTGAAGCGGGTGCGGACGGAACCGCGGGCGCTGTCAGCCTAATTGTAATTGAAGTACCGGCCGCCGCCGGTGCTGGGCGTGACGCTGGGGCCATAGCCGGCTCCGGCGTCCGGCAGCCCCGGACGCTCAACCGTGCCGTCGTCAAAGCCTTGTGGCGGCGCTGGCGGCGTGGGTCCCGTGATGCCAAGATCGGCAGGCGACCCGGCGCAACCGGCCAGGGCCAGCAGCACACCTAACATAAGGGCGTGACGCATCGCTGTCTCAGGCCTTCGGCCAGGCGCTGTCGAGCCCGGCGGCCAGCCGCATCCGCAGGTGCTGGAAGCGGCGCCCCAGCCAGCCGGTCCTTGCCACGGACGCACGCAGCCGGCGCAGCGCCGCCTCACGCAACGGCCTGGTCCTGTCCAGGACCCAGCGACGTGCGGCCAACACGCTGTGGTGGAGCCGGGCGAACCATGCCACGCGCAACAGTGCGGGCTCGCATGCCTGGTAGATCCATACCAGCACCACGGTAGCGACCCCCTTGAACAGCACGGCGATCAGTGTCGCGGCGACGACATGGCCGCGCGCCAGCAGCACCGTTGCCCAGATCCCGGCCGCGTGGCTGCACAGATCCGGCACCAGGAACAACGGAACAGCGGCGTAGGGCGGCAGCTGCCCCAGCCTGAGCTGTGCCGCGCGCACCACCGCGAGGCTGGCGATCCGATGCAATATCGCGCGCGAACCGGCCCACAGGACGTGCTCCAGCACGACGACCAGCAGCGCTGGCAGAAGCAGCAGCAGGTCGAGGCCCCTGCTCATCGCGGTGCGGTGCATTGCGGTCAGCATTTGGACACGCCGAAGCTATGACAGAGCTTCGGCCGCCACGAAAGCTCGTCCGAGCGAAAACTATGGCTCGCCAGGTTTCTTCTGCCGTTGCTCCTGTTGCGGTGCCGCACGCGCGGCCGGAGCGGCTGGCGGTGGCACATGCACCGCCGGCGGTGGCGCCGGGTGGAACTGTGGCGGCGGCAGCGGCGCCACGTGCACCTGCGGTGGCGGCGCCTGGACCTGGGGCGTCGGCGGAGCGCGGAACGCTGGCGCCGGGGGTGGCGCAGCGTGAACGACAGGCGGCGGCGCCTGGACCTGGGGCGCCGGAGGAGCGTGGAACGCTGGCGCCGGGG
>JBGPND010000053.1:0-27040 GCA_041487355.1 Acetobacteraceae bacterium | reverse complement strand
TCAGGCGCGATCCTATAGGCCGGGCTTCTTCCTGGACGGCACGCCGGCCGGAGCCGCGATGCGTGACCTCGCCGATGTCGTGCATGACGGAGCGCCGATCCGGCAGTCTTCGAATGACGTGACCCTGTTCTGCTCTGTTGGCTTGGCCGGGACCGAGGTTGCTGTGGCAAGCGCGCTGCTGCGTCGCGCGGGGAGGACGACATGAGCAATGGTGGTGGCGTACGGCGGATCGAAATCACCGAGCGGGAAACTCCCGTTTTCGGCGGCGCGGAATTCGGCGGCGTGGGCGCCTATGAGCGACTGCATGGCACCGCATTCTGCGACCTGGACCCGACGCATGCGTTGAATGCCGGTATCGTCAATCTCGACAGGGCGCCGCGCAATGCGCGGGGCAACGTGGAGTACCAGATCGATTTCCGCATCCTGAAGCCGATCGATCTCGATCGCGGCAATGGCTGGCTGCTGTACGACGTGCCCAATCGCGGCAACCAGCCTGCGATGGCGCGGCTGAACGGCGCGCCTGAAGGCGGGCACCCGCAAACCGCCGGCAACGGCTTCCTGATGCGCCACGGCTTCACTGTCGTCTGGAGTGCCTGGCAAGGCGACGTTCCGCCGGGCGCCGATCGTCTCGTCGCACGGTTTCCGATCGCCACCGGCGCGAACGGTCCACTGACCGGCATGGTCCGCGAGGAGTTCATCGCCGAGGCAACCGGCCTGCTTGGCGATGCCAACATCCAGGAAGTCTCCGAGGACCGCTTCATCGGCACCCTGATCTATCCTGTCGCCGATCTGGCTGTCGCGGAGGCAACGCTGACGGTACGGCAACGCGAAGCTGATCCGCGGGCGACACCGAAGGGACTCGCCTGGCGCCTCGTCGACGAACTTCATGTCGAGATCACGCGGACGACCGAGCCTGGCTTCGATCGCGGTGCGATCTACGAATTCATCTACCGTGCGCGCGATCCGATGGTCATGGGCATCGGTTTCCCTGCGATCCGCGATATCGTGGCGTTCCTGCGACATGCGGCGCGTGACGAAGCCGGTAATCCCAACCCGCTGGCGCCGGATTCCAGGCCACGCATCCGCCATGCGCTTGGCTTCGGTATCTCGCAAAGCGGCCGTGTGTTGCGCGATCTGTTGTACTACGGCTTCAACCAGGATCTCGCGGGTCGTCCGGTGTTCGACGCGATGCTGCCGGTGGTCGGCGGATCGCGGCGGACCTGTGTGAACTCCGTCTTCGCCCAGCCCGGCCGGTATTCCAGGCAGCACGAGGATCATTCCTACGGCGATGACCAGTTCCCGTTCAGCTACCCCACCCTGACTGATCCGATCAGCGGCCGCACCGCGGGTATCCTGCAACGTGCACGCGATGCCGGTGTGTGCCCGAAGGTGATGCATCTGGATACCGAGAGCGATCTCTGGCAGGCGCGCAGTTCGCTGGTCGTCACCGACACCAGCGGTGCCGATGTCGCCATGCCGGAGGACGTGCGCGTCTATCTGGTGAGCGGCGTGCAGCACGCCGCGCCTCGGCCGATGGCCAGGCAGGTTACCCAGTCGCCGGGCAATCCGCTCGGCTATGGCGCCTTCATGCGGTCGCTGCTGATTGCCCTGGCTGAGTGGGTGGAACACGGCGTTGCGCCGCCGACGAGCCACTTCCCCTCGCGCGGCGCAGGCACGCTGGTGCCGCTCGCCGAGGCGCGTGCCGGATTTCCCGTGTTGCCAGGCGTGAACTTTCCCATCGTGCTGAACGAGCTGCGGCTGCGCGACCATTCCGTCGAACCGCCGATCGAGAGCACGGCATACCCGGTGTTCGCTCCCAGCGTCGATGCGGACGGCAACGCCGTTGGTGGCATTCGCCATCCGCTGCTGGATGCGCCGCTGGCGACGCATACCGGCTGGGCCGTGCGCGGCCCGGGCCATGGCGAGGGCGATCTGTTCACGGTCAATGGTTCGCTGATTCCCTTCGCCGCGACGGAGGCGGAGCGGCAGCGCACCGGCGACCCGCGACCTTCGATCGCAGCGCGATATGCATCGCGCGAGGCGTGGGCGGAGAAACTCGCCACGGCGACCGCGCGTCTTGTCGCCGATCGGCTGCTGTTGCAGGAGGACGCCGATCGGCTGGTGAGTGCCGCACGCGAGTCGTGGGACGTGTTTCAGGTTCTGTGATGCGGCGCGTTCAACCGGCCATGGTCAGCCCGCCGCTGACGCTGAGCACCTGGCCGGTGATGTAGCCGGCGGATGGCCCGGCAAAGAAGCTGACGGCACCTGCAATGTCTTCCGGTTGCGCCAGCCGGCGCATCGGAATGGCGCGGGTGAGCGCCTCGATCCGCTTGGGATCCTGCACCAGCAGCATCGGCGTCGCCGTCGGCCCGGGACAGACGCAGTTCACTGCGATGCGGTGCCGCGCCATCTCGCGCGCCAGCGACTTGCTGAACGCGATCACGCCGCCCTTCGCCGCGGCGTACACGGTCTCGCCGGTGCTGCCGACGCGCCCGGCGTCAGATGCGATGTTGATGATGCGGCCCTCACCGGCAGCGATCAGGTCGTCCAGGAAGACGCGCGTGACGGCGATGGTGCCGAGGAGATTGACGTCGATCGCCTTGTGCCAGAATTCCTCGTCGTTCTGCAGGAACGGCTGCACCACGCTCCAGCCGGCGCAGTTCACGATGACCGACGGCGCGCCGAGTTCGGCGAGAATCCGGTCGCGCAGCGCGGCCAGCGCGCTCCGGTCGGTGACATCGGCCTGGTAGCCGATCGCGCGAACACCCTTGGCGGCGATTTCGCTGGCGGCTGCCTCCACCTGTGCATGGTTGATATCGAGCAAGGCGAGGTCGAAGCCGTCCATCGCAAGTCGGTTTGCGGTGGCCCGGCCGATGCCCGAAGCGCTGCCGGTCACCACGGCGACACGTGCCATCAATTATCTCCACAGGGGTTGCTGCCACGGCACGAACCGGGCGAGAATCACAATGAAGCAATTGCCGGTCCCACTGCAACCAGCACAGGTTTGTCCGCTATGGCCTTGCCCCATGACAGGAATCGGACGGATTTCGCCCACTACCAGCCGAAGCACTTCCTCTGGTCGCTCGATTGCAAGGTGGCCACCATCACGCTCAACCGGCCGGAGCGGAAGAATCCGCTGACCTTCGAATCCTACGCCGAACTGCGCGACACGTTCCGCGCGCTGGCCTATTCGGACGCGGTGAAGGTCGTGGTGATTGCCGGCGCCGGTGGCAATTTCTGTTCCGGTGGCGATGTGCACGAGATCATCGGCCCGCTGGTCCGCATGCAGGAGGCGGACGACATGCAGGGCCTGCTCGATTTCACGCACATGACCGGCGAGCTGGTGAAGGTAATGCGTGCCTGCCCGCAGGTGATCGTGGCGGCGGTGGATGGCATCTGCGCCGGTGCCGGCGCGATCATCGCGATGGCGTCCGACCTGCGCCTTGGCACGGCGGCGAGCAAGGTCGCATTCCTGTTCGTGCGTGTGGGTCTCGCCGGCGCCGACATGGGTGCGTGCAACATCCTGCCTCGTATCATCGGCGCCGGCCGAGCAGCGGAACTGTTGTACACCGGCCGGTCGATGGATGGTGCGGAAGCGGAGCGCTGGGGCTTCTTCAACCGGCTGTGCAAGCCGGAGACCGTACTGGCCGAGGCGCATGCGCTTGCCGCATCGCTGGCGGCCGGGCCGACTTTCGCCCACGCCATGACCAAGCGCTGCATCCACCAGGAGTGGAACATGTCGATCGACGAAGCGATCGAGGCGGAGGCGCAGGCGCAGGCGATCTGCATGCAGACCAGGGACTTTGGCCGCGCCTATCGCGCCTTCGTCGCGAAGGAGCGTCCGGTATTCCAGGGCGATTGATCTTATGCTTGAGTTCACCGAGGAGCAGCGCCGGATTCAGGAGACGGTCCGCCGCGTCGCCAACGAAAGAGTGGCACGGCGCGCGAACGAGATCGACGCGACGGCGGAATATCCGCAGGACATGTTCGACCTGCTGCGCGAACTCGGGTTGTTCGCGCTGCCGTTCCCCGCGCAATACGGCGGCCTCGACAGCATGGTTGCCGCATGCCTGGCGGTCGAGGAGCTAGGGCGCGTCTGCTACAACACCGCCTATCTTCTGGTCGTGCAGTGGACGCCGTTCGCCGCGATCCTCGCCGGCGGCACGGACGAGCAGAAGCGTCGTCTGCTGCCCGGCATGGCGACGGGCGCATTGCGCGCGGCGATCTCGGTGACCGAGCCGCAGAGCGGTTCCGATGTCGCTGGGATCCTCACGCGTGCCAAGGCGGAAGACGGCGGCTACCGGATCAACGGTGCGAAGATCTGGTGCACCGGTGCGCCGGTCGCCGACTTCATTCTGGTTGCCGCGCGAACCGGCGAAGACGGCGAGAAGGGCGCGATCAACCTGTTCATCGTCGAGCGCGATACGCCCGGCCTCACGATCGGCCGCAAGGAGCCGAAGATGGGCGCGCGCGGCGTGCCATCCTGTGCGCTCTATCTCGACGATGTGCGCGTGCCGGCAGAGAACCGCCTTGGCGCGGAAGGGCGCGGCTTCAAGGTGGTGATGGAGGCGTTCAACCAGGCGCGCCCGATCATCGGCGCGCGCGGTGTCGGCCTGGCGCAGGGTGCGATGGAGCATGCGATCGCTTTCATCAGCGACCGCCGCGCCTTCGGCCAGGCGGTCGGCGATTTTCAGGGCGTACGCTGGATGGTCGCCGACATGGCGATCCAGATCGAGGCGGCGCGCAACCTGGTCTACCGCGCCGCGGCTGCGGTGGATGGCGGAGCGTCGGGCAAGGAACTCGCCATGCTGGCGGCGATCGCGAAATGCCACGCGACCGATACGGCGATGCGCGTCGCCACCGATGCGGTGCAGTTGTTCGGCGCCGCGGGCATCTCGGCGGAGTATCCGATCAACCGCTACTTCCGCGATGCCAAGGTGCTGCAGATCGTCGAGGGCACCAACCAAATTCAACGCAACATCATCGCCCGCGCCCTGCTCGGTCCGGCGCGCTGACAGGGGGGACCAGGCATGGAAGTCGTGGGGCTTGGCTTTTACTTCGAGGACCTGCCGGTAGGCCGGCGCTTCCGCACCATCGGACGCACCGTGACGGAGGCGGACATCACCAACTTCGTCAATTGCACCGGCATGGTGGAGGTGCTGTTCACCAACATCGAGTTCCTGCGGGAGAAGTCCGACATCAAGGATCGTCTCGCACCGGCGGCGCTGAGCTACTGCTTCGCCGAGGGCCTGCTGGTGCAGGCCACCATGCAGCACACCGGCTTCGCCTTCCTGCATATGGACTTCAACGTGGAGAAGCCGGTGTTTGCCGGCGATACGATCCATGTGGAATGCGAGGTGATTGAGGCGCGCCTGTCGCGCAACCGGCCGGGCAGGGGACTGGTGCGCACGCGCAACCAGGTGGTGAAGCAGGACGGCACGGTGGCACTGACCTACACGCCGCTGCGCATGATCAAGTGCCGCGGATCGTAACGTGGCTGGACCGCTGGATGGCATCCGCGTCGTCGACCTGACGATCAACGTGCTGGGTCCCGTCGCCACGCAGATTCTCGGCGACATGGGCGCGGACGTGATCAAGATCGAGACGCCGGACGGCGATCCGATGCGACGGCTGGGGCCGGCGCGCCATCCCGATATGGCGGCGTTCTTTCTCAACCTGAACCGCAACAAGCGCAGCGTCGTGCTGGACCTGAAGCAGCCGGATGGACTGGGCGCCTTGCTGCGTCTGGTCGAGACGGCGGATGTGTTCGTGCACAACATGCGCCTGCCAGCGGCGGAGCGGCTTGGCATCGGCGCGGCGGCGGTGATGGCGCGCAATCCGCGCATCGTGTATGCTGCCGCGACCGGCTTTCGCAAGGATGGCAAGTGGCGCGATCGGCCGGCCTATGACGACGTGATCCAGGGCGCCACCGGCATCGCCGCGCTGAACCGCCGCGCCTCGGGCGAGGCGCGCTACATTCCGATGGCGTTTGCCGACAAGTTCTGCGGCTATGTGCTGGCATCCGCGATCGGCATGGCGTTGTTCCGCCGCGAGCGCACCGGCCGTGGCGAGGAAGTGCACGTGCCAATGTTCGAGACAGTGCTGTCGTTCAACATGCTGGAGCATCTGTGGACCGCCACGTTCGATGACGGCAAGGGAACGATGGGCTATCCGCGCATGCTTACACAACATCGTCGGCCGTATCCAACCAAGGACGGGCATGTCTGTCTGCTTGCCACCACCGACGAACAATGGCGACGGCTGTTCAGCGTGTTCGGCACGCCGGAATTGGCAGAGGACGAACGCTTCGCCACTCTGCCGGCGCGGACGCAGCATATCGATACGCTGTACGGCCTGCTGGCGGACCTGCTGGGCCGGCACACGACCGAGGAATGCCGCCGGCTGCTGGATGCGGCCGATATTCCGAATGGGCCGATGAACGAGCTGGATGATCTGCTGCACGATCCCTACGTGTGCGAGACGGGCTTCTTCCAGACCGTGTCGCATCCCACCGAGGGTGCGTTGCTCAGCACGACGATCCCGGTGGCCTTTGCCGGATCGCCTGGGGAGATCCGCCGCCTCGCTCCCCGGCTGGATGAGCATACGGCGGAAGTGCTGGCCGAGATCGGCTACAACCACGCAACACGATAAGAAACCGGGAGGAACGCAACATGCGCCGTCGCACATTGCTGAAGGGAGCCGTCGCCTCTGCACTTGCGCCGCTTGCCGCGCCGGCGATCGCGCAACCGGCCAAGACGGCGGCGCTGCGGCTGATCCCGCAATCGAACCTCACGGTACTCGATCCGATCTGGACCACCGCGACAGTCACCGGCAATCACGGCTACCACGTGTTCGATACGCTGTATTCCGCCGACAGCCATCTGCAGCCGCAACCGCAGATGGCCGCTGGCCACGAAGTGTCGGCGGATGGCCGTGTCTGGCGCTTCCGCCTGCGGGAGGGCCTGAAGTTCCACGACAACACGCCGGTGCGCAGCATCGACTGCGCGGTGTCGCTGCAGCGCTGGTGCAAACGCGATGCGCTGGGCCAGTTGCTGGACGCGGTTGCCGAGAAATGGGCGACGCCCGATGACAACACGCTGGAAATCCACCTGACAAGGCGTTTTCCGCTGCTGCTCGAGGCACTGGCGAAGCCGGATGCCGCGGTTCCCTTCATCATGCCGGAACGCCTCGCCCGGACGGATCCGATGAAGGCGGTCACCGAAATGGTCGGTTCGGGGCCGTATCGCTTCGTGCCCGGGGACTTCGTCTCCGGCAGCCTGGTCGCCTATGCGAAATTCGAAAATTACGTTCCGCGCAAGGAACTGCCGGACTGGGGGACGGGCGGCAAGATCGCACATTTCCCGCGGGTGGAATGGAACGTCATCCCGGATGCGGCCACGGCGTCCGCTGCGTTGCAGCGGGGCGAAGCGGATTGGTGGGAGCGGCCGTTGAACGACCTGTTCCCCGAGTTGGAGCGCAACCAGCAGATCCGCACGATGATCCAGGATCCGTCGGGCCGGCTGAGTCTGATGCGGCTCAATCACCTGCAGCCGCCATTCAACGACGTGCGCATCCGGCGCGCTGTGCTGACCGCGGTGAAGCAGGAAGATTACATGCGCGCGACGATCGGCGACGACCACGCACTGTGGCGCGAATGTCGCAGCCTTTATGTGTGTGGCACGCCGTACACGACCGAGGACGAGGGCCGCAAGCTGATGACCGGTGACCTCGACGCCGCGAAGAAGCTGCTGCAGGCGGCGGGGTATTCCGGCCAGAAGGTGGTGATCATCAGCCCGAGCGACTTCCCGGTGATCGGTCCGCTCGGCGATGTCACCGCGGAGACGCTGAAGAAGATCGGCATGAATGTCGATCTACAGGTGATGGACTGGGGCACCGTGGTGCAGCGTCGCGCATCGAAGGAGCCTGTCGAGAAGGGCGGCTGGAGCATCTTCCACACCACGGGACCCGCCGTCGCCTACTCCAATCCCGCGGTCTCGACGCTGGTGCGCGGCCAGGGGCAGTCCGGCTGGTACGGCTGGTGGACCAATCCGAAGGTCGAGGAGATGGTGCGGGAATGGCTGGACGCATCCGATGAAGACTCGCAGCGGCGTCTCGCCCGGGCGATCCACGATCTGGCGCTCGATGAAGTCGCGACGATTCCGCTCGGCCAGTTCTTCCTGAAGACGGCGTACCGCAGCAGCATCACCGGCATCCTGCAAGGTGTGGGCGTGTATCCGTGGAACGTGCGGCCGGCGTAGGCACGTTCAGCGCTCGCGCAGTTTCGGATCCAGCACGTCGCGCAATGCGTCGCCGAACAGGCTGACACCGAACACCGTGAGAGCGATCGCCAAGCCTGGGAAGATCGCGATCCATGGCGCGGTGGACGCATACTCCTCCGCGCCGCCTTGCAGCATCAAGCCCCAGGCCGGCGTCGGCTCCTGCACGCCGAGGCCGAGATAGGACAGCGATGCCTCGGCCAGGATCGCCTGGCCGACGAACGCGGTCAGCATGATGAGGAATGGCGCCATCACGTTCGGCACCATGTGGCGCATGATGATGCGCGAATGGCTGTAGCCGCAGGCCCGCGCGGCGTCGACATAGGGTATCTCGCGAATCGCCAGCGCGCTGGAGCGCACCACGCGCGCGCAGCGCGGGATCAGCGGGATGGTGATCGCCACGATCACGTTGTGCACGCCGGTGCCGAAGATCGACACCACGGCCAGCGCCATGATGATCAGCGGAAATGCCATCACCACGTCGAAGATGCGCTGGAAGACCAAGTCCAGCTTGCCGCCGAAATACGCGCTGGCCACGCCAAGCACCAGCCCAGCGAAGCCGCCGACGATGGCGGAGGTGAGGCCCACGATCAGCGCGGTGCGCGCGCCGTAGATGACGCGCGACAGCAGGTCGCGACCGAACTGGTCGGTGCCCAGCCAATGTGTCCAGCTCGGCGCCTCGGTCATCGACGCGAAATCATTGGATGTCGGATTGTACGGTGCAATCAGCTCGGCGGAGAAGCCGGTCACCGCTATGATCAGCACAATCAACATGCCGAATGCGCCGAGCGGCTCGCGGCGGCAGAAGTGAAGCGTTACCTGCCAGAACGAGTGCTGGAGCTGGATCTCATCGTCCACGACGGTTGGGACGGCGGCGTAGCTGTGCACTGCGGTGGACATGATCGTGGTCTCCCCTCAGGCGAAGCGGATGCGCGGATCGAGCCAACCATACAACAGATCGACGACAAGGTTGGTCAGCACGAAGATGGTGACGGTCAGCATCACCAGCGCCTGGGTCAGCGTGTAGTCCTGGTTCTGCACCGCCTGCACGAACAGCCGCCCGATGCCGTTCAGGTTGAACACCTGCTCCGTCACCACCAGTCCGCCGATCAGGAACGCGAACTCGATGCCGATCACGGTGACGACGGGCAGCAGGGCGTTCTTCAAGGCGTGCCGGTTGATGATGATCTTCTCGAGCAGGCCCTTGGCGCGGGCGGTGCGGATATAGTCCTCACGCAGCACTTCGAGCATGGCTGAGCGTGTCATGCGCATGCTGACCGCGGCGTAGCGGTAGCCGACGGTGACCGCTGGCAGGAAGGCCATCGACAGGTTGCGAATCGGATCCTGCCAGATCGGCACATAGTCGATCGGCGGCATCCACGGCGTGCCGAAGACCGCGTTGGTGACATCGAGCACGAACAGGATGGAGATGATGCCCAGCCAGAACGAAGGCGTAGCGATGCCGCCGATGGCGAACGTGCGGACCACCACGTCGATCCAGGTATTCTGCTTCAATGCCGAGATGGTGCCGAGCGGGATCGCGATGAGGATCGCGATTACCGTGGCGAGCAGGGCGATCTCGAGGGAGATCGGCAGCCGCGTGAGGATTTCCAGCGAGACCGGCTTGCCCGACCACATCGAGATGCCGAAGTCGAAGTGGAAGAACCCCCAGACGAAGTCGAAGAACTGGATGATCAGCGGCCGGTCGAGGCCGTTTTCGGCATGGCACAGGTCGACGGCGTGCTGGTCGAACCGCCCTCCACCGGAGCCGAGGCGAACCACGCATATGTCGCCTGGGATCAGGCGCATCAGCACGAACACCAAGGCCGCCGCCCCGACCAGCGTCGGGATCACCAGCAGAACGCGCTTCGCAACGTACTGGTACATCGCTGCGTCCCTCCCGCCTATTTGTCCAGCCAGATCGTCGCCAGGTCCTGATTGACGAAATGGCTGGTGCTGATCTTCCAGCCCTTCACATACGCCCATTGCGGGATGATCCGGTACCACCAGGTCATCACGAACGCATGCGCCTGGGTGTCCAGCACGTACTTTTCGAACTCGCGCATCAGCGCGCGCTGCTTGGCGAAATCGGTCTCGTGGATCATTTGCTGGTAGAGGTCGATCTCCTTCTGGTCTTCGTAATTGCCGTAGTTCTCGGTGTAGACCGCGTGCGGCAGCACCTTGCCGACATCGAGCAGCGGGTTGACCACACCTTGGCAGTTCGCTTCCAGCACGACGGAGAAGTTGCCACTTCGCATGGAGTCGAACCAGGGGCCCGTTGGCACCACCTTCTGCGTGACCTTGAGGCCGATCTTGCTCCACTCGTCAATCAGCCAGGTGCCGACATAGCCGTATGGCTGGAACACATTGCGGTTCAACAGTTCGAACGAAAGCCCCTCCGCGCCGGCTTCCTTCAGCAGGCGCTTCGCCTCGGCGCGCGACTTCTCGATATCGGGCCAGTAGCCGGCAAGCTGTTGCAGCTCCTCCTTGGTTGCGGCGAGCGGCGAGCCGGGGAACACCAGGCCACCGACAGTCCGCACATTCGCGATCTTCGAAAGCCCCGGCGCGCCGTGCCACTGATCGATCGCCAGCACCAGCGCGCGGCGCACCCGCACGTCGTCGAACGGCTTCTTCGTGTGATTGATGGTGATCATGTTGCCGCAGTTCCAGTCGCTGGTCTGCACGGCGAGCTTGTCGCCGAGCGCCTTCTCGAGCTGTTCCTGCGCCGAGGGCGGCAGGCCGCGGAACTCCATCGCCGCGCGGTCGGCGCGCATCGCGTCGACCCGCACATTCTCCTTCGCGGCGTAAAGCGCGACGAAGCCTTCCAGATACGGCAGCCCCTTGTGGTAGTAGTCCGGGTTGCGCACGCCCTTGATCGACTGGCCGACCTCGTAGCCGGCAAACTTGAAGGGCCCGCTGCCCAGGATGTTCTTCTCGTACCAGTGCGGGTCCTTGTCGAGGACCTCCTTCTTGTAGACCCAGGTGAACGGATCGGCGATCGCCGGAAGGAATGCGCTGGTGGCAAACTTCAGGCGGAACACCACCGTCGCCGGGTCGGGTGCCTCGACCTTATCGACCATGATGTAATAGCTCTCGCGGGCGCTGGTCACGCCCGGCGGCGGGTGGACGATCGCCTGCCAGCTTGCCGCCACGTCGTAGGCGGTGAGCGGCGTGCCGTCATGCCATTTCACGCCGTCGCGAATCCTGAACGTGTAGGTCTTGCCGTCATCGGTCGGTTTCGGCATCTCGGTGCAGAGGTCGCACACGAAATCGGTGGTGGACGATGGGTTCTCGGGATTGACCCGGATCAGCACGCTGTAGAACGGCGCCGCCGAATGCACCGTGGCGAAGGTGGTCTCGCGATGCCCGTCGAAGCTCGGCGGCGCATCGGCCGGGATGAGGTAGGTCAGCGTGCCGCCACGTTTGGGTGTGTCGGCGGCGGAAGCGGGGAGGGCAGTCGCCAGCATCGCACCGACGCACGCCACCCATACACCTGATCGCATTCCTGTCGTTCTCCCCTCGCGCCTGTACGGCGCTCTATTCGTCCAGCCAGATGGTCGCCAGGTCCTGATTGACGTAGTGGCTCGGGCTGATCTTCCAGCCCTTCACATAGGATCGATAGGGCACGATCCGGCTCCACCACGGCATCATGTACATATGCGCCTGGGTATCGAGCACGTAGGTCTCGAACTCGCGCATCAGCGTGCGCTGCTTCGTCGGGTCGGTTTCGTGCAACAGTGCCTGGTAGAGATCGATGTCCTTCTGGTCATCGTAGTTCCCGTAGTTCTCGGTATAGACCGAGTGCGGCAGGAACTTGCCGACATCCATGAGCGGATTCACCAGTCCCTGACAATTGAAATCCACGGTCACGTCGAACGCATTGTTGCGCAGCGCATCGAAGAACGGGCCGGTCGGCAGCACCTTCTGTGTCACCTTGACGCCGATCTTGCTCCACTCGTCGATCACCCAGGTGGCGATGTATTTGTACGGCTGATCGACGTTGCGGTTCAGCAGCTCGAAGCTAAGCCCCTCGGCGCCGGCTTCCTTCAGCAGGCGCTTCGCCTCGGCACGCGACTTCTCGATGTCGGGCCAGTAGCCGGGAAGCTTCTGCAGCTCCTCCTTGGTGGCAGCGAGAGGCGAGCCGGGGAACACGATGCCGCCCACGGTGCGCACATTGGCGATCTTGGCCAGTGCGTCCGCGCCGTGCCACTGGTCGATCGCCAGGATCAGTGCGCGTCGGACGCGCACGTCGTCGAACGGCTTCTTCTTGTGGTTCGGCGTGATCATGTTCACGCAGTTCCAGTCGCTGGTCTGCACGGTGATCTTGCCACCCAGCTCCTTCACCAGTTGATCGCGCGCCGAAGGCGGCAGGCCGCGGAACTCCATCGCCGCGCGGTCGGCACGGATCGCGTCGATCCGCACCGCCTGCTTGTCGGCGAAGATGCCGACGAAGCCATCCAGATACGGCAGGCCCTTGTGATAGTAGTCCGGGTTGCGCACGCCCTTGATCGACTGGCCGATTTGATATTCGACAAATTTGAACGGCCCGCTGCCCATGATGTTCTTTTCGTACCAATGCGGGTCCCTGTCGAGAATCTCCTTCTTGTAGATCCAGGCGAACGGATCGGCGAGCGCCGGCAGGAACGCGCTGGTGGCAAATTTCAGGTGGAACACCACGGTCGACGGATCGGGCGCCGCCACCTTGTCGACCATGACGAAGTAGCTCTCGCGCGCGCTGGAGATACCGGGCCGCGGATGGATGATCTCCTGCCAGCTTGCCGCCACGTCATTGGCGGTGAGCGGCGATCCGTCGTGCCACTTTACGCCATCGCGGATCTTGAATGTCCAGATCTTGCCGTCATCGGTCGGCTTCGGCATCTCGGTGCAGAGGTCGCACACGAAATCGTCGGGCGATGACGGGTTCATCGGATTGATGCGGATCAGCACGCTGTAGAACGGCGCGGCCGCGTGCACGGTGGCATAGGTGGTCTCGCGGTGACCGTCGAGCGTCGGCGGCGCGTCGGCTGGAATCATGTAGGTGAGCGTGCCGCCACGCTTCGGCGTCTCGTCGGCCATCGCCGGCGCGGCCAGCGCGGTCCCCAGGATAATCGCCATCAAGGCTGATCGCATCGTCGTTACTTCCCTATGGTCTTGTCAGTCGCGGCGTCTGCATCCCCACCAGGTTCGATGGGTTTCGCAGGGCTCAACCCATCCTACGCCCAAACTTGTAGGATTGGTTGAGCGCAGCGAAACCCATCACCATTATCGCACCTCGCTGCAGGCGACGAAGTGGCCAGGCCGCACTTCCCGCAGTTCCGGACGCGCGTGCTTGCAGCCCTCGACCGCGATGGCGCAGCGCGGGTGGAACACGCATCCGGATGGCGGATTGATCGGGCTTGGCACCTCGCCCTGCACGGGTCGGAACGTGCGGTGCGCCTCCACGCTGGGATCCGGCACCGGCACCGCCGCCAGCAGCGCCTGCGTGTAAGGGTGCAGCGGATTGCCGAACAGTTCGTCGCCGTCCGCCAGCTCGACGATGCGGCCGAGATACATCACCGCCACGCGCTGGCAGAGATGGCGCACCACCGACAGATCGTGCGCGATGAACAGGTAGGTCAGGCCGAAGCGCTCGCGCAGGTCCTCGAGCAGGTTCACCACCTGCGCCTGGATCGATACGTCGAGCGCGGAGACCGCCTCGTCGCAGACGATGAACTCCGGATTCAGTGCCAGTGCACGCGCGATGCCGACGCGCTGACGCTGACCGCCTGACATTTCGTGCGGGTACCGGTCAGCAAACCGGGGATCGAGGCCGCAGACCGACAGCAGCTCGCGCACCCTCGCCGTGCGGCGCCCGGCGTTGGGTTCGATGCCGTGCACCTTGATCGGCTCGCCGATGATGTCGCCGACCTTCATGCGCGGATTGAGCGAGCTGTACGGGTCCTGGAAGATCACCTGGATCCGCCGGCGCAGCGCCAGCAGCTCCTTGCGCTCCAGCTTGGCGATATCGACGCCGTCATACAGGATTTCGCCGCCGGTCGGCCGTTCCAGCCGCAGGATGCAGCGGCCCGTCGTGGTCTTGCCGCAGCCGCTCTCACCCACCAGGCCGAGCGTTTCGCCGCGGCGGACGGTGAAGTCGATGCCGTCGACCGCCTTCACTTCGCCGACCAGCCGGCGCGACACGAGGCCCTCGGTGATGGGGAAGTGCATCCGCAACCCCCTCACCTCCAGCAGCGGAGGGGCCTCGCTCGCCGCCACGCTCATGCCGCTGCTCCTGTCTCGCGCCCGACGACGTGGCTCTGGAAGCAGGCGGCGAGGTGTCCCGGCCCGCCGGCCTGTTCGAGCGAAGGTCGCGCGCCGGCGCAGGCCTCCACAGCGAAGCGGCAACGCGGGCGAAATGCGCAGCCGGCATCCAGTCGCGTCAGATCCGGCGGCTGGCCTTCGACCGGGTCGAGCCGCTCCTGCCGCGGGTGATCGAGCCGCGGCACGGAGCGCAGCAGTGCCATCGTATAGGGGTGCCGCGGGTTGTGATAGACGTCCGCCGCCGGCCCGCTCTCGACCATGCGCCCCGCGTACATCACGTTCACCCGGTTGGCGTAACGCGCCACCACGCCAAGATTGTGGGTGATGATGATCAGCGCGACGTTCAGCCGGCGCGTCAGGTCCTTCATCAGTTCGAGAATCTGCGCCTGGATCGTCACGTCGAGCGCGGTGGTCGGTTCATCCGCGATGATCAGCTTGGGATCGCACGCCAGCGCGATCGCGATCATGATGCGCTGGCGCATGCCACCGGAAAGCTGATGCGGATACTGCTTCAGTCGTCGCGCCGCATCGGCGATGCCGACCAGGCCGAGCAGCTCGATTGCCCGCTTCTGTGCCGTCGCCCGGTCCGCTCCGCGGTGCTGTTCGAGGGTTTCGGTGATCTGCCGGCCGATGGTGAGCACCGGGTTGAGCGAGGTCATCGGCTCCTGGAACACCATGCCGATCTCGCCGCCGCGAACTTCGCGCATCTCTGCATCCGAGAGTTGCATGATATCGCGGCCAGCGAACAGAATCTCGCCGTGTGTGATGCGGCCGGGGGGATCGGGGATCAGCCGCAGCACCGACAGCGCGCCGACCGACTTGCCGGACCCGCTCTCGCCGACGATCGCCACGGTCTCACCCGGCTCTACCGTGTAGGAGATGCCGTCGACAGCACGCACGACTCCCGCACCGGTGCGGAATTCGGTGTGCAGATCCTTCACTTCCAGGAGTGGTGGCAATACCCCTCCCCGACGCAGCCCCTGTGACTTGCGCTTGGTGTTTCTTTTCTTGGTAGCGGTGGCCTTGGTATCGGCGGCGGCAGTGTAAGTCAACGCCGATCGTTTACGACCGGCCGCGTAGCCCGCTCCCGTTCCCCTGCGCCGATCGCGTCTCGGCCGAAGCACGATGTGACGACCGGCCCGTGCGCGGGCGGTTTCAGACCACCGAGCCGAGGGGACGCCTCGCCCGTTGCAGGCGGCGGGCGAGCCGCAGGCCAACCGCCGCGTCACGTTTCAGCTTCATGATCCGGCGCGTGCGCTCCCACACCTCGACCGAGCGATGATACGGGTCCCGGGCGAGAAGGTCCCGGGGGCAGACTCAGCCTGGGCATCGTCTTCGCACTCGATCTCATATGCCTGAAGGATACGACCCTCGGCGTCGAGGATGTAGCAACGATAGCCGACCATGCCGCCCCCTGTTTCCGGTCGAAGCCGGAATTCTCGAGCTGCATCCCGTACAAATTATTGTACAACTGGATCAGTGGCAACAATTTCTTCAACCAGAGAAATAGTCCTGGCGGCGATTAATGGCCGCTGGCGCTGTCCGATCGACCAGTGCACCGCTTGCGGCATCTCGCCGAGGCGGGTCAATAACGGATGAAGGCAATCTCATATGCCCTTCTAAGGCGGTCGGCGTGTTTGATCAAATGCCGCCGCAATACGTTATGATCTACGCGGCGAACTGGTAACGATAGTCACTGGACTGTGACCTGTTCTTGGCTGCACGGAAACGAGATCGTCAGCCATTTCGGCTGATGGGCCAAGGAAGCAAGCACGATGCAGAGGAAGTCGGCCATCGCCCTGGCACCGCTCGCCATTGTGGTCGCCGCACCCTTGTTGACCGCATGCTGCACGACCGACGGCGCAGGCCAGACCTCCAGGCGGCTGAACCTCAGGCCGCCACTTTTTCCGCGCGCACATCCTTGATGTCGCGGAAGTGCAGCGCCGGGGCCAGTTCCGCCGCCCGCCGCATCATGAAGGCCGAGGTGGCGAGGAACACCGGATCGCCGTCCACGTCATCGGCCATCGCGCCGCGGTTCTCGGCGATGAATTTCTGCAGCGCGCGCCTGTCGTCCGATGAGACCCAGCGCGCCAGGCCATAGGGTGTGGCCTCGAAACCGATGGCCACGCCGTATTCGCCGGCCAGCCGCGCGGCCAGCACGTCGAGCTGCAGCGTGCCGACCACCCCCACCAGCGGCGCGGCGCCGTCCTGCGGGCGGAACAACTGCACCACCCCCTCCTCCGCCAGTTCGGCCAGCGCCTGGCGCAGCTTCTTCGCCTTCATCGCCTCGTCCAGCCGCACGCGGCGCAGGATTTCGGGCGCGAAATACGGCACGCCGAGGAAGTTGATGTCCTCGCCGTCGGTCAGCGTGTCGCCGATGCGCAGCGTGCCGTGGTTGGGAATGCCGACCACGTCGCCGGCGAACGCCTCCTCGGCCAGCTCGCGCTCGCGGGCGAAGAAGAACTGCGGCGCGTGCAGCGGGATCGACTTGCCGGTGCGCACCTGCTTCAGCCGCATGCCGCGCGCCAGCCGCCCGGAACAGACGCGCGCGAAGGCGATGCGGTCGCGGTGGTTGGGGTCCATGTTCGCCTGGATCTTGAACACCAGCGCGGTGAGGCCGGGTTCGCTGGCATCCACCGTGCGGGTGTCCGCCTTCTGCGCGCGCGGCGGCGGGCCGTATTCCGCCAGCCCGTCGAGCAGATCGGCGACCCCGATGCCCTTGATGGCGCTGCCGAAATAGACCGGAGTGAGATGGCCGGCGTTGAACGCTGCGGGCTCGAATTCCGGCAGGGCCGCGCGGATCAGGTCCACCTCGTCTGCCAGCGCCTGCATCCGTGGGTCGGACTGTGCCAGTTCCGCGGTCAGCCGCATCTGCCGCGAGCGCAGGTCGTAGGTGCCGGCGAACTCGGCCGCGCGCCCCACCGGCCAGGTCACCGGAGCGGTGTCGAGCGCCAGCGTGGAGGCGATCTCGTCCAGCAGTTCGATCGGGTCGCGGCTCTCGCGGTCCATCTTGTTGATGAAGGTCACGATCGGGATGTCGCGCAGGCGGCAGATCTCGAACAGCTTGCGGGTGCGCGCTTCGATGCCCTTGGCCGCATCGATCACCATGACGGCGGAATCGACCGCGGTGAGCGTGCGGTAGGTATCCTCGGAGAAGTCCTCGTGGCCCGGCGTGTCGAGCAGGTTGAACACGCAGCCGGCATGCTCGAAGGTCATCACCGAGGTCACCACGGAGATGCCGCGCTCGCGCTCGATGCCCATCCAGTCCGAGCGGGTGCGGCGGCGCTCGCCCTTGGCGCGCACGTTGCCGGCCAGCTGGATGGCGCCGCCGGCGCGCAGCAGGTGCTCGGTGAGCGTGGTCTTGCCGGCGTCGGGGTGCGAGATGATCGCGAAGGTGCGGCGGCGGGCGATCTCGGCGACGGGGTCGCCAGGGGGGCGGTCGGTCATACGGGCCTCATGCGAAGGCGCCGGGGAGGGGACCCGCCCGGCGCCACAGGCCTCATATAGGGAGGCGGCGGGGGAAACCAGAGGTGGTGTGGCGTCAGGTCGTCCGGCCGGGAGATGAACCTGCTGACATGGTGGATAGTCACAGTTTCTTATCCAGTCGGTGCCCTTATGTTGGGGCGGCCGGCAAAAAGTGACGGCGACGGTCACCTCTTGCCGAACGGACGCGTCATGCCAATGCCAATCACCGCCGCCTCGGCGGCCACGCACATCCCGAAGAGCGCCGCGCCTCCCCCAGAAGCTGCTGCGCCAGCGAATACCGCCACTGGCACGGAGGCGGCGCAACCACCGGCTGGATCCGCCGCCGCATCGAGATGGCAACAGCAGGCCGCACTGAACCGGCTGTTGGTCAACTACACGTATGACCAATCACGCGGCGCGGACGCCAGAATTCTGTCCGCCCTCGGCAAGCAGATCGCGGCAGCCGCGAGGGCGCTCGGCCAGCATGTGACTCTGCCGCGGGCTCCGGCCAGTTCCGGCGCAGGCTCGGCAACGCAAGCAGCGAGTGGGGCGCCGGAGACGGGCAAGGTCAACGTGACGGCTTGAGGCCGCCGCGCGACGGTACCCGACCCGACGCCGCCTACTCCACCGGTGCAGGTCCCTGCTTCGTCGCTGCTGCTATGGCTGGGGCTCTCGGTCGACGGGCAAGGCACCGGCCCGTGCGCGCTGGCGCCCGATCCGCGCAGGCCGCTACTGCACCGTCGACTTCGGGGTCGGGATGATCCGGGTGATGACGTTCTTCTCGCGGTCCAGACACTCGGGAACCCGTGGCGCAATCTTGGTCTTCCAGTAATCGGTCTCGTAGACCGCCTTGTAGAGCGCCTCACGCTGGGCTTCGCTGTCGAAGCGGCGGATCCAGACATAGACGGAATCATCCGTCTCGCCGCGGAAGCTGCCGCAGATCACCATGCCCTTGGACACCTGGAAGGGGATGATCTCCTCCTCCATGATCTTGACCCACTCGTCCATCTTGCCGGGCCGTACCTTGTACTGGCGGAGTTCGTAGAAGGCCATCGCGTTCGTCTCCTCTCGGTTGCGCGTCGCAGCATAGGCAGCCGCGCGTGCCCGTGCCATCAGGGCGCCGGCGCCGCACCCCCTAACATTCAGGGCTGACGCATATGGCCAGCGGAGCAAGGCGGCATTTGACACGGGGTTCACCGAGGATCCACGGAGAGCCACGGAGGAAGCGAGAACGGCGCTTCACGCGAAGCGCTTGCATCCCTTTTTCTTCCCTTCTCCGTGGCTCTCCGTGTGCCTTCCTCGGTGAACTCCGTGTGGAAACTTCCTTGGGCACCATCCGACGATCGTGGCGGCCGGGTGACAGGTGGCAGGAGCGATCCAGCGTTCGCGCTCCCGGACATTCACCCGATTGCCCTGGGTATCGCTGCGGGAGAGGAGCGGACGGCCGTTGACCCAGGTGGCGGGATCGGCCGGAGAGTGCGCGTGCGGCTGCCAACCGCGCCCTTACCCAGGACATACGCCGCGTTCATGCCGACAACGGATGGCGTTACGGCAGTCCACGTGTGCATGCCGCTCTGCACGCCGAGGGCAGGCGGGTGGGACGCAACAGGGTCGCCCGCCTGAAACGCCGACATGGCATCCGCGCCCGCCAGAAGCGGCGGTTCCGTCGGACAACGGACAGCCGCCCTCGGGCCGTGTTCAGATCGGCGCGGTTGGGCCTCTGCTCGGTAGCTTCGGCGTGGCACAATTGCGAGAGAAGCAGCGGGGCTGCAAGATGCGTTGGGCGTTAGGAGAAATTCCATGCAGCTCGCGCTGTCCACCTGGCATGAGGTCGAGGAGTATCTGCGGACTTCGCGTGGCATCATCATCCCGATCGGGTCGACCGAACAGCACGGGCCGAACGGGCTGATCGGCACCGACCACCTGGATGCGGAGTTCGTCTCCAAGGGCGTCGGCGACGAAATCGGCTGCCTGGTGGCACCGACGCTCACCATCGGCATGTCGCAGCACCATCTGGGGTTCGCAGGGTCGGTCACGCTGCGACCCTCGACGCTGATCGCGGTGGTGGGCGACGTGGTGACGTCGCTGATGAAGCACGACTTCGAACGCTTCCTGTTCATCAATGGCCATGGCGGCAACGTGGCCACCGTGACGGCGGCGTTCGACGAAATCTATGCCGCGGCCTCGATGCGCGCGCATGGCGAGCCCTCGCCGGTCCGCTGCAAGATGCTGTTCTGGTCGCAGGGGCCGCGTGCGACGGCGCTGGCCCACGAGCTGTACGGCGATGCGAACGGCAGTCATGCTACGGCGGCCGAGGTGTCGCTGGCGCAGCACTACCAGCCGCTGGCGATCAAGCACGCCCAGATGTCGCCCAAGGTTGCGCCAACGAGCACCGGGTTCTTCGACTGCGCCGACTACCGGCGGCGGTTCCCGGACGGGCGAATCGGCTCGGACCCGTCGCTGTCCACGCCGGAGCATGGTGCGCTTCTCTATGCCGCCGCGGTCGCCGATATGGTCGAGGTCTATCGCGCCTTCCTCGCCGACTGATGAGCCGGTTGGACCCGATCAAGCTGGAGATCATCCGCGGCGCGATCCGCGCGGCGCAGTCCGAGATGGATGCGCTGCTGGAGCGCACCGCGATCAGCGCCTTCATCCGGGAGAAGAAGGATTTTTACACCGCACTGTTCGACGCCGACGGGGTGATGGTGGTCGGCTCCATGGTGCCGATTTTCGGCGACATCACGGGGCCGGTATTTTCCCGCTTTCCGCCGGATACCATGCGCGAGGGTGATCTCTACTGGTACAATGATTGTTACGCCTCGCGCGGGGCTGTGTCGCATTCCAACGACCAGGTGTTCCTGGCACCGGTGTTCCATGCGGGGAAGCGCGAGGCCTTCGTGATGGGCTGGGCGCATTTCTCCGACATCGGCGGATTGCGGCCCGGCTCGATCAGTTCCGATGCCACCGACATCTTCCATGAAGGCATCATCATCCCGCCGACCAAGCTGATCGACGCGGGCACGGTGAACGAGGCGGCGCTGGAGATCTTCCACCGCAACTCGCGCTATCCCGCGCAGAGCCGGGGCGACGCGCGGGCGCTGATGGCCGCGGTCGATCTCGGCGTGCGCCGCGTCAAGGAGATCCTCGGGCGCTTCGGGCGGCAGGTGGTGGCCGATGCGCTCGCCCAGTTGTTCACCCGCACCAGGGAGCTGGTGCGCGCCAGACTGCGGGAAACCTTCGCGGTCGGCACGCACCGGTTCAGCGACGCG
Source organism: Acetobacteraceae bacterium (assembly GCA_041487355.1). GTDB lineage: Bacteria > Pseudomonadota > Alphaproteobacteria > Acetobacterales > Acetobacteraceae > JAMXLO01. The sequence continues at coordinate 5,730 of JBGPND010000053.1, read as the reverse complement.
ATCGATTCCGACGGTCACGGCAATGGCCCGTTCTTCATCCGGCTCGCTCTCACCCGCACGCCGGACGATCGCTTCATCCTCGACGCGACGGAGACGGACGACCAGGCGCCGGGGCCGGTCAACTTCCTGATGAACCCGGATGTGCCGGGCATGGCGCTCGGCCTTTATTTCCTCGGTGGCGACCCGGCTCAGGTGTGCAACGCCGGCGGTCCCCGCGCACTGGACGAGGTGCGGCTGCGCGAGGGCTCGCTGCTCTGGCCGCGCTTTCCCGCTCCGCTTGGGTTGCGCGGCATGACGATGATGCGGTTCCTGGCGGTGCTGAACGGGCTGGTGAATGTCGCGGGCGGTGGCGCCCCGGCGGCGCACTCCGCCTACGTGATCATCCTGCTGCGGGGCACCGCCGGGGGAAAACCGTTCCTGATGTCGGATGGCGTCGGGGTCGGCTATGGCGCAAGGCCCACCGCGGACGGCATCGATGCGGTGTATTTCGTTGCGCAGGAGAACTTTCCGGTTGAGTTCCTCGAGCTCAGCTACCCAGTGCGGCTGCGTCGTTACAGCATCCACCGCGACAGTGGCGGCGCGGGCCGGTTCCGCGGCGGGGCCGGCGTGGTGCGCGAGTACGAGGTGCTGGCGGAATACGCCGTGCTGTCCATGCGGATCGACAGCGTGGTCAACCCGCCATGGGGCGCGGCCGGCGGCATGCAGGGCGGCACCGGCCGGGCAGTGGTCAACCCAGGCACGCCGCACGAGCAGGTGCTGGCGCCGTTGTCGGACGGGACGGTGCTGCGACGCGGCGACATCCTGCTGCTGGAGACCGGCGGTGGCGGTGGCCATGGCCATCCGTTCGACCGCCCGCCGGAGCTTGTGCTGCAGGACATCCGCAATGGCTTCGTCTCGCCCGAGGCTGCGCGGCGCGACTACGGCGTGGTGGTGAGCGGCGACGCGGTGGACGCAGCCGCTACCAGGGAGAGGCGGGCCAGGCGGCCGGCGGCGAAGGCATTCCATCGCAAGGGCTATGTCGATGCCATCGGCTGACCTCGCCGTCGCGGTGGACATCGGCGGCACGTTCACCGACGTGACGCTGGCCGACCGCGCGACCGGGCGCGCCTGGCGGGCCAAGACGCCGAGCACGCCGTCCGATCCGTCGGAGGCCTTTCTCACCGGCGTCATGCTCGCGCTGGCCGAAGCCGCTGCATCGCCTGCCGCGATCGGCCGCGCCCTGCACGGGACGACGGTCGCGACCAACCTGATCCTGGAGGGCAAGACCGCACGCACCGCCCTGGTGACCACCGCCGGCTTTCGCCATGTGCTGGAGATCGGCCGGCAGGACATCCCGCGCCACGCCAACCTGTTCGCCTGGGTGAAGCCGCAACGCCCGGTTCCGCCTGAGCGGGTGCTGGAGGTGAGCGAGCGTGTCGGCCCGGGCGGCGTAGTGCTGACTCCCTTGGACGAAGCGAGCGTGCACGAGGTCGCCGCGGCGCTGCGCCGGTTGGATGTGCAGGCCGTCGCGGTCTGCCTGCTGCACTCCTTCGCGTATCCCGCGCATGAGCGCCGCGTCGCCGAAATCCTTCGCGCGGCCTTGCCGGAACTGGCCGTGACCGCGTCGGTGGATGTGCTCCCGGTGGTCCGCGAATACGAACGCAGCCTCGCGACCATCATGAACGCCGGTGTCATGCCGGCGGTCGCCACCTATGTGCGCCGTCTGCAACGCCGGTTGATCGATGCCGGCATTGCCGCGCCGCTGCTGCTGATGCAGTCGAACGGCGGCGTGGCGGGAGCGGCGACGATCGGGCGGGCACCTGTCCTCACGGTGCTGTCGGGTCCTGCCGCCGGCGTGGTAGGGGCGCGCGACGTGGCCGAAGCGGCCGGTATCGGCGACATCGTTACCGTCGATATCGGCGGCACCAGCGCGGATATCTGTCTGCTGCGCGGCGGCCGCATCGACCTCACCCAGCGAGGGCGGATCGGCGACTGGCCGTTGCCGCTGCCGATGGTGGACATGGTGACGATCGGGTCCGGGGGTGGCTCGATCGCCCGGCTCTCCGATGGGGCGCTGACCGTCGGTCCCTCCAGCGCCGGTGCGGTTCCGGGCCCCGCCTGCTACGGCACCGGCGGCGACGAGCCCACGGTGACCGACGCGCATCTGGTGCTGGGCCACCTGCCGGCCGCGCTGCTGGGCGGGCGCATGGCGCTCGACCCTGCGCTGGCAGCACAGGCGATCGGTGCGCGTATCGCGGAACCGCTCGGCCTGTCGCTGCACGAGGCGGCACGCGGGATCCTGGCGATCGCCGATTCCAACATGGTGGGCGCGATCCGGGTGGTGTCGGTGGAGCGTGGCCATGACCCGCGCGACTTCACCCTGGTGCCGTTCGGCGGCGCCGGGCCGCTGCACGGCTGTGCGCTGGCCGAGTTGCTCGGCATCACGCGCGTGCTGGTGCCGCCGGCGCCGGGCGTGCTGTGTGCGGAGGGGCTGCTGGCTGCGACGCTGAAGGCGGAGTTCTCCCGCACTCTGCCGCGGCCGGATGAATGGCACGCGGCGGAGCCGGTATTCGCCGCGTTGGAGGCCGAGGCGCGGGCGTGGTTCGTGGAGGAGCGTGTGGCGCCGGGGGATCGCCGGACCACACGGGTCGCGCTGCTGCGGTATGCGGGGCAGGGCGCCGAACTGGCGGTGGTCTGGCCGGGTGGGGCAGGGGCGGCGAAGGCGGCGTTCGCCGAGGCGCATCAGGCCCTCAACGGTTTCACGCTGGAGGCGGAGGTCGAGCTGGTCACGCTGCGCGTGGAGGCGGAGGCGAGCGCACCCGAGTCGAGGCGCCCGGTCCTGGCGCCGGGCGCGGGGGCGGAACCGGTCGGCCGGCAGGTGGTGCATGGCGCTATGGGGTCCGTCGAAGCTGCGGTGTATGAGCGGGAAGGGCTGGGGGCCGGCGACCGGTTCACCGGTCCGGCCATCGTGACGCAGCTCGACGCGACGACCCTGGTGGCTCCAGGGTGGGATGTCGAGGTGCTGGATGCGGGTGCACTGTTGTTGAGGCGTGTCTCTAGCGGGTTCAGGCTGACCGGAAATGCGAGCGAGCCTCGCCAGCCGTGATGGGTATCGCTGCGCTCAACCCATCCTACGGGCTACGGGTTGCGTCGTAGTCGTAGGATGGGTTGAGCAGAGCGAAACCCATCGTTCCGGCGAGATTCCGGTAATCCAGAACGCGCCCTAAAACCGCAACCACGCAAGAGGCTCCCCCATGCCCTTCGCACCGCCGGATGTCGATGTTGTCGTGGTCGGCGCCGGTCTTGCCGGCCTTGGCGCGGCGACTGCGTTGCGCGACGCCGGACGGAGCGCGCTTGTACTCGAGGCATCCGCGCGCATCGGTGGTCGTGCGTGGACGGCGTATCCGCCGGAGCTTGGCGGCGTGTGGTTCGACATGGGCGCGGTGTGGCTACACGCGGCGGAACGCAACCCGCTGGTGCCGATCGCACAGCAGGCCGGCGAGGTGCTGCTGCGCGCCGACGAACTGCGCCGCGAACGCACCTTCGTCGGCCAGCACGAGGCGACGCCGGCGGAATACGCGGATTATGCCGCCGCTTGGCCGCGCTTCGAGGACATGGCGGCCCGCATCCTGCGCACGCGCGCCGACGCGAAGCTGGCCGAGGTGGCGCGGGCACTGCCGGGCGACTCCTGGGCGGTGACGGTGGAGACCTGGGAAGGCCCGATCATCTGCTGCGCCGAGGCGGACGAATTCAGCCTGCTCGACTGGCAGCGCAATGTGCTGTCGGGCAGCAACCTTGTCCCGCAAGGCGGCATCGGCGCCTTCGTCGCCCGCCGCCTCGGCGCCAGGCTCGACATCCGCCTGTCGACGCCGGTGACGCGCATCGACTGGAACGGCCAGGGCGGACGCGTGACCATGCACACACCGCGCGGCGCCATCACCGCCGGCGCCGCCATCGTCACGGTCTCCACCGGCGTGCTGGCGGCCGGCGCGATCGGCTTCGATCCGCCGCTGCCGCCGCACGTCCAGTCCTGCATCCATGCCCTGCCGATGGGGTTGGCGATGAAGGTGGCGTTGCGAGCCACCGGGCCGGATCGGCTCGACCTGCCGCTGCATTGCTCGGTCGACCACCAGGTGACGCGGAGCGGCGAGCCGACGATGAACTTCCAGTGCTGGCCCCATGGGCGCGACTATGTGCAGGGCTGGGTCGGCGGTTCCACGGCCTGGACGCTGGCGCGCGAAGGCGAGGCGGCGGCAGTGGATTTCGCCCTCGGCCAGTTGCGCGCGATGTTCGGTGCGGGGGTCGATCGGCTGTTCGCTGGAGGGGCGACGCTGGTCACCCGCTGGGACGCCGATCCGTGGGTGCGCGGGGCGTATGCCTATGTGCGGCCGGGTGACGCCGAGGCGCGCACCGGCCTGGGTCGGCCGCTCTCCGACGGGCACCTGCTGTTCGCCGGCGAGGCCTGCCACGACGGGTTCGCCGGCACGGTGGCCGGAGCGTGGATCAGCGGACAGGATGCGGCACAGATCGCGGCGCGTGCCGCGGGACATTGAGGCGGCATGGCTTGACCACAAAACGATTAAGGGCGGCACCCGAAGATGCCGCCCTGTTGTCAGTCGCCATCGTGCGAGGCGCTACCGGGCCTTGCGCCGGCGGAGCAGGCCGAGACCGGCAAGGGCGGTTCCGAGCAGGGCCAGCGAGGCGGGCTCAGGGGCGTCGCTCGTTATGTGATAAAAGACATCTTCACCACCGCCCGTTTCGCCGAGCGCACGGTAGAGGGCGCCGTTGTTCCCCTCCGGCCCGACTTCAAGGACGTTGGTGTCCGTCGCGAAATTGAACACGGCCTGGTTGTCGGACAGCAAGTCGATGTGCAGCTTCCCGTCGCCTGGATTGTAATTGAACAGCACGACGTCGCTCTTGTCGTCGCCGGTCGGGCCCGTGCAGGCCGAGCCATCGGTGGCCACGCCAAACTCGCAAAGCCCCACGGCGCCGTTGAAGAATTCAGCGGGTCCTCCCGTGTTGGGGTCGTTCACCTGGAGCGTGTAGGAGGTTACCTCAAGCGGGTTCCCCAGGGAATCCACCCAGGCCGGGTTGCTGGCCGGGGCGACGTGGGCGACGGTGGAAGTCAGGCCCCCCCATAGGAAAGAAGAGAACGAGGCCGAGATATGCCCTCTTTCGTCAAAGCTGACGTTGCAGCTTCCGCCAAAGGGTGAATCACAGCCAAGCAAATCATCAGTGGGTGCGCCGACCACACTTGACCACGCCGGACCAGAGCCGAATGCTCCGAGCACGACACCCGCCGCCAGAAGCGTCCTCAGTTTCGTCATCTGTATTCCCCACAAATTGCCGGCCTCCCGCGCCCGATGACTCATTGAATCCAATCATTTGGACCTGGCCGGTCTGCCGTTTTCTCGGAAGCAAATATCGTGCCAACACAGGATATTGCGGTGAATCAATGGTTTACCAGGAAGGAGCCGTGTGAATTTTCAGAACATGTAAATTTTTTCGACAAATCAACCCTGGGTTGCGGAGTTGCGGCCCCGGCATCGGCACGCACCGGCGGCCAGGCGTGGCAGGTTCGTCGGCGCCGCGGCCGGGGCCTGGATCAGCAGGGCGCCGGCCAGGGGAATCGCACTTGAAACACGCTTGACAATTGGATCAGCGCTTGCCCGGCGCGGGCGTGATCGATTCTACCGATTGGTGTGAACGCCACGCCTCGGGAGGTCGTATTGGATCAGTTTGCCGCATGCT
>JBGPND010000052.1:0-27540 GCA_041487355.1 Acetobacteraceae bacterium | reverse complement strand
GCCGTCGTCTGGGACACTTACGACGCTATTGTCGAGGCATGCCGTAAAGCCTGGCGGTTTCTGACCGACGATCCAGATCGCATTCGGTCAATCGGAACCCGCGAATGGGCATCGGTCAGTGGTTAGGACGGTTGGTATTAGACGAGAGCAGATCGAGCCGCGCGAGGCGAGGCTAACCAAGAAGGTTTCGGGAACCGATGCCGCCCGCAGCAAAGTTAAGGGATATTATGTTTACACAAAGCGATTTGACGAAGTAGTTGATGCAAAAGACATATGTCCCCCGGACGAATTGCTTTCTTTATTCGCCCAAGTCCGTCGATTGAGCAAGGCCTTCCAAAGGAGGTTTGCTGACTACATCAAGAAATTTGAACAAGAAATCTTAGTATTGGCGAAGGGAAATCGCGCGTCTGTATACGTTTTGATCGATAACTCCGGCAGCCTGTGGGGCAGCATCGCATCTGTGGCAGCCTGGTCATTCACTATTGCCGAACTTCTAGAGCGTAACGGAATAAGGACAGAAATTGCCGGCTACACTACCCGGGCGTGGAAGGGCGGACGGGCCCGAGAATTATGGGTTCGAGACAGAAGGCCCAAAAATCCAGGTAGATTGAATGATTTACGGTATATTATATATAAATCTTTCGATGACAATGTGGCGGACGTTGCTACTAATTTTGGAGCGATGCTGCGAGAGGGGTTGCTCAAGGAGAATATTGATGGCGAGGCGGTCCTATGGGCATATGACAGAATATCCTTGGAAAAAGACAATTCCAAGGTGATTCTTGTCCTAACAGACGGTGCTCCGGCAGATGATGCCACCTTGTCCGTAAATCCACCAAATATTTTGGACCTTCACTTGAAGGACGTATTGTCCTGGATAGAGGATCAGGGCGATGTTGCTGTTTGCGCGGTCGGAATTGCAACCGATGCGTCGCGCTTTTATGCTTTGACATCGTCAGCATCGAGAGCGGACGACACCGGTCCTCAGGCGCTTGGTCTGCTATCGGATATCTGGCCCCGATAGGCGATAACCCCATCGGGAATTCCCGAGCATAGTGATCGAGACAATACGTGCTGGATGTCCAAGACGGCACAGCCAACCCAGTTTGTCAGACGTGGGGGAATGTGGTGAAGCGACCAATCATTCTAGCACCTCGGAACGATCCAATCGGGTTCGTCGATCGGACGTTGAAGAACCTAGCGTATATTGAAGACGGCCGCCATGACGGTGCCGACGTTCACGTGGTGACGCAGCTAATGCTTTCCCTGCTTGGACTCATTGTGTTTCCGGTCGAAGCAGGCACTATCAGAGTTTGTCACGATATCCCCTGGAGCACCTCAATCCGCCCGGAGTCAATCTGTGGACGTTCATCCTCGGTAGCTCCGAAGATCTAGGCAGGCACATCTGGCACCTGAGAAACGCAGTTGCGCACCGCCACGTCGAGTTCTCGTCAGACAGTCGTGATCCCCACAATGTCTCCATTACTTTTGCGGACCACAAGTTCAAGGTGCCCACCCCCTACTGGGTGGCGCAAATTGACGCCAGTAACCTTAGGGTCTTCTGCGTTGCCCTCAGCGATTGCATCCTTGCGCGGTAGACTACGTGGCTTCGATGCCATCGACACCCCACACGGATAACCGCCATGCCCCTCGCCTCCAAGACCTACGACGTCGCCGACATCCACGCGGCCTAGGAGCTCTACCACAGCAACGGCTGGACCGACGGCCCGCCGATCGTCCCGCCCACCCGAGACGCCGTCCAGGCCTGCCTCGAATGGGCAATGACCCCGCCCGAGCAACTGCTCGGCGTCGAACCGGTGCGCGCCGTGGCGATCACGGCGGAAAAGCTCGCCATCAACGCCGTCATGGCCGGCTGTCTGCCGATGCATTTTCCCCCCGTCCTCACCGCCTTCGCCGCGATGCTGGAGCCGGAATTCCTGCTGCACGGCGCCACCTCCTCCACCGGCGGCTGCGCCGTGTTCGTGGTGCTGAACGGCCCCATCCGTCGCGAACTCGGCACCAGCGGCACGTTCAACGCGCTCGGCAACAGCGACCGTGCCACCGCGGTGATCGGCCGCGCCTTGCGCCTCGCCCTGATCAACATCCTGGAGGTGCGGCCCGGCGGCATAGACCGCGCCACCCTCGGCCTCCCCGGCAAATTCAGCTACTGCATCGCCGAAGATGAGGAGGACACCACCTGGCTGCCGCTCGCCGCGCAGCGCGGGCTGCTGCCGGAGGTGTCCGCCGTCACGGTCATGGCGGCTGGTGCGCCACGCCAGATCATGAACGAATGGACGACGCAGCCGGAGGAAATCCTGGAAACCTTCGCCGCGGAAATGCGCGCCAACATGCGGTATTATTCGATCTGGGGCGGCAACTACGCCCTCATCATTCCCAAGCAGTTGCGCGACCATCTGCAAGCGGCCGGCTGGAGCAAGACCGACATCGCCGCCTTCATCCACGCGCACGCGGGTGGATCGCCGCGAATGGGCCGAGGTCGGCAAGGGCGCGGTGGTGCGCGATCGCGGCGACAGCGAATATGCGGCGCTGGAGTCGCCCGATCAGCTTCTGGTCGTCGCGGCCGGCGGCCCCGCCGGCGGCTTCGGCGCCGTGATCCTGCCCTGGCTCGGGCACAAGAGCAGCGCCGTCACCCTGCCGATCGGCGCCTGTGTTGACTGCGAACCGCCCGGGCGGTGAACTTTGGCAGCAATTGCTCATTCGTCATCCCCGCGAAAGCGGGGACCCAGGCCGCCTGGGTCCCCGCTTTCGCGGGGATGACGAATGAGTGCTTCCCTCGCCAGCACAGGCACGCCATGGCTCTCCAGGTCCTCGACCCCACCAACGAAACCGTGCCGCCGCTTGGCCAGCCGGCACCGCGCCTTGCCTCGCTCGCCGGCAAGACGGTCGGTGTCATCTCCAACGGCAAGGAAGGCATGCAAGGCTTCTTCGCGCACCTCGACCGCATGCTGCGCGAGGAATTCGGCGTCGCCGACGTGATCTCGTCGTGCAGTTTGCATGACTCCGTGACAGCCGAACGTCTTGGCGTTCCCGCGATGGCCGTGATGACCACGCGCTTCGTCAGCGCGGCCGAGCTGATGGCCCGCGTGCTGGGATTTCCGGGCTACGCCTTCCCGCCCCCGCTCAACCTGGCCATCATCATGCGGTCCTTGTTGTCCTGCATCAGCATGGTGAACCCCGGGATGCTGGCCAGGCCGAGGCCCCCGGGCAGCCCCGTATCGGGGTCCGCCAGGACCTTGGCGTAGGCTTCGCCCGAGACCTTCTCCCACTTCCCGGCCGGCTTCTTGACCTCCAGGTTCACCACCGTCGCCTTGAACACCATCCGCACGATGGCCTCCTTGGGCGAGCGCGGCTTGGTCAGGCTCGGGCAGCCGGCGATCATCTGCCATCCGTTCGCCAGCGCCCAGGCGGTCAGCTCTGCCTTGTCCATGTGGTGACCTGTCTCGATCGAGGGGCCCCGTCGTACGGGCTGTCGCCGCGTGTTGCAACACGGCCGCCCCGGCACATGGTGCTCCGACAGGGGAGGCGGCGCCCGCCGGGAGCCAAGAGCCAAGACCCGTGCCCCGTGGGAAGCCCCGCGCGCAAGGCGGCACGGCGCGGCACAGGCCCGCTTGGCGCCAAGCCGCCAGCCGGCTCTAACCTATTCTTAAATCGCATATATCCTACAGACCCACCCGATTCCCGCCCCGCTCGTCCCGGCAACCCCGTGCCGTGCTGCACCGCCGCGATCAGCTTGCGGTGGCGGCCGGATTGCTTCATGGTCTGGCTCGCTCCGGTGACGCACCCGGGGGAGGTGGATCATCCGCCGCTCCGGGCGTGGCCCCGGCGGAAGTGATGGCCCGTGATCCGGCCGGGCGCCAGTTTCGGCTGGATGAGGTCCGGGGAGGGTCGGAATCCGCCGCTGCCGCGTCATCGCCCGCGCCGCGCCGCCGTTTGCCAACAGGCGAGCGCGCCGGGTCGGCCGGCCCGACAGGGCTGGCAGACGCTTGCTTTCACCCGGGGCGTTCCACGATGGAACGCATGCCCCGATGCCAGGGACCGATGTTCGCCGAAGTCATGATTGCCGCAGGGCCAACCCTAACCAATTCGGCGGCAATGCCCATCTCTGTTGATGGGATGACATGCTTCCGTCACGTTCGGCCGGACGATTTTCCGATCCTTGAGCGGACGGGCCAACCCCTTCCCACAAGCCTATTCCGCCGCCCGCCGGTGCGCGCGCCGATGGCCTGGGCATCCTCGGACTTGATCCGAGGACCAGCCAGGCCCGCGCAGCAGTGCCGGGCGGCTTACCGGAGTTCAGGACTGGATGACCAAGCGCATGCTGATCGACGCCACACACGCGGAAGAAACCCGCGTGGTGGTGCTGGATGGTAACCGGCTAGAAGATTTTGACGTCGAGACATCGACCAAGAAGCAGCTCAAGGGCAACATCTACCTCGCCAAGGTTGTCCGGGTAGAGCCAAGCCTGCAGGCGGCGTTCGTCGAGTACGGCGGCAACCGCCACGGCTTCCTCGCCTTCGGCGAGATCCATCCCGACTACTATCAGATTCCCGTCGCTGACCGGCAGCGCCTGCTCGAGATGCAGGCAGAGGAGGCGCGCCGCGAGGAGGAGGCGGAGGACCGCGCGGCCGAGGCGGAGGCCGGGGGGACCGGGCCGGCCGAACGCGTTGCGGTCGACACCGAGTGGCACGAGGCGACAGTCGAAGAGTCGCAGACAGCGGCGGCGTCGGCCACCGAATCGGGCGGTTCGCAGCCTCTTGGGCTGGATGCCGCAACGGAGGAGCCGGAGCAGCATCCCGCCCAGCCGGCCGCCATCGCCAGCGAGAGCATCGGGGCCTCGATCGACGCCGAACCGGTCGCGGAACAACCCGGCGAACAGCGTGACGAGGGCGCGGCATGGTCCGCGCCGCCCGTGGCGGAGAGCGCGGACGAAGCCGCGGCGGCGGATGCAGCCGACACGGTGACTGAAGGGGACGCCGGCGAGGCTGCCGATGAGGAGGCCGCCGAGACCGGCGAGGAAGCCTATTCGGCGGTCGAGCCGATCCCCGAGCAACCGCCGCCGGAGACCGTGGGTGGCGAGGGCGACGGCGGCGAGGACGCCCGTGAGCGCCGCATCCCGTCGCGATTCCTGCGCAACTACAAGATCCAGGAGGTGATCAAGCGCCGGCAGATCCTGCTGGTGCAGGTCGTGAAGGAGGAGCGCGGCACGAAGGGCGCGGCGCTGACCACCTATCTGTCGCTCGCCGGACGCTTCTGCGTGCTGATGCCCAATTCGCCGCGCGGCGGCGGCATCTCGCGCAAGATCACCTCGGCGGCCGATCGCCGCCGGCTCAAGGAGATCATGGCCGAGCTGGAAATCCCGCAGGGCATGGGCCTGATCGTGCGCACCGCCGGCGCCAACCGGCCGAAGCCGGAGATCAGGCGTGACTGCGAATACCTCCTGCGCCTCTGGGAGGACATCCGCGAGCATACGCTGAAGTCTGTCGCCCCCGCGCTGATCTACGAGGAAGCCAGCCTGATCAAGCGCGCGATCCGCGACGTCTACTCGCGCGACATCGACGAAATTCAGGTCGACGGCGAGCCGGGCTGGCGCGCGGCGCATGAGTTCATGCGCATGCTGATGCCGAGCCACGCCAAGAAGGTGCAGCTCTGGCGCGATTCCAACGGGGGCCAGCCGCTGTTTGCGAAACACCAGGTGGAGGCGCAGCTCGATGCGATGCTGCAGCCCACCGTGCAGCTTCGCTCCGGCGGCTATCTGGTGATCAACCAGGCCGAGGCGCTGGTGGCGATCGACGTCAACTCCGGCCGTTCGACGCGCGAACGCGGCATCGAGGAGACGGCGCTGCGCACCAACCTCGAGGCCGCGGACGAAGCGGCGCGGCAACTGCGCCTGCGCGATCTCGCCGGGCTGATCGTCATCGACTTCATCGACATGGAGTCGAAGAAAAACAACACCATGGTGGAGCGCCGGCTGAAGGAGGCGCTGAAGAACGACCGCGCGCGCATCCAGGTCGGCCAGATCAGCCATTTCGGCCTGATGGAGATGAGCCGCCAGCGGCTACGTCCCTCGCTCGCCGAAACGAGCTTCATCGCCTGCCTGCATTGCGGCGGCACCGGCCATGTGCGCTCGACGGAGAGCGCCGCGATCCATGTGCTGCGCGGCGTCGAGGAGGAGGGGGCGAAACGCCACGCCGCGGAAATCGTGGTTTACACGTCGGTGCCGGTCGCCCTCTACATCCTCAATCACAAGCGCGACCGCCTGGGTGAGATCGAGGCGCGCTATGCGATGCGGGTGGTCTGCCTGGGCGACGAGGGGCAGATGGCGTCGCAGTTCCGCATCGATCGGGTGAAGCCACAGGTGGCGGGCGAGGTGCTGGCGGTCATCACCCCGGACGTGCATCCGCCCGCCCTGCCGGCGCCGCTAGCGGAGGCCGAGGAAGCGGACGTTGCCGCCGAGGAGGATGAGGAGGAGGCCGAGGAGACCGGCGAGGTCGCACAGCCGGAGGCTGGCGAGACCGCCGAGGAAGCCGAACGCCGCCGGCGGCGTCGGCGTCGGCGTCGGCGCGGCGGCCGCCGGGAGGACCTCGCTCCTGCAACCGCGGCCGAACCTGCCGTGCCCGGTGAAGCCGCCGCGTCCGAGGTTGGTGAGGCCGCGGCCGTGGAGACGCATATCGAAGGCGTGCCGGAGCATGCCGAGGCCACCGGTGAGGACGAGAATCGCGGCCCCCCGGGTCAAGTGCCCGGGGGCAGGCCAAGACGCGGGCGTCGTGGCGGGCGACGGCGTCGGCCGGAGGGTGCGGACGGTGAGATGCTGCCTCATGCAGCACCTGGTGCCGACCAGCCTGACCTGCCGCCGGTCTATACCGGTCCCACGCCGGCCAATCCGTTCGGCGGCCACGCCTTCGATATCTTCGACGTGCTGGACCGTGTCGAGGAGACTGCCGCCGCGCCCGCCCGCGCCGCCGCTCCGACCGAGGAGCCGGAGCCTGCCGCGGAACCCGAGCCGGAGCCCGCGCCTCCATCCGAATCCGCTCCCGAGTCGGTCGCCGCCAGCAAGGCAGAGCCGGAGCCGCTGATCCAGCCGATCGTCATCGGCGCCGGTGAGGCATCTGCCGTGGAGAAGAAGCGCGGTTGGTGGCGGCGGTAGGTCAGGCGGCTGGCGGAATGCGCTGCGCTTTTCCGCCCTACCCGACAAGGTAGGGCGGAAAAGCGCAGCGCGTTCCGCCGCTAGCGACCGGCTATTCGCCCCACGCCTTCCAGCAGACGATCCCAGTCCTCGGTCTCGCGATCCTCGGGCTCGACCATGATGTGCTGCACGCCGATCGCCTCGTAGGCGGCAAGCCGCGTCCTGAGTTCGTCCTCGTCCCGACCGTTCCAGCGGATGCGCATCGAGATGGCGTATTCCGGCTCGGGCCGCTCGGCGCGCAGGCGGCGGACGATCGGTGCCACGTCCTCGGGCGGCATGCGGCTGCCATGCCAGCCATCCAGCCGCGCCGCCCGCTTGAGCTGGGCGTCAGCCGTGCCGCCGATCCAGATCGGGATCGGCTTGTCGGGCTGCGGCTGCATGCGCATGTCCTTGATCTCGGCCGGAATGTGGCGCGTCGGAAAGCTGACCGGATCGTCGGTCCACACCGCGCGCATCATCGCGATGCCTTCGTCCATGCGTCGCCCGCGCTCGCGGAACGGCACGCCAAGCGCGGCGAACTCGGCCTCCAGCCAGCCCACGCCGGCACCCAGGATCAGCCGCCCGCCCGACAGGTTCTGCAGGCTGCCCAGCTCCTTCGCGAGCGGCAACGGATGCCGCATCGGCAGCACCAGCACGCTGGTGCCGAGACGCACGCGCTTGGTGACGGCGGCCACCCAGGCGAGCGTCACCACCGGGTCGTAGAACACCGGCGTGGGTGGATAGGGCGCGTCCTTCGGCACGATGATGTGCTCGCTCACCCACACATCGGCGAGGCCGAGTTCCTCGGCGCGCAATGCGGCGCGCATGATGCGCTCGGGCGTGGCCTGCTGGCCGGCCTGCGGCAGGTGGATACCCAGTTGCATGCGTCGCCTCCCTTGATCGGTGCGTGGCCTCGACCAGTCCGTCGAGGTTCCATGCGGCGAAGAGAACCACGGAGCGCCACGCAAAAGCAAAGCGACCTCGGTCCAGGCGTGATGGGTATCGCTGCGTTCAACCCATCCTACGGCGGCCTGTAGAATGGGTTGAGCAGGGCGATACCCATCATTTCGGTGGAGCTCCCAGTCGGCCGCACCACAGCCGCGTCATGGCGGCGCGCGACCTATCGCCAGCCCTTCAGCCGCGCCGCCGCCTCCACCATGTCGGTTTCCGGCCCGCAATAGGAGAAGCGCAGGAACCGGTTGCCGCGCGTGCGGTCGAAATCCACCCCCGGCGTCGCCGCCACGCCGACCTCCGCGAGCATGCGCGCACAGAACGCCGTGCTGTTGTTCGATCGGTCAGCGATGTCGGCGAACAGATAGAACGCACCCTCGGCCGGAGAAAGCCGCGTGAAGCCAGCCTCAGGCAGCGTGCGCAGCAGATGGTCGCGCGAGCGGCGGTAGCGCGCCACGTTCGCTGTCAGTTCGTCGTGGCAGTCGAACGCCGCCTCGGCCGCCACCTGCGAGATGTACGGCGCGCTGATGAACAGATTCTGCGCCAGGCACTCGACCGGGCGCACCAGGTCCTCGGGCAGGATCAGCCAGCCGATCCGCCAGCCGGTCATCGAGAAATACTTGGAGAAGCTGTTCACCACCACCGCATGCGGGCTCACACCGGCGGCGGTGGCGATCGGGCTGTCGTAGTTCAGCCCGTGGTAGATCTCGTCGCTGATCAGCCGCACGCCCGCGCCGTCGCACCACGCCGCAATGGCGGAAAATTCGTCGGGATGCAGCATCGTGCCGGCGGGATTGCATGGGCTCGCCACGATCAGCCCATCCGGTGGTGGGTCCAGCCGCTGCAGCATCGCAACGCTCGGCTGGAACCGCGTCTCCGGCCCCGCCTCCAGGACCACCGGCTGCATCCCAAGCGCGGTCAGGATGTTGACGTAGGGCGGATAGAACGGCGAGGTCAGCGCCACCCGATCGCCTGGATCGAACGCGGCGAGGAAGGCCAGCGGGAAGGCGCCGGACGCCCCCACCGTCACCGCCACCCGCTCGAGCGGCACATCCAGCCCATACCAGTCGCGATAATGCGCCACGATCCGTTCGCGCAGCGAGCGCCGGCCGAACGCCTCGGTGTAGCCGAGCGCATCACCGGACCGCAGAGCCGCTGCGGCGGCGGCGGCGGCTCCGGCGGGCGCGCCCGTCCCCGGCTGCCCCACCTCCATGCGGATCACTCGCGGGGCGCCGGCCGGCAGTGCCGCCTGACGCGCATTGGCCGCGGCGATCACGTCCATCACGATGAACGGCGGCGCCGTGGCTCCGCACCCGACCTTCAGCACGGCACGGCCTTCAGTTGTAGAACTTGATGCTGGCTGCCTTGATCCCGGTCTTGGTTTCGGCGCCGGCGCTCGTCGGCGCCGGCTGACCCTGTGCCCAGGCGGCGGTTGCCCACAGGGCCGCAACACCGGCCAGCACGCCGCAGCGTCTCGCAAGCCGAAACCCACTCATTCGCGTCTTCCTCTTCCTGATGAGGGGATGATCAACTGCCGCCAACCGCCAGACCGGCATCGCGGGGGTCGCTCGCCCAGGCGCAGCTTCCGTTCTCGCCAGGCAGATAGCGGCTGCATTCGATCACGTTGGCGCGCCCAGGATCGGGCACCGGCGCGGCCATGGGCTGGTTGGTGCGCAACGCGTTCAGCATCCCGACCGCGACCGCGCCGGGCGCCCCGGCTTGGCCGGAACCGCCGACTGCGGCGCGGAATGCATGGGTGTTCTCATTCCAGGTGATCGCTGCGGCAAAGAGCGGCGGCGGCACCGCGGCCGGCGATGCGGCGAGCAGGAAGCCGAGTCCAGGCAGGATCCGGCCGGTGCCGAACAGATTGTCCATGCTGAGCGAACAGGCGACCGCGTTGCCGTCCTTGTCGAGCGTAACGAAGCTGGTGGAGGCGGGCAGGGGAGGCAGCGCCGCCTCCTGCAGGTTCGTGGCAGTGAGCAGGCCCTGCGCGTCCGCCCCTCCTGCCCGCCAGCGTGCCGCCACCGCGAGCGCCCGGGCGGCGGCGTTGCCAAGGGCCGAGGGGTCGCGCTGCAAGGTCATGAACCCGGCGGCGGCTGCCAGGCCGCCATCGGCCGGCGGCGGCAGGAATGCCACCTTGTCGTTCCGGTCCGGCAGGACGATCGCCGGCGCCAGCCGTGGCAGCGCGCCGCGCAGATCGGACAAGGCGAGCGGACCGCCGGCAAGCGGCGACGCCTGCTCGACTCGCCGCGCAAGGGCGCCGGTGTAGAAGTCCCCCACGCCTGCAACACGAATTTGCGCGAGGGTGGCTCCGAGATCGGGCTGCAGCAACTGCTGCCCCTCGGTGATCGGTGCGCCGCCCTGGGAAAACACCGCCCGCGCGTTCGGATCGGCGAGCAGCGGGCCCGCGATCAGGGCGAGATCGCGCACCAGGGCGCGCGGGGCCGGCGTGCCGAAGCGTGCAAGTTGTTCGGCGGGAACGATCAGGCTCTCGAACGGCAGGTGGCCGTAGCGGGCGTGCAGCAGATAGAGCCCGCGCGGCAGCATCGGTACGGCGGCCGGCCGGTCGGCGTTTGCCGCGAACCCGGCCGGTGCGATCGGCGTGAACACCACCGCCTCGGGCACCCCGCCATTCGCGGATTTCCTGTCGGCCACATAAGCAAGGCAGGCACCGCCGCCGCCGAGCCCGGCGCGCGACGGCAACGTGACGGTGAGGGCGAAGCCGAGTGCCACCGCCGCGTCCGCTGCCGAACCACCGGCGGACAGGACCTCGCGCGCCACCAGGGCGGCGCGCGGTTCGTCAGCCACCGCGCCGCCGAGGAAGCCTTGCACGAAGCCAGGCTGGCCCGCTGGCGGGCCGCTCGACCCGAACACCTTGTCGGTCACGCCGGAGACCGTGTCGCACGCCGAACAGGTCAGCGTCAGCGCCAGCAGGACGCCGGGGCGCAGCCACGCTGATCTGCCCGCCATGCTGCTCCGCACCTTCGCTAACCCCTTGTTCGGGCGGGCGGCCTCGATTCTCGGCCGGTCCGCGTCATCCTGGTGAGGGACCGTGCCATAGACGCCTTCCGCGGCACCGGCAACCGGTGACCGCTCGACATCGGCACTGCGCTGGAGCAAGAGAGCCGTCCATGACACGCATCCTCCGCCTCGCCTTGCTTTGCGTTGCCGCGTGCCTGCTTGCCGCCCCGGTGCAGGCCGAAGAATTCACCCCCGCGCAGCGCGCGGAAATCGTGCAGACCCTGCGTGACGCGCTCAAGCAGGACCCGTCGATCCTGCGCGACGCGGTTGCCGCCTTGCAGGCCGAGGATGGCGATCGGCAGCAGGCCTCCTCGCGCGCCGCGATCGCTGCCGCACGGGACGCGCTGGTCGATCCCACCGATCCGGCCGGCGGCAATCCGAAGGGCGACGTGACGATCGTCGAGTTCTTCGACACGCGCTGCCCGTACTGCCGGAAGCTGGAGCCAGCGATGGCCGATCTGCTGGCGCGGGATCACAGCGTGCGGCTGATCTACAAGGACCTGCCGATCCTGGGACCGGCGAGCGTGCTGGGTTCGAAGGCCTTGCTCGCGGCGCACAAGCAGGGCGGTTACGAGAAGCTGCGCACCGCGATCATGAACGCTCCGCCGCAGACCACCAAGCCGATGATCCAGGAGGCGGCGGTTCGGCTCGGGTTGGACTGGAAGCGGCTG
Source organism: Acetobacteraceae bacterium (assembly GCA_041487355.1). Taxonomy (GTDB): domain Bacteria; phylum Pseudomonadota; class Alphaproteobacteria; order Acetobacterales; family Acetobacteraceae; genus JAMXLO01. The sequence goes on along the minus strand of JBGPND010000052.1, from coordinate 15,714 downwards.
GAGCATGACATGGACGATCCGGCGATCCAGGCGCGGATCGACGCCAACCTGAAGCTGGCGCACGCGATCGGGATCGAGGGGACGCCGGCGCTGGTGATCGGCGGCGAGCTGATCCCTGGCGCGGTCGACCTGGCCGAATTGCAGAAGGCGGTGGTGACGGCGAGAGCTGCCAAGTAGGCAGGCCGGCCGGAGATACTTGCATCATGCTAGTGACTCGGGCATGCTCCGGTCATGCAACGCAAGAGCTTTGGCACCATGCAGTGCCCGATCGCCCGCAGCCTGGAACGGGTCGGCGAGTGGTGGAGCATCCTGATCCTGCGGGACGCGTTCGCCGGCATTACCCGGTTCGACGAGTTCCAGAAGAGCCTCGGCATCGCACCCAACATGCTGACGCGGCGGCTGAACGCGCTGGTCGAGGCAGAGCTGCTGGAGCGCCATCGCTACAGCGTGCACCCGCCGCGTGACGAGTACCGGCTGACCGAGCGCGGCTGGGACTTCCGCCCGGTCATGCTGGCGATACTCGCCTGGGGCAACCGGCACTTCGCTCCTGAGGGGCCGTCCGTGCTGATCGTCGACGCGGCGACCGGTGCCGTTGCCGATCCCGTCCTGGTGGACCGGGCGACCGGCCGGCCGCTGGTTGGTCCCGATTACGTGCTGGCGCCCGGGCCCGCCGCCGGCGAGGGCGTTCGCCGCAAGTTCGCCAGCGGTGCGCGCGGAAGCCTGCTCAGACCGGAGGAGTCCGCATGAGCGTCGCGGTCAGCGCCGGGCCGCAACCGGCCGCGCCCGCGCACAGCCCGCGCACGCAGTTGCTGCTGCACGGCCGCATCGTGCCGACCCTGCTGCGCCTGGCGTGGCCGAACATCCTGGTGATGCTGGCACAGGCCTCCACCGGCCTGATCGAGACCTGGTTCGTGTCGCGCCTCGGCACCGATGCGCTGGCCGGCATGGCGCTGGTGTTTCCGGGGTTCATGATGATGCAAATGCTGTCGGGTGGCGCGATGGGCGGCGGCATCTCATCGGCGATCGCGCGCGCGCTCGGCGGCAGGCGGCGCGACGATGCGGACGCGCTGGTGCTGCACGCGATCATCATAAACCTGGCCCTGGGCCTGATGTTTTCCGCGCTGGTGCTGTCGTTCGGTCGGCCACTGTATCGTGCGATGGGCGGCGAGGGCGCCTCGCTCGAAGCCGCGCTGAGCTACTCCAACGTGGTATTTGCCGGCACCGCCCTGGTGTGGCTGATGAACGCGCTGGCGAGCGTGATCCGCGGCACCGGCAACATGTTCGTGCCCGCGTCGGTGATCTGTGTCGGTGTCGTGCTGCTGGTGCCGCTGTCGCCTTGCCTGATCTTCGGCCTCGGCCCGTTTCCGGCGCTTGGCATTGCAGGCGGCGGCGTGGCGGTGGTGTCCACCACGGTGCTGACCACGGCCGTGCTGGGATGGTACATCCTCTCCGGACGTTGCCTGGTACATCTCAGGTTGTCGCGGCTCCGGCGGGCGCTGTTCTTCGACATAATGCGTGTCGGCGCGGTCGCCTCGGTCACCACGCTGCAGACGACATTGACCGTAGCGCTGACGACGGCGCTGGTGGGTGCCGCGGCGGGGCCCGATGCGATCGCCGGCTATGGCACCGGCGGCCGGCTGGAATATCTGCTGGTGCCGCTGGTATTCGGTCTCGGCGCGCCGCTGGTGGCCCTGGTCGGCACCAACATTGGCGCCGGCCAGCGGGCGCGGGCACTGCGCATCGCACTGATCGGCGGCGCGCTTGCCTTCGCGTTGACCGAGACGATTGGGCTGGCCGCCGCGATCTGGCCGCGGGCGTGGCTGGAATTGTTCGGTCACGATCCGCGCATGCTGGAGACCGGCACGGCGTATCTGCGCAGCGTCGGCCCCGCCTACGGGTTCTTCGGACTTGGCCTGTCGCTGTATTTCGCCTCGCAGGGAGCCGGCCGGTTGTTCTGGCCGCTCTTCGCCGGGATGCTGCGTCTGCTCATCGCGATCGGTGGTGGCTGGATCGCGTTGCGCACGACAGGTTCGCTCGGCGGGGTGTTCGCGGCGCTCGGCGTGGCGCTGGTGGTCTACGGGGTCACGCTGTCGGCGGCGATCGCGTCCGGCGCCTGGTTCAGGCGGCTGGCGCACGCGGCACGCCAGCCATAGAGCAGGCTCAGGATGACCGGAAACGTGAGCGGATCTCGTGGTGATGGGTATCGCTGCGCTCAACCCATCCTACAGTTTGAAGCGTAGGATGGGTTGAGCAGAGCGAAACCCATCATTCCGGTGGGGTTCGACTCATGCTGAACGTGCTGTAGCCCGGCTTCCTGTCGTCGGGCTCCAGGGCTAACCTCCGGCCAAATGGCCTGTCAGGCCGTCCAGGAAAGCACGAGGGGCCGGACAGGCAATGAACCACGGCGGTTCGCGGTGGCGCACCGGCATGGTGTGGCGATCCTCGCTGTTCGCGCCGTTCCAGGTGCGCAGCTTCCGCTTCCAGTACCCGGCGGACCTGCTGACCTCCTGGGGCACCGAGATGGAGAACCTGATCCTCGGCTGGTATGTGCTGGTCGAGACCGGCTCGGTACTGCTGCTGACCCTGTTCGGCTCGCTACAGTATTTCGGCACGCTGGTCGCACCGGTGTTCGGCATGGCGGGCGACCGCCTGGGTCTCCGCAACGTGCTCTGCGCCATGCGCGTCGGCTACGCCACGCTGGCGAGCGTCCTGATGGCTCTCGCCTTCAGCGGCACGCTGCGCCCGGTGCATGTCTTCGTCATCGCGGGGATCGCCGGACTGGTGCGCCCGTCCGATCTTGCGATGCGCAGTGCGCTGGTTGCCGAGACCATGCCGATCGATCGCTTCGTCAGCGCCATGGGCGCCTCGCGCACGACCTCCGATTCCGCCCGCACCGTCGGCGCGCTCGCCGGGGCGGGATTGTTCGCCGCATTGGGGATGGGGCCGGCCTATGTCGCGATCGCCTGCTGCTACGTGGTGGGGTTCCTGCTGACCCTCGGCGTCGGGGCGGCGCGGCCCGGCAGGGAAGCGGTTGCCCTGTCCGCGCGACCCTCGCTGTGGCGGGACCTCGGGGAAGGGCTGGCCTATCTGTGGGACACGCCGTCCTCGCTGGCCGCGTTGTGGCTCGCCTTCCTGGTCAACATGACGGCGTACCCGCTGACCAGCGGCCTGCTGCCTTATGTCGCGAGGGATATCTACCACGTCGACCAGACCGGCCTCGGCTACCTGATCGCGAGCTTCGCATTCGGTGCCTTGCTCGGCTCCGTCGGCATCAGTATGGCCGGCCGGGCGATCAGGCCGGCACGCATGATGATCGTGTTTGCGTTGGCCTGGTACGCGATGCTGCTGGTGTTCGTGCATATGCGGAGCCCGGGGAGTGGCAGCGCGGCGCTGATTCTCGCCGGTCTCGCGCAGAGCCTCAGCCTGGTGCCGATGTCGGCCATGCTGCTGCACAGTGCGGGGGCATTCCGCGGCCGGGTGATGGGGATGCGCATGCTGGCGATCTACGGCTTGCCGATCGGCCTGACCTCCGCCGGCGCGCTGATCGATCGGATCGGCTTCGTGTCGACCGCGACGCTCTACTGCGGTGTGGGTTTGGCGCTCACGCTGCTGATCGCCCTGCACTGGCGGGCCGTGCTCTGGCCGCTGCAGGCGCAGGCGAACGCGCGGTGAATGCCGGTGAGTGCCCGGCCTCGCCTGTGTTATCCATAACGCAGGAACGGAGGTCCGCCATGCGCCGAAGACTTCTGACGCGACGCGCCACAGTCGGCATGCTGCTGGGCAGTGCAGGCATCCGGCGCGCCGCGGCCGCGGATGTCACGCTGCTCAACGTGTCCTACGATCCGACACGCGAACTCTACCGGGACGTCAACCGCGCCTTCATTGCCGCCTGGCAGGCAAAGACCGGGCAGCGCATCACCATCAGCCAGTCGCACAACGGTTCCGGTGCCTCGGCCCGGGCGGTGCTGGACGGGCTGCAGGCGGACGTGGTGACACTGGCACTGGGCGCCGATATCGATGCGTTGGCCAGGCGCGGGCTGCTTGCACCAGATTGGCAGACGCGGCTGCCCGACAATGCCTCGCCCTACACGAGCACGATCGTCTTCCTGGTGCGCAAGGGCAACGCGAAGGGGGTCCACGACTGGCCCGACCTGCTCAAGCCCGGCGTGGCCGTGATCACGCCCAATCCGAAGACATCGGGCGGGGCGCGCTGGAACTTCCTGGCCGCGCTCGGCTGGGCGCAACGGCAGCCGGGCGCCACCGCGGAATCCGCCGAGGCGTTCATGCGCGCACTGTTCCGCCAGGTGCCGGTGATGGACACCGGCGCCCGCGGCGCCACGATCAGCTTCGTCCAGCGCGGCCTCGGCGACGTGCTGCTGGCGTGGGAGAACGAAGCCTGGTTGGCGCGCAAGGAATTTGGCGCCGACCAGTTCGAGATTGTTTACCCTTCGCTCAGCATACTGGCCGAGCCGCCGGTCGCCGTGGTGGACAGCGTGGTCGACAGGAGGGGCACCCGCGCGGTGGCGCAGGCTTATCTCGAGTTCCTCTACACGAAGGAAGCACAGGAGATCGTGGCCAGGAACTACTACCGTCCGCGCGATTCGGCCGTGGCGGCGCAATACGCGGAGCGCTATCCGACGCTGCGGTTGCTCACCATCCGGGACTTCGGCGGCTGGGACGTGGCTCAGGCAACGTACTTTGCCGATGGCGGGATGTTCGACCGCGTCTTCACGCCTGGAAAATGATCCGGGCCGCCCGTCGCACCGCGCTGCCGGGCTTCGCTCCCACGCTCGGCATCACGCTCACCTGGCTGTCGCTCATCGTGCTGCTGCCCCTGGCGGGGCTTGCGCTGCGGCCGTGGGAACTGGGCATCGCGGGGGTGTGGCACTCGGTCACCGAGCCGCGCGTGCTGGCCTCGCTGCGCCTGAGCTTCGGCGCCGCGGTACTGGCGGCGGCGGTGAACGTGCCGCTCGGCCTGATGACCGCCTGGGTGATGGTTCGCTATCGGTTTCCGGGCCGCAATCTCGTTGACTCGCTGATCGATATGCCACTCGCGCTGCCGACCGCGGTGGCCGGCATCGCGCTGACCGCGCTGTTAGCGCCGCAGGGCTGGATCGGCGCGCTGCTGACGCCGCTCGGCATCAAGGTCGCCTACACGCCGCTTGGCATCCTGGTTGCCTTGATCTTCGTCGGGCTGCCCTTCGTCGTACGCACCGTGGAGCCGGTCATCATGGACCTGCCGCCCGAGGCGGAGGAGGCCGCTGCGACACTGGGTGCGACACGCGCCCAGACGGTGTGCCGTGTCGTACTACCGGCGCTCGGCCCGGCATTGCTGGCTGGCTTTGGCGCGGCGCTGGCGCGCGGCGTCGGCGAGTATGGCTCGGTCATCTTCATCGCCGGCAACATGCCGATGGTCAGCGAGATCGCTCCGCTGCTGATCGTGATCAGGCTGGAACAGTTCGACTATGCCGGAGCCGCCGCGCTCGGGCTCGTGATGCTGCTGGTGTCGTTCGGCATCCTGCTTCTGCTCACTCTGCTGCAGCGGCGCGTGGGCGGACGCATGCGATGAGCCAGTCCATCACCCACGCGGTTCGCGCGACGGAGGAACGTCCGGCGGCGCGCATCATGTTGACCGCGCTGACCATCGTCCTGCTGCTCCTGCTCCTGCTGCTGCCGCTGGCCGCGGTGTTCGCCGAGGCGCTGTCCCGCGGGCTGACAGGCGTGATGGCGGCACTCGGCGAACCCGATGCGCTGGCGGCGATCGAGCTGACACTGATCGTCGCGGCGGTCAGCGTGCCGCTGAATACGGTCTGCGGCCTCGCCTCGGCCTGGTGCATCGGCCGCTTCGGCTTTCCTGGACGCAGCCTGCTGATCACGTTGATCGAACTGCCCTTCTCGGTCTCACCGGTGATCTCCGGCCTGGTCTGGGTGCTGCTGTTCGGCGCCAACGGCTGGTTCGGCCCGATGCTGGAGCGCGCCGGGGTGCGCATCATCTTCGCCATCCCCGGGTTGATCCTCGCCACCACCTTCGTGACCTTTCCCTTCGTCGCGCGCACGCTGATCCCATTGATGCAGGAGCAGGGCGCGGCGGAGGAGGAGGCCGCACTCACGCTCGGAGCCAGCGGCTGGCAGACCTTCTGGCGGGTGACCCTGCCCAATATCCGCTGGGGCTTGCTCTATGGCGTGCTCCTGTGCAACGCCCGCGCCATGGGCGAATTCGGTGCCGTCGCCGTGGTATCCGGGCATGTGCGCGGACAGACCATGACCATGCCGCTGCAGGTCGAGGCGTTGTTCAACGACTACGACTGGGTCGGCGCTTTCACCATCGCCGGCCTGCTGTCGCTGCTGGCGCTGCTGACGCTGGCGGTGAAGGTCGCGGTCGAATGGCGGATCGGGCGTCGCGGCGGGCCGCTGCTGTGAATGTCGAGCTGCGCGACGTGCGCAAGTCGTTCGATGGTGTCGCGGCGCTGGACGGCGTGAGCCTGTCGGTCGCGCCGGGCGAGTTCCTGGCGCTGCTGGGTCCGTCGGGTTCCGGCAAGACCACGCTGCTGCGCGTGCTCGCCGGGCTGGAGTTCGTCGATTCCGGCGACATCGTCGTCGGCGGACGCAATATGGACGGCGTGCCGGCACGCGAGCGTGGCGTCGGCTTCGTGTTCCAGCACTACGCGCTGTTCCGTCACATGACGGTGGCGCGCAATGTCGCGTTCGGCTTGCAGGTGCGGCCGCGCCGGCAACGCCCGCCGCAGCGCGAGATCCACGCGCGGGTGCAGTCGCTGCTGGATCTGATGGGCATCGGCGACCTTGCCGACCGCCATCCCGAGCAGGTCTCGGGCGGCCAGCGCCAGCGCGTCGCTCTGGCCCGCGCGCTGGCGATCGAGCCTGGCCTGCTGCTGCTCGACGAACCGTTCGGCGCGCTCGATGCCAAGGTGCGCAAGAGCCTGCGCATCTGGCTGCGCGATCTGCACGACCGGATGGGTCTCACCAGCATCTTCGTCACGCATGATCAGGCCGAGGCGATGGAGATGGCAGACCGCGTCGCGGTGTTGCGCGGCGGCCGGATCGAGCAGGTGGATGTGCCGGATCGGCTGTATGCCGAACCGGCGAGTGCCTTCGTGCATGAGTTCCTGGGCGAGTCGATTCGGCTGGACTGTGTTGTTGCGCACGGGCGGGCGCATGTTGACGGGCTGGCTGATTGCGCACTGCCGACCGATTGTCCGCCGGGGCCGGCGATCGCGCTGATCCGGCCGCATGAGATCGGCTTGCTGCCCGGAAGCGGGCCGGCGCGGGTGGAACGCGTCCATGCCGTCGGACCGATGCGCCGGCTGCGGATCGCGCTCGCCGGGCAGGTGCTGGAGGTGTTGCGGCCAGCCGACGCGTGGATACCGGTTGCCGGCCAGACCTGCGGCATCGACCTGTCGCGCGCCAGGATCTACACATCCGCAACACGCGATGCGGGGCTTGGGCTGCGAGTGTCCAGTTCGAGTTGAATGCGCGTCACGGCCGTCCTGTAGCAGCACCAGTGTCGGTATCAGAGTCGCTGACCGCAAAGCTTTCCGATACCGCCGAACTGAGGTTTTGATTTGCAATCGTCATTCCCGCGCAAGCGGGAACCCAGAGCCGAAATGAAAGTGGCGGTCTCACTGTATGCCCGCTCCCCGCCTTCGCGGGGACAGGATTCGAGCGTGTAAATGCATCCATCCCTGCCCCAGCGATGACGGTACCCCCTGGGTCCCCGCTTGCGCGGGGATGACAACCTATTGAATGGGTACGCCTTCACTCCGCCGGCGCGAGCCGCTTGCGTTCCTCCGCCAGCATCACCACTGCGATCGTCGCTCGGGGCTACCCCTCGGTGCATGATTTGTTTCGCATGGGTCTTTGTGATAATGAAACGTCGTCGTAACCCACGCGCTGGCAAGCCTCCCCCGCTGTCCGATTAGACGGCTCTATCGCGCCAAGGAGCCACCTCGTTCCTCCGAAGCGGGGTGGCTCCATTCACACCCTGATCATCAGGGCTTCCGCCACGTCCGGACCGCCCGCGCGGGGTGAGACCCCTCGATCATCGGTCTTTCCACCGTAAGTGTCCGATCTGATATTACAGATCCGCTCCGGCAGATCAGCCCGCCCGAGCGTCACACCGCAGAGGAAGTGCAGCGCGCAGATCGTCTGGTTCCGCGCCGGCCACCATATGCTGCCGGCAACGAGATGTATCTGGAAGGCGCGCTCTTCCTCCGGTTCGAGCCACTCCGGCGTGCGGCCGAAGAAGTGGCCAACCTTGGCAGCCGCGTGCACATACGATCGCTCCGTCGCAGGCGGCCGATCGCGGACCGTCATATCCTCGATCATGCGACGACGCAGCGGGCTGACCTGCGTTATTGGGGAGCTTCGTCTCTGGGGTAGGGTGCAGCACCCAGAACCCCGGCTGGCGGACATCTCGGCGCTCAAGATAATGAGCCGCCGTGCCCGCCGCGTCAGCGGATTAGCTCGATCCGCATCCAGAGATGGCAAGGGATGGTGGCGGCAGACGGTCCAGTTCCCATCCGTAGCCGAATCGAATGGTCAATATCGGAGGCAGCGAAGGATAGACCCGCGATACGGTGATCGGCCACGGTTCCAAAGTCTCTCGCAGGTCAGGACAGACACGGCCGATACCATGCGCGGCCGCCAGCGCCAGTATCTCGGTGCGCGACTTCTGCGCGACGCCGCGTACGCCGACCTTCCAGTTTTCCCCGGGGTCATAGACGAACGCCAGGAAGACCGGCCGCCGTTCCGCGTGCGCCTCCGATAGCCGTGCCGCTTTGTTCGTATCAAAGGCCGATTCGATTGTGATGTCGCTGCGACCCAGGGCGCGCTGCAGCAGCACGCTGGTATTCCCGATCATTTCCGCGTCTGGCGGGAACCCCAGCAACACCAGACTGTGCGGTGGCATAGCTGCGATTGCAGTGATCAGCCGCCATTCCAACGCCGGAATGACGTTCTGAGCGTATAGACGCAATGCAAATGTCGGCAGCGTCAGCATCGCTGTACTGACCAGGACTGCCGTCAAACCGGTGCGACAGAACCGTTTCCCGCGCGCCGGTCCGGACGCAGCCCCAATGTGCTCTGACGCGGCCGGCCACAAGCACGCCAATGCCACCGTGCCCAGTATCGCGGCCGGATAGAGATAGTAAATCTGGACGAATGAGAGGAAAACCACGTTGAACACGACCTGCGTCACCGCTGCTGCCGCGCACGTGATGGCAACAGCCTGGGCAGTCGTCAGGTCGCGCTTTCGGAATATTGCTGCAACTACGCAGCCGACGCAGGCAACCGCGGCAACCGTCACCAGCGCCATGGCATCCCCTGCCTGGAAGCCATAAATCCTCGCGCGCTCGAGCGAGGCAGCAAGCGTTGGATGAAATACGAACAGGCTTCCTGTGTAGGCGCCCTCGGCGATGCTGCGCGTGCCCAGCAGGTGCCGTTCCACGAACACGGCGGCGGTGCCAATCGATGTGGCGAAGACCGCAGCAAAGAGACGGCCCGGCAAGCGGAGCCGCGGAGCCGTCAATGCCGCACACACCAGCCCCCCCGCCAGACCGGCCGGCAGGATGACGAAGTTCTCTTTCCCAAGCGTGCCCGATAGAAATGTCGCGACCGCCAACGCGACCAGTGTTCCGGTGGGCCGGAACCGATCCGGCCGCACCAGGCGCTGTAGCACCAGCAAGGCGACGAGCAGCCAAAGCGTCATCTGCAGTTCCTGCTTCAGCAGGGTCAGGAAGACCTCCGGCCCGGTGGAAGCTAATCCTGCAGTCAGTGCGCAGAGCGCTGTGGCGGTGCCGGATCTCGTAGCTCGCCAGACCACCCATGCGGCCAAGCCGACGACGCAAACATGTGTCACATAATTGGCGAGATAATACCAAAATGGCTGCAATGGGAAGACGAGGGACAGCAGCTTGAAATACAAGCCGTGTGCGATGAACTCGCGGCCCTGCGCATGCCACGACTGGTTGAATATGCTGTCTGGCGGCCACAGTTGCGAGCCGACCACCATCTGATCGTCGATCCACATCCAGTGGCTGTTCCACACCGCCGGCAGACCGCATAACGTCACGACCAGCAATGCCAACACGGCCGGCAGGCGTGGGTCCCATCGCGAGCCGCGACGACGTTCTCGTTGCAACGCTTCCGGAGACTCCGACACGAGTCACATTGAACCAGCTTGGCACGTTACCTGCCAGTCTGGCAGCAGTTCTCATTTTGGCTCGAAGGGTGTGTAGCGGCGATCGGCAGGCGGTTGGGGAGAGGAGGGCGGGGTGGGCGGAGTGAGTCTGTAATGCAACAGTCGAGGACAAAGCGGGCCAGCCTGGAGACTGGTGGCTTTCGGCGCGGCGCGATCTTCGATTCGTTGTGTGTGTGCAGGTCATCAGCCGGCTTATCGACTCGTTGCGTCGCTGCTGCCAGTCGCTGCCGGACCGGCGGCGGGGCAAGAATACGCAGTATGAGATGGCGGATTTCGGGTTGGCCGGATTCGCGGTGTTCTTCATGCAGAGCCCGTCGTTCCAGGCCCATCAGCGGCATCTGTCCACTGGCCAGGGCGGCTCGAACTGCGAGACGCTGTTTGGCATGAGCAAGATCCCCGGCGATGGCCAGGTACGCATGATGCTCGATCCGGTCGCGCCGGCGCAGTTCCAGCCGATGTTCGCCGATGTCGTGGGCGAACTGGAGCGATCTGGCGGGATGGACAACTTCCGCCATCTGGGCGGCCCTGGGGGCGGCCATGTGCTGATCGCGCTGGACGGCACGGAGTATCACTGCTCCACCGAGATACACTGCCCGGCCTGCTCCACCCGCAAGCGCGGCAAGGACGGGATCGAGTATTTCCATTCCATGCTGGCGGCAACGTTGGTCGGCCCGGGCCATAACCGCGCGGTGCCGCTGGAGCCGGAGTTCATCGTCCCGCAGAGCCTGCCCCCGGGCTTGACCCGGGGGATGGGCACGACAAGCAGGATTGCGAGAGCTGCGCGGCGCGGCGCTGGTTGGCGGCGCACGGCGGCCGTTATGCGCGGCTCAGGCCGGTGTATCTCGGCGATGACCTGTTCTCCCGCCAGCCGCTCTGCCAGGCGGTACGGGACGTGGGCGCGCACTTCCTGTTCGTCTGCAAGCCCAGCTCGCATCCGACGATCGAAGAGTATCTGTACGGCATCAAGCCGGAAGAATTGACGCAGACGGTCAAGCACGGACGAAAGCGGGTCACCCACCGCTACCGCTGGGTGTGCGACGTGCCGTTGCGCGGCGATATCGACGCCATGACGGTCAATTGGTTGATGATCGAGATCGCCAATGCGGCCGGCACGGTGACCTACCGCAACAGCTTCATCACCGACCTGCCGGTCGGGCGCAACACCGTGGTCGAACTGGCGGCCTGCGGTCGGGCAAGATGGAAGATCGAGAACGCAGGCTTCAACACCCTGAAAACCAAGGGCTACAACCTGGATCACAATTTCGGCCACGGCAAACAGCACCTCGCGGCCGTGCTCGCCACGCTGAACCTGCTGGCCTTCGCCTGTCACACCGTCTGTGAACTGGCCGAGCAGATCTGGCGAGCGGCCATGCAGAAAATCGGCACCCGCCAAGGCTTCTTCCAGCACCTGCGCGCTGTCACCAGCTACCTGGTGTTCCCCTCCTGGGATCACCTGCTCCAGACGCTCGCATTCACGCGCCCGCCACCGCTCGGGCCTTGATGCCACGCCTCAACAAATAACCCGCGCTTCTGTCTCCCCCCGGAGTGTCCCGACAAAATGAGAACTGCTGCCAGTCTGGACTGAGAGCGGCGGACCGCGTCGGCGACTGAAGGCAGAGCTTAAGGTCAGTGACTGGAGGTGATCTGCCCCCGCGATTTCAGACCACTGAGACGTCGGCTCCCTCGACGCGAGGCGAGGCTGTTTCCGTCACGTTGAACCTACTGTCAGAAGCCATGAATGCCGGGCGTGCGCCCTTCACTCCGCCGCCACGACCCGCTGGCGTTTCCTGGCAAACATCACCACCAGGATCGCCGCCGCCGAGGCGGCGGTGTAGAGACCGAACGCATTCACGTAGCCGATCATCGCCGCCTGGCGGTTGATCTCCTTCGCCAGCCGCGCGAGTCCCGGCAGCGTGTCGATCGACCATCCGCCCATCACCCAGGGCAGCGACAGCGCCTTGTTGTAGGGCGAGATCATCTCGGTCATGCGGCTGTAGTTCGCACCCGTCGAGTGGATGATCTCGGCGACGCAGATCGAGATGAAGAAGCTCGAGCCGATGTTGCGCAGCAGATGGAACAGCGCCATGCCCTCCGGCATGTTGCGGGTCTCCAGCGTCGCGAACGTGGTCACGGTCAGCGGCACCCAGATGATGCCCACCGCCATGCCCTGCAGGATGCTGTTCGCCGCCAGGATGCTCATGTCGACGTTGAGGTCCAGACTCATCAGCCACAGGCCCGAAATCACCTGGATCAGGAAGCCGATCGTCATGCCGATACGCGGCTCCAGTCTGCCGGCAAACATCGCCAGAAAAAAGCCGATCGTGGCGCCGATACCGCGCATGCCGAGGATCTCGCCGATGATCTCGTCCGGATAGCCGGCATACTGCTGCAACAGCGGCGGCAGCAGCACCACGGGCGTGAAATTCAGCATGCCGTATATCGTCACCAGGACGAGTCCGATCGCATAGTTGCGGTCCAGCAGCAGCCGCAGGTTCAGGAATGGCCGCCGCGCCGTGAGGCTGTGCGCGAGGAACAGATAGAATGCAGCGACTGCGCCGATCGTCTCCAGGATGATCTCGCTCGATTCGAACCAGTCGAGCCGCTGGCCGCGCGACAGTACGAGTTGCACACACGACATCGCGGCGGCGAGCGTGAGGAAACCGATCCAGTCGAGCCGCACGCGTGCCTCTGGCCGGTCCGACGGGAGAGTGAGCCACACCCCGACGACCGACGCGAGCCCGACGGGCACCAGCATGTAGAACGCCCAGCGCCAGCTATATTCCTCCGCCAGATAGCCGCCGAGGGTCGGGCCGATCACCGGGCCGATGACGACGGCCATGCCGAAGATCGAGCTGACCAGACCGGCCTGCCGGCGCGGGAAACTGTCGAGCACGATCGCATTGGACAGCGGCACCACCGGAGCACCGGCCCCGCCTTGCACGATGCGCCAGAACACCAGCGCCTGCAGCGAGTCCGAGTCGCCGCAGAAATACGTGGCGACGGAGAAGCAGAGGACCGATCCCACCATCACGTTGCGACGGCCGAAGCTGCCGACCAACCAGCCGGTCATCGGCGTGACCACGGCCGTGGCGAGGATGTTGAACGTCATCGCCCAGGCGATCTCGTCCGGTGTCGCCGCCAACGCGCCTTGCATCTGCGGCAGCAGCGTTGACGCGATCAGCAGCGTGGTGGAATACAGCGTCGACGCCAGAACCACGGCGATCAGGATCAGGATACGGCGTGTGACCGACAGCCCGGCGGCGGGATCTTCGTCCGACATCTTGGCTCGTTGCCCTGCTGACGATAGGCTCGCCGATCCTACGCTGGACAGTTGAGTCAGGCGAGACGCCGCGTGCCACCGAACAACGATCGATTGATCCGTTTGCGGATTGTCAGCAACGCACGCTTGATCGCCTGGGGACTCCGAACGTGATCCGCTGGCGAGTCTGGGTTCTGCGCCTGGTGCTGTTGATCGGTGTGCCGCTGGTGGCGGCCGCGGTCGGGCTGGCGATCTGGCAGCGGGGCGGACGCTACGTCAGCACCGAGGACGCCTACGTGAAGACCGACATCGCGCAGGTCTCGCCGGAGGTGTCGGGGCGGGTCCTCGACGTGGCGGCGCGCGATCAGATGCCGGTCAAGGTCGGCGACGTGCTGGTGAGGCTCGATCCGGTGCCATACCAGCTCGCGCTCGACAAGGCGGAAGCTACGCTGGACGAAGCGCGCATCCAGGTGGAGAACGCCCGGGCCACATGGTTCGAAACCCGCAGCGAGCTCGGCGAGGTCGAGAGCCGCGCGGACTATCTGAACCGGCAGGCGATGCGCCAGCTGGAACTGGCGCGCACCGGTGTCGTCTCCGCCACCAAACTGGAAGAGGCGCAGAACGAGGCGTCGGTCGCGCGCGACCGGCTGAATGTGGTGCGCAAGCGTCTGCAGCGTATGCTGACGATGCTCGGCGGCAATCCCGAGATCGCCACCGACCAGCATCCGCTGGTGCGCGACAAGAAGGCGGACCGCGATCGCGCCTCGCTCGATCTGGCGCACACCACGCTCCTCGCACCGATCGGCGGGGTGGCGGTCAACGTGAAGCTGCAGCCAGGCGAGCAGGTGAAGGCGGCGACGCCGCTGTTCGTCATCGTCTCCGACAGGCGGCCCTGGGTGGAGGCCAACCTGAAGGAGACTGAACTGACGTATGTGCGCGTTGGCCAGAAGGCGAGGGTGGTGCTGGACGTCTATCCAGACGAGATCTGGGATGGTGAGGTGGAGACGATCAGCCCCGCCACCGGCGCCGAGTTCGCGATCCTGCCGCCACAGAATGCCTCGGGAAACTGGGTGAAGGTGGTCCAGCGTCTGCCGGCGCGCGTGCGCTTGCTGCCGCACCGGGGCGAGGCGCCGTTGCGCGCCGGCATGACGGCGACCGTGAACATCGACACCGGGCGCCAGCGGCATTTCGGGGACATCGTGACCGGGCTGTTCGGCCGCGCCACGGCAAGCGCGGCCAACCCGCGCTGATCGTGTTCCGTCTCGGCTTCGGCCCCCTGGGAGTGATATCAGAGGACGCTCACAGGAGGCCGTCCCGCAGTGCCTTCGCCCATTGTCATCGCCGGCGATCCGCACGGGAACTTTCCCCCGATCCTGCGCGCCTGTGCCGCACAGGAGCCGGGCACGCTGATCCTGTTGGGCGACTGTGAACTGCGCGTGCCGCTCCGCCATATGGTCGCCTCGCTGTTCACCATGGGCTGGGCCGTGCACTGGATCCTCGGCAACAAGGACGCCGAGACTGACACTGTCTTCGACAACCTGACGGTGGATTTTCCGGAGGGCGACATCGGCGGCAGGGTGATCGAGGTTGCCGGGTTGCGGATCGCCGGTCTGGGCGGCGTATTCAAGCCGCGCATCTGGTACCCCAGGGCGGACGAACCTCACGCCAAGATCGAGCCTCCCCGCTTCAACACGCGCCGCGAGTTCCTCGCGAGCCTCGATGCGCGCGAACACTGGCGCGGCGGGCTGCCGCTATGGCATCGCGATTCGATTTTCCCCGAGGATTTCGCCAGGCTGGCGCAGCATCGTTTCGACGTGCTGATCTCGCACGAAGCGCCGTCATGTCATCGCCATGGCTTCGCCGCGATCGACCGACTGGCCGAGGTGTCCTCGGCGCGGCTCATCGTGCACGGGCATCACCACGAATCCTACGCAGCCAAGCTCGCTGGCGGTATCGACGTGCGTGGCCTGGCGGTTGCCGAGCCCTGGGTGCTGGAGATGGCGTGAGGGCTTATACCAACCGCCCGAATCAATGACCCTTGGTCAGCGCTCGCTTTTCCCGTCATGGCCGGGCTTGTCCCGGCCATCCGTCGTGGCACGGTGCCACCACTGATGGCCGGGACAAGCCCGGCCATGACGGGAAGGGCCGGGCACCGTACGTCATTCATTTCAGCGCCTGGTATTATACCAACCGCCCGAATCAATGACCCTTGGTCAGCGCTCGCTTTTCCCGTCATGGC
>JBGPND010000051.1:0-27554 GCA_041487355.1 Acetobacteraceae bacterium | reverse complement strand
CATCGTGCGTGTCTGCGCGGGCGCGCTGGATGAGGCGACGCGGCTGCTGGACAACGGCGCGCTCGGCATCGTCGTGCCACATGTGGATACGGCGAAGCAGGCGCAGCGCATCGCCGACGCATTCCATTATCCGCCCGCAGGCCATCGAAGCTGGGGCGGACCGCCGCCCATCTATGGCTATCTGCCGCCGCATGTGTCGGAGGCGCAGAAGGCGATCAACGATGAGATTCTGACAGTGGTGATGATCGAAAGCCCCGAGGCGGTGAAGAATGCCGACGCCATCGCCGCGGTTGACGGCATCGATGTGCTGCTGATCGGCAGCTTCGATCTCACCGCTGAACTCGGCATTCCCGGTCAGATGGGGCACCAGAAGCTGATCGACGCATATCAGACGGTTAGCGATGCCTGCCGCAAGCACGGCAAGGCGCTGGGCATGGGCGGCATCAACGATGACGAGAATGCCAGGCGCTATATCGGCATGGGCGCGCGCTTCATCACCAGCGGCAACGACCACAGCTTCATCGTTGCCGGTTCCATCGAACGGGCGAAGTTCTATCGCGGGCTGGCGGCAGAAGCTGGCGGCGGGAATCAGAAGGACGGCAAGAAGAAAAAGAAGGGTTAGCCGTAGCTGAATTGCGGGTGCCAGCCCGCCGCCCCTTCGGGCAGCAGATCGATCAGGTGCCAAAGCGTGCAGAAGTCATCGGTCGGGTGGAAGCTGGTGTCGGCGACGCGCAGGATGCGTTCCGCCTCGCGTCGGAGCACGGAGACACCCGGCAGCCAGCCGCCTTCAGCTGACCGGTAGCCCATGTCCGCGGCGAAGCTGGTTCCCTTATGGCTGACCATCGGAAAGCGCCAGAAGCGGCCTGCGGCGAAGTTCTATTGCACGTCGGGCGGATCGGGGCTGGCGATGACGAAGGCCGCGCGGTCGGCGATGTGCGGATAGATCCCGTTGAAGCCATCCGCCCAGAGTGTGCAATGCGGGCAGGAGCGGCCCATGTTGTGGATCACGAAAAGATCGCGCTTTGGGCCGAACAACTGCGAAAGGCGCACTGGTCCTTCGAGGGTGGCGAATTCGTAGTCGCGCACAGGCTCGGGTTCGACCGAAGCCTGTGCTTCACGCATCTTCCGGCGGAGCCTGGCGATCTCGCCGCGGTAGGCGGCGAGTTTCGCGGCGGTGTCGCGGTAGTTCATGGCAGCGCTCAATCCTCGTAGCTGTCGTGCAGGCGCAGCCAGTCGTGGTGATGGCGCAGCCCTGCCTCGTCGCGTCCCTTCGGCACGAGATCGAGGTAGTGATAGGCGCCATTCAGCATATCGAGGCCGCGCGAATAGGTGGAATAGGTATGATATATCGTGCCATCCGCGGCTTTGTAGAAGACGCTGATGCCAGGCCGTTCGGTGAGCGAGGACTTGATCCAGGTATAGTTGTAATAGATATCGCCCTTCTCCAGCTCATCGGGCGCGAACGTCACGTGATAGTCCCTGTTGAAATCGCAGCCGCCGGAGGAGACCCATTTGAAACTCCAGCCCATGCGCTGCCTGAACGCGTTGATCCTGGACAGCGGTGCCGACGAGATCGCAAGCAGCGTGACGTCGCGATTGGCAAGGTGGGTATCGATGCCGTTGAAATTGTCGGCCCAGAAGGAGCAGCCCTTGCAGCCTTCTTCCCAATCCGGGCCCAGCATGAAGTGGTAGACGACAAGCTGTGAGCGCCCGGCGAACAGGTCGGAGAGGGTTTCGAGGCCGTTGGGTCCTTCGAAGATGTATGGCTTGTCGACACGCTCCCATGGCAGCGCACGCCGCTCTGCGCTCAACTGATCGCGCAGGCGGTTGAATTCCTTTTCCTTGGCGAGATGCTGCTTGCGGGCTTCAATCCACGCTTCGTGCGAAACAACAGGGTGATTTTCGATCATCGCATTGTCTCCTTTCTGGGTCAGCTTGTCGGGCGGGTTTGGCGACGCCTGCGCGGGCTGCGTTCGTCGATCTCCACCAGCGAGGCGGCGAGCAGGTCGAACTGATGTTGCCAGTATTTGCTGTAGCGGTTGAGCCATAGCGCGGCCGTGAAGATCGGTCCGGCATCGAGGCTGCAGCGACTGATGCGCCCGGAGCGTTCCTGGCGCACGAGTCCGGCGCGGACCAGAACTTGGATATGGCGCGAGACCGCCTGCAGCGAGATGTCGAATGGCGCGGCCAGTTCGGAGACCAGCAGTGCGCCTTCGTCGAGCCGCAGCAGGATTGCACGCCGCACGGGATCGGAGAGGGTGAAGAACACGCGGTCCAGCAACGCCTCCTCGGCGTCTTCCTCTGGCTCGACGGCGCGCAATGGCTGCAGGCTCATGGCTGCCCATTATCAATGTAGCGGTTGATAGTCAACTGATATATTGATCTTCGGCGGCGATGGACCGACCGTAGAGGCTCGCTCTACCATCGCGTCTGTTGTTGCGAGGAACGATATATGGCCAGCAAGACGCAGCGCTTCCGCCAGTTGATCGAGGCGCCGGAAATCCTGATCCAACCTGGCATCTATGATGGGTTCAGCGCCCGGCTGGTGCAGCAGATGGGGTTCAGGTCCGCCAGCATCTCGGGTGCCGGCCTCAGTGAGACCAATCTGGGCTGGGCCGATGTCGGGCTGATGGGCTACGAGGAGAATCTGCACGCGTCGCGCGCGATTGCGGCCTGCGTGGACATCCCGGTCTCGGCGGATGGCGACACCGGCTACGGCAACGCGATCAACGTGTATTTCACCGTGCGCGGCTTCGAGCAGGCGGGCGTGGACGGCATCATGCTGGAGGACCAGGTGTGGCCGAAGCGCTGCGGCCACATGGCGGGCAAGGAGGTGATTTCCGCGGAGGAGGGCGTGGAGAAGATCCGCGCGGCGGTGGAGGCACGGCGCGATCCGGATTTCATCATCAAGGCGCGCACCGACGCGACCGCGACGCATGGCGTGACAGAAGCCATCCGCCGCCTGAACCTGTATGCCGAGGCCGGCGCCGACCTGCTGTTCGCCGATGCTTTGCTGACGCGTGACGACATCGCGCTGGTGGCGCGCGAGGTGCCGAAGCCGCTGTCCGTCAATATGGGCTTCGGCATCCGCTCGCGTCCCACCACGCCGCTTTTGTCAGCACGCGAGTTGCAGGAGCTTGGCGTCGCGGTGGTGGGCTATCCGCGCCTGGTGACCGCGGCGGCGATCCAGGGCATGAAGAATGCGCTGTCCGTGCTGCTGCAGTCGGCGGCGGAAGGGCGGGTGATCGAGCGGCCCGACCTGGCGGTGTCCTTCCAGGAAATCAACGAGCTGATGGGATTCGGCACGATCAGGGACATGGAGCAACGCTTCCTGACCGCGGCGCAGAAGCAGGCCAAATACGGCGCGGCGCAGTGATGCGGCAACTCGGCGCCCGCACCAGGCTTGCCGTCGATATCGGCGGCACGTTCACCGATCTTGTGCTCGCACTGCCCGATCGGACGCTTTCCGCGAAGCTGCTGACGACACATGCGGCACCGGATGAGGCGGTGATCGCGGGGACGCAGACCATCCTGCGCGAGGCAGGGATCGCCGCTTCGTCGCTCGATCTGGTGATCCACGGCACGACGCTCGCCACCAATGCGCTGATCGAACGCAAGGGTGCGCGGAGTGCGCTGATCACGACTGCGGGGTTTCGCGATTCTCTGGAAATTGCCTACGAACATCGTTTCGAACAGTACGACCTCTATATGGAACGGCCGGAACCGCTGATCTCGCGCGATTTGCGGCTGGAGGTGCCGGAACGCCTTGCCGCGGATGGCTCGGTGCTGCTGCCGCTGGACGAGGCGGCGCTGGAACGGCTGGTGCCGTCGTTGCAGCAGTACGACATCGAGGCGTTGGCGATCAGCTTCCTGCACTCCTACATCAATCCGACTCACGAGGAGCGGGCGCGCGCGGTGATCGCGCGTCTGCTGCCGCGGATGGCTGTCACCATCTCCTGCGAGGTTTGCCGCGAGATCCGCGAATACGAGCGGACCTCGACGGTGGTGGCGAATGCCTATGTGCTGCCGATGATGGAGCGTTATCTGGCCCGCATGCAGGATGGCCTGCGGCGCATCGGCGCGACATGTCCGCTGCTGCTGATGATGTCCTCGGGCGGCATCTGCACGGTGGAGACGGCGCGGCGTTTTCCGGTGCGCCTGATCGAAAGCGGACCGGCCGGCGGCGCCATCCTGGCACGCCACGTCGCCGCGCGCGGCGGCTATGATCGGGCGATCTCGTTTGACATGGGCGGCACGACGGCGAAGCTCACGCTGATCGACGACTTCACGCCGCAGCAGTCGCGGCATTTCGAAGTGGCGCGCGCCTACCGCTTCGCCAAGGGCAGCGGATTTCCCGTGCGCATCCCGGTGATCGACATGGTGGAGATCGGCGCCGGTGGCGGTTCGATCGCACGCGTCGATGCGTTGAAGCGCATCGTCGTGGGGCCGGACAGCGCGGGGGCAAACCCGGGACCCGCCTGCTACGCGCATGGCGGCGAGCAGCCGACGGTGACGGACGCCGACGTTGTGCTGGGGCGCATCGATGTGACGCGCTTCGCCGGCGGCAAGATCGCGCTTGATCCGGCGCGTGCCCTGCGGGCGGTGACCGAAACGATCGGCTCGCCGCTGGCGATGACGGTGCAGGAGGCGGCACGCGGCATTGCCGAAATCGTCGACGAGACGATGGCGAGCGCGGCGCGCGTGCATGCGGTGGAGAATGGCAAGGAGACATCCGGCCGGACGCTGATCGCATTCGGCGGAGCGGCGCCGCTGCATGCCGTGCGGTTGGCGCAGAAGCTGGGCATCCGCCGCATCGTCGTGCCGCCGGATGCCGGCGTCGGTTCGGCGCTCGGCTTCCTCGGCGCGCCGATCGCGTATGAGGTTGTGCGTACCCTGCTGGTGCGGCTCGATGCGCTGGAGCAGACGACGATCGACGCGCTGTTTGCCGAGATGCGCACCGAGGCGGAAGCGGTGGTGCGGCTGGGCGTGCCGCGGGGGGAACTGGTCGAGACGCGCACCGGCTTCATGCGCTATCGCGGTCAGGGACACGAGGTAGCGGTGCCGCTGCCTGACGGCAGGCTGGATCCCGCTGCGCTGCGCGCGGCATTCGATGCCACCTATGCACGGGTCTATGGCCGCGTCATTCCGCGCCTGGAAGTCGAGGCGGTAACCTGGACTCTCTCGCTGGCAGAACCGCATGACCTGCCGGCGCGACAGGCGTTGCCGCCGGATGCCGGTGTGGCAACGCCATCCGGCCAGTGCCGCATCGTCGAGACCGCCAGCGGCGAGGTGGTCGATGCGTCGCTGTTCGTCCGCGCGGCATTGCCGAAAGGCGTGCGGCTGGCAGGCCCCGCCGTGATCGTGGAAGACGGCACCTCCACCATCGTGCCGAGCGGCTACATCGCGCGCATCGGCGCCGGCGATGATATCGTGATCGAGGAGATCGAAGCGTGACGCGCAGGAACACCTCGGAGATCGAGCTGCAGATCATGTGGAATCGCCTGCTCTCGGTGGTGGAGGAACAGGCGCAGACCCTGGTGCGCACCGCGTTCAGCACCTCGGCGCGCGAGGCTGGCGATATCTCCGCCGGTGTGTTCGATCTGGCAGGGCGGATGCTGGCGCAGGCGGTCACCGGCACGCCGGGCCACATCAACACCATGGCGCGTTCGGTCGGGCACTTCCTGGACGTGTTCCCGGTTGCGCAGATGAAGGAAGGCGACGTCTACGTCACCAACGATCCGTGGAAGGGGACCGGGCATCTCTACGATCTCGTCGTTGTGTCACCGACCTTCATGGACGGGCGCATCGTCGCGCTGTTCGCCTGCACGACGCATCTGGTGGATATGGGTGGCGTCGGGCAGACTCCGGAAGGGCGGCAGATCTACCACGAGGGCCTGTTCATCCCGCTGCTGCGCCTGGCGCGCGCCGGCGAGATGAACGAGGACCTGCTGGCGATGATCCGCGCCAACGTGCGCGAGCCGGTGCAGGTCGTCGGCGACGTCTACGCACTGATCGCGTGCAATGAGATTGGCAGCCGGCGGCTCGTTTCGATGATGCGTGAGTTCGCTCTGCGCGACCTGGACATGCTGGGCGAGGCGATCATCAGCCGCAGCCGCCGCGGCATGGCGGAGGCGATCGGCAGGCTGCCGCAGGGCACCTGGAGCGCGGCGATGCGGATCGACGGCTATGAGGCACCGATCGATCTGGTCGGCACTCTGACCATCGGCCGCGATACGATCCATGTGGACTACACCGGCACGTCGGGGATGTCGTCCTACGCGATCAATTGCCCGCTCTGCTATACGGAAGCCTATACGACGTTCGGCGTGAACTGCGTGGTGGCGCCGCATATCCCGAACAACACCGGCACGCTGGACGCGGTGCGCGTTACCGCGCCGGAGGGCACGATCCTCAGCGCGACGCATCCGGCTGCCGTGTATGCGCGCTCGGTGATGGGACACATGCTGCCGGACGTGGTGTATGGCTGCCTGGACCAGGCGCTGCCGGGGCGTGTGCCGGCGGAAGGCACGTCGAATCTGTGGACGCTGAACCTGATCGCGGGCCACGGGCTGACCGGTATCGGCAGAGCGGCCGGCACGCCGTTCATGGTCAACAGCTTCCATTCGGGAGGGACGGGGGCGCGGCCGTCGCAGGACGGGTTGTCGGCGACGCCGTTTCCGTCCGGTGTGCGCAACGTACCTGTGGAGGCCACGGAAGCGATCACGCCATTGGTGATCTGGTGCAAGGAGCTGCGGCAGGATTCCGGAGGGGTCGGGCGTCAGCGTGGCGGGCTTGGCCAGGTCATGGAGATCGCGTCACGCGAGGCTGCGGCGTTCGGCATTTTCGCTCGTTTCGAGCGCGTGAAGTTCCCGGCGCGCGGGAGGCATGGTGGCGGGTCGGGGCAGGCCGGGCGCCTGTCGCTGGCTTCTGGTGCGGAACTGAAGCCGAAGGGGTTGGCTGTGGTGCCGCCTGGCGATCGGCTGGTGGTGGAGATGCCGGGCGGCGGCGGCATGGGGCCGGCGAAGGAGCGCGACCCGGAAGCGGTGCGGCGCGATGTGCGGCTGGGTTATGTGTCGCGCGAGGCGGCGCTGCGGGAGTACGGGGTGGAGGTCTGATCGTTACTTTGCCGTCATGGACAAGCTTGCGTTGCCCGTCATGGCTGAGCTTGCGTTGCCCGTCATGGCCGGGCTTGGCCCGGCCATCTGCCGCGGCAGGCAGATGGCCGGGTCAAGCCCGGCCATGACGGATTCATTTTGGTCACACTGCTACCCGCCGCTTCGCCAGTTCGGCTTCGTTCACGCGTAACCCCAGCCCCGGACCATCGGGCAGATGGAACAGCCCATCGACCGGTTTCGGTGGGTTCTCGAACACCACGTGCGTGCGCGTTGACGGATCGTTCCACTCGCACGGCTTGGTCGCCTGCAACTGCGCCGCAGCGACGTGCATGTTGGCGGTGTGGCCGATCGTCGGCTGGGTCTGGTGCGGCACGAGTTCCACACCGTGTGCATGCGCCAGAGCGGCGCAGCGCATCAGCCCGGTGATGCCGCCCATCTTCACGATATCCGGCTGCACCATGCGTACACCTGCGTCGATCAGATCGGCCAGTGCCGCCAGCGTGTAGGTCTGCTCGCCGGCGGACACCGTGATGTCCAGTGCGCGCGCGACCTCGCCCAGGGCTTTCACATGGTAGTGTTGCACCGGCTCCTCGAACCACCAATAGCCGAGATCTTCCAGCGCGCGGCCGACGCGGATCGCGCCGCCGGTGGTGAAGCCGTTGTTGGCATCGAACGCGAGCGGGAAGCTATCGCCTACCAGTTTGCGCACCGCACGCGCCTTGGCGATGTCGCCCGGAATGTCCCGGTCCAGTTCGGTGCGCGGATTGTCGAAACGGATCTTGATCGCGGCCGGCTTGTCGTTCAGCCGTGCCTCCACGACGCGCAGCGCATCGTCCAGGCTGCGGTCGCCGTTGCCGCCGATCGAGGCGTAGAACGGCATAGCGGTGCGCCAGGCGCCGCCGAGCAGCTTGTAGATCGGCAGTCCGGTCAGCTTGCCCTTGATGTCCCACATCGCGATGTCGAGCGCAGCGAGCGCGCCGGTCAGCGCGCCCTCCGGTCCGAGCTTCACGCATGTGTGCAGCAAAGTATCCAACAGCACGGCATGATCCAGCGGGTCCTTGCCGATCAGTGCGGGCGCGAGATCGCGCGCGATGATGCCGAGCGAGGCGATGCCACCCTGCATGGGCGACGCCTCACCGATGCCGTCGATCTCCTGGTCGGTGAAGATGCGCACGAAGGCGCTATGCTGCGTCGGTTTTTCCCCCGGCGCCCAGCTCACCTGAAACGCATCGATGCGCGTGATCTTCATCTCGTCTTTCCTTCCGGTCAGCCTTCGATCAACACCGGCAACAGCGACAGAACAAGCAGCAGCGCCATGGCGACGTTGAACACGCGCAACTGGACGGGCGATCGCAGCAGCCGGCCGGCGCCGCTGCCCAGCAGTGCCCAGACCAGCAGGCATGGCATGCCGACGGCGAGGAAGACAATAAAGATGCGGGAGAGCTGGACGATGAGCGGCTGGTGCGGCGAGAGATATTCGCCGGCCGCGCCGACGGCGATGAGCCACGCCTTCGGATTGACCCATTGGAATGCGGCGGCACCGAAGAACCCGAGTAGACGCCGGCGACCACCCTCGCCCGGCGGCGGCGCGCTGGCGATCTGCCAGGCGAGCCAGACCAGCCACGCGGCACCCGCCCAACGGAACAGCGGCAGCAGCAACGGCCAGTTCACCAGCGCGGAACCGAGACCGGCGCACACCAGCGTCAACATGAGAGAGAAGCCGAAGGCGATGCCGAGCATGTGCGGCATGGTGGCGCCGATGCCATGGTTCGCGGCGGAGGACGCGACCATTACGTTGTTCGGTCCGGGCGTGATGTACATCGCCACGGAGAAGCCAAGCAGTGAGAGCAGAGCGCCGTCCATGCGAAGCGGTGCTAGGCTTTGTTGCGGGTGAGCAGCCGTCCGGCGCGTGCCGGTGTCGCTCCCACGCCGTGGACATAGGCTGACTGGCCATTGATCCAGGTTTCCATAATCCCTTCGGCTGGCCTGGTGGGTTCGGCGAACGTGGCCACATCGCGCACGGTCGCGGGATCGAACAGCACGAGATCGGCATAGGCGCCGGCGCGGATCACGCCGCGATCGACCAGGCCGAACACCTCGGCGGTGTGACCGGTCATCTTGTGCACCGCTGCTTCCAGACTGAACAGGCCGAGGTCGCGTGCGTAGTGGCCGAGCACGCGCGGGAACGTGCCCCATAGGCGCGGATGCGGGAACGCGTCGTGCGGCAATCCGTCGCTGCCGATCATCGCCAATCGATGCGATAGGATGCGCTGCACGTCCTGCTCGTCCATCTGAAAGAAGATCGCACCGGCAGGCAGCAGACGTTCGGCGGCTTCGCGCGGCGTTGTGCCCCAGTCGCGCGCGATGTCGTCAAGCATGCGGCCCGCGAGCTCCGGATGCGGCACCGACCAGGTGATCTGCACCGGAACGTCGGGGCGCAGCCGTTCCGGCATCAATACGGTGGAGCCGGCGGCATAGGGATACACGTCGAAATCGACGCGCTGCGCGGTCGCGGCGGCGTCGATGCGCGGCAGTGTCTCGACGGAGCGGCCGTAGTTTTCCGGCATGGCGCATTTGTGGTGGCTGATCACCACCGGCGCGTTCACGGCGCGGCCGATCCGCAGCGTCTCCTCGATCGACAGCAGGACATCGTTCGCTTCGTCGCGCATGTGCGTGACGTAGAGCCCGCCGGCGTTGCGCAGCGCCTCGGCGACCGCGATCACTTCGTCGGTCGGCGCCATCATGTTCGGCGGATAATACAGGCCGGTGGAGAAGCCGGATGCGCCCTGGGCCAGCGCCTCGGCGAGGCGGCGCTGCATGTGCGCCGCTTCCTTGTCGGTGGCGGCGCGCTGCGTGTCGCCGCCCATCGCCTCGACGCGCAGCGACATGTGGCCGATCAGCGCACAGGTGTTCACCGGCGAGGGGTCGCGCGCGAGACGATCGGCATATTCGCCGAAGCTGCCGAACGTCCACCAGGATTCGTCGCCGAGCAGATCGAGTGGCGGCACCGGGCGAGACTTCATGCGCACCGGCGACAGGCTGATGCCGCAATTGCCCACCACCACCGTGGCCACGCCCTGCGACATCTTGCACAGCATGCATTCGGGCCCGCAGAGAACCGCGCGGTCGTCGTGCGTGTGTGCGTCGATGAAGCCGGGGGCGAGCGCCTTGCCGGTGGCGATCACCTCGCGATCTGCGGTGGCGGCTCCAAGATCACCGACCGCCACGATGCGATCACCGGTGACGCCGACATCGGCGGTGAAGCGCGGCGCGCCGGTGCCGTCGAACACCGTCGCGTCGCGGATGATCAGATCGCAGTGCAGCGCCATGGCGTCGGCGGCTCGCTAGTCGGCTTCCGAATGCACCACGGCCGGCAGATTGGCCGTGTGGTTCGGGATATGCAGGAAGAACGCACAGACGAACGAGGCAATCAGACCCAGCAAAGCCAGTCCATACAGTCCGCCCGCAAAGCTGCCAGTCGCGTCCTTCATCACGCCGACATACCACGGGCCGAAGAACCCGCCGAGATTGCCGATCGAATTGATCCACGCGATGGAGGCGGCCGCCGCGGTGCCGGTCAGGAACATCGGCGGCATCGACCAGAACGGTCCCTTCGAGCCGTAGAACCCCACAGCCGCGATCGACATTCCCACCAGCGCCCACCAGGTGCCCATCGTCATGCCGGCAAGCACGAGCCCGGCGGTGGAGACAATGCAGGCCACGAGCAGGTTCCATCGCCGCTCGTTCATCCGGTCGGAGATGCGTCCCCAGACCACCAGGGCGATGCCGCCGCAAATATAGGGGACCATGGTGAGCCAGCCGACTGTCATGTTGCTGAACTGGCCGAGCGACTTGATGATCTGCGGGATGAAGATCAGCATACCCAGGCTGGCGGTGACGATACCGAAATAGTTCAGCGCCAGCAGCAGCACCTTTCTGTCGAACATACCCTGCCACATGCTGAAGGTCCGCACAGATTCCTTGGCGTGGCGTTCGGCTTTCAGCTTTGCGGAGAGCCAGGTCTTTTCCTCAGTCGTCAGGAACTTTGCCTGCTCCGGCCGGTCGGTCAGCACGAACAAGGTGACGATGCCGATCAGCACGGTCGGGATCGCCTCGGCGAGGTACATGATCTGCCAGCCCCGCAGGCCGAGCAAGCCGTCCAGACCCAGGAGTCCCGTGGAGACCGGCGCACCGGCGGCCACTGCGATCGGCAGCCCGATCAGGAAGCCCGAAACGATGCGGGCATGGTGGCGGGCCGGGAACCAGTAGGTGAAGTAGAGCACGATGCCCGGGAAGAACCCGGCCTCGGCAACACCAAGGAAGAAGCGCACGACAGAAAAGGTGTTCGATCCGATGACCAGAGCAGTCAGTCCGGCGAAGATCCCCCAGCTTATCATGATGCGGGCGATCCATAGCCGCGCGCCGACCTTTTCCATGATGATGTTGCTGGGCACCTCGAATATGAAATAGCCCCAGTAGAATGTGCCGGCAGCGAAACCGAATGCCGCGGCGGACATGTCGAGATCGCCGCGCATCGTCAGTCCGGCGAAACTCACGTTGATCCGGTCGATGTAGGCAAGGAAATAGCTGAAGATCGCGAATGGCAACAGGCGGATATAGATCTTGCGCATTGCCGACTTTTCGAGGGCTTCGTCCACTTGGCTCTCCCTGTATGGCCGATGGCGGCCGATCGCCGGCGCGCATGGGCTCTTTCTGGTTATTCGCTCTCCGACCTTAGAGCCGGTTCGCTCCGTCAGGCAATCGAGTCGCGCGGCTCCTGTGGCTCCGTCAGCTTCGCAGCGTCTCCGTGGATTGCTCGTCCACGGCCCCATCGGCGCCGATCGCGACCTTGTAGAGCGTGCGGGCGTTTTCCGCCGACACCAGGCCGTCGCGCACGTCGCGCGCGACCAGGGCGGGATCGCGCATCATGGGATCGCCCATGCCGGCGCCGCCTGGCAGTTTCAAAATCAACCGGTCGCCGTCCGGGATCACCTGGAAGCCCTTGGTGCGCAGTGTCTTGCCGGACTTCAGCGCGACCACGCCGGGCGCTCCGTTCAGCCCGCCCTCGCGGCCCTTCGGCGCGTTGGCGATGCGGTCGAACGTGGCGTTCACCGCGAATTCCAGATCGCCCTTCGCGCCGACTTCCATGATCTGGCCGGTGCCGCCACGGGTGCGGCCGGCGCCGCCGGAATCCGGGCGCAGTTCTTTCGTCCAGAAGATGATGGGCGCGACATTCTCCGTTGCCTCCACCGGCATGGTGCGCACGCCGGAGGGGAAGGCGGTGGCGTTCAGCCCATCGCTGGTCGGCCGCGCGCCGGTGCCGCCGGAGTTGAAGGTGATGATCTCGAAATCCGGCACCACCGGACGATTGCCGCGCGCCTGGCCGGATACGGACGAACCGCCGCGCAACGGTGGGTTCCACAATGCCGATGCGCCTTCCGCGGTGACGCGCTCCGGCACCGCCTGGTGCAGGCAGCCCATCATCAGGTCGGGCAGCAGGTGGCCGATCACGTGGCGCACCGACACCGGATAGGGATGCGGCGCATTGAGGATGCAGCCTTCGGGGATCTTCATGCGGAACGGCGCGAGGCTCGCCCAGTTGTTGGGGATCTCGGGCGCGACGACGCATTTGATGCCGAAGCACGAGTATGCGCGGCAATAGGCCGGCGGCACGTTGATGCCGCGCGACGACAAGCCCGAGGTGCCGGCGTAATCGACCTCGATGCCGTCATCCAGGATGGTCATTTCGGCCTTCAGCGTGACCGGTTCCTCGTAGCCGTCGGAGTTGATCTCGGCGCGGTAGGTGCCCTTGGGGATACGGGCGATCTCGGCGAGCGTGGCGCGGTGCGAGCTTTCGAAGATGAAGTTGGCGAGCGGGTCGAGGCTGTCCATCTCGAACTCGTCCATCATCTCGACCAGCCGATGTGCGCCGGCGTCGTTGCAGGCGCACAGTGAGTAGATGTCGCCTTCCAGCTCGACGGGAAGTCGCGAGCCGGCGCGGATGAAGTCGAAGAAGGTTTCGTTCGGCTGGCCCTGGTCGAAGCATTTGACGATCGGGATGTACATGCCCTCTTCGAACACCGAGCGGCCTTCCGGCCCCATGCCGAGGCCGCCGACATCGATCACATGCGCCGTGTTGGCGAACAGTCCGACGATGCGTGTGTTGTGAAAGGCGGGAGTGACGACGGTGAGATCGTGCAGGTGGCCGGTGCCGAGCCATGGGTCGTTGGTGATGTAGTGATCACCTGGCTGCATGGTGTCGGCGGGGAACTTGCGCAGGAAGTGGCCGACGCTTTCCGCCATCGAGTTGACGTGGCCCGGTGTGCCGGTGACCGCCTGCGCCATCATGCGCCCGGCGAGGTCGAAGATGCCGGCGGAAAGATCGCCGGCTTCGCGCACCGTGGTGGAGAAGGCGGTGCGGATCATGGTCTGTGCCTGCTCCTCGACTACGGCGATCAGGCGGTTCCACATGATCTGGCGATGGATCTGCGCCAGTGCGCCGGTCTCTTTCGACATCAGGTGGTCTCCTGCGTCAGTTCGATGTAGCCGAGGCCATTGACCGTCGCGCTCCAGCCTTGGCTGACGAGCGTCGAGGTTTCGTCTTCGGCGATGATCGCCGGGCCGGTGATGTGCACCCCCGGTGCAAGCGCCGTCCGATCATACACGGACCATGGCGAGACTTCGCCTGTGGTCGTATCGCGTACAAGCTGTGTTCGCGCCGGCGTGGCGTCCGGCACAAAGACGGCGTCGTCTCCTGGAACCGGGGCGCCCGGTTCGTCCTCCGGCACCGTCGCCACGACGACGGCATAGCTCATGATCTCCACGTCGGAGCCGGGCACCGGGCGATCGTAGAACCTGGTGTATTCGGTATCGTAGGCGGCGCGGATCTCCGGCACATCTTCCTCGCCGAGCGGGCGCGCCGGCAATGGAACGGGAATCTCATGGCCCTGGCCGACATAGCGCATATAGGCGACGCGGCTCTGCGTGATTGGCGCGCCGAAGCTGCCCTGCGCCACCACTGCCGTCGCCTCGGCTTCCATGTCGGCCAGCAGCGTGTTCACCGCCGCCACGTCGAACGAGGAAAACCGCTGATACAAACTGCGAACAACCTCGTAGCCGACGGGTGCGCGCAGGAAGCCGATCGCGCTGCCGACCCCGGCGCCTGACGGCACCAGCACGCGCTGGATGCCGACCTTCTCCGCCACACGGCAGG
The DNA here is from genome assembly GCA_041487355.1 of Acetobacteraceae bacterium. Taxonomy (GTDB): domain Bacteria; phylum Pseudomonadota; class Alphaproteobacteria; order Acetobacterales; family Acetobacteraceae; genus JAMXLO01. The sequence goes on along the minus strand of JBGPND010000051.1, from coordinate 13,226 downwards.
CATGCACCGGCCCGCCGCCGCCGAAGGCAATCAGCGTGCGGCCCTCATAGGTCTTGCCGGATTCGATCGCATGCACGCGCGCGGCGTTGGCCATGTTCTCGTCGACCATTTCGACCACGCCGAGCGCGGCCATCTCGGCGGTCAGGCCCAGCGTGCCGCCGACGCGTGCCAGCAGCGCATCATGTGCCGCCGTAGCATCCAGCCGCATTGTGCCGCCGGCGAAACGCGCCGGATCGTAGCGGCCGAGTGCGAGATTGGCATCGGTCACCGCGGGCTCGGTGCCGCCGCGTCCGTAGCAGGCCGGGCCGGGATCGGCGCCGGCGCTTTCCGGTCCCACGGCAATGCGGCCCATCGTGTCGACATGCGCGATCGAGCCGCCGCCGGCGCCGATCTCCACCATCTCGATCACCGGAATCCTGAGCGGCAGACCGGAACCTTTGCGGAACCGCCCCACGCGTGCGATCTCGAAGGCGCGCGCCGTTTGCGGCTTGCCGTCGTCGATCAGGCAGATCTTCGCGGTGGTACCGCCCATGTCGAACGACAGCACGTTCGCGATGCCGCATTGCCGCGCGATGGTGGCGGAGAAGATCGCGCCGCCGGCGGGGCCGCTTTCCACCAGACGGATCGGGAAGCGGCAGGCGGTCTCGATCGTTGTCAGGCCGCCGCCGGAGAGCATGAGGAACACCGGGCCGGAGATGCCGATCTCGCGCAGCCCGTCGGCCAAACCGCGCAGATAGCGTGTCATCAGCGGTTGCACGTAGGCATTGGCGACGGTGGTGGAGAAGCGCTCCCACTCGCGCATCTCCGGCGACACCTCGCTGGAGAGCGAAATCGGAATATCCGGCAGTTCCTCGGCCAGCACGTCGCGCACGCGCCGTTCATGCGCCGGATTGACGAAGGCGTGCAGCAGGCCGACGGCGATAGTCTCCACGCGTTCGCGCCGCAGCACGGGCATCAAGGCGCGCACTGCCGCGACATCGAGCGGCACCAGCACGTTGCCTTCGTTGTCCAGCCGTTCGGGAACCGGCAGGCGCAGATGGCGTGGCACCAGCGGCTCGGGCAGGACGATGTTGAGGTCGTACTGATCGTAACGGCTTTCGTTGCCCATCGCGATCACGTCGCGGAAGCCCTGCGTGGTGAGCAACGCGGCTCGCGCGCCCTTGCGTTCGATTACCGCGTTGGTGGCGAGCGTGGTGCCGTGGATAACGATGCCGACCTTGTCCGCCGTCACGCCGGATGATTGGAGGATTTCGCGCACGCCCACCATCACCCCCTGCTCGGGCGCGGCCGGCGTGGTGAGGATCTTGATGGTGGTGCGCCTGCCGTCGTGCTCGAGCGCCAGATCGGTGAAGGTGCCGCCGATATCGACGGCGAGTCGAGCAGAAGGCATCAAGTCCTCGGCTTTGTTGGTCGGGAGGGGCAGTCAAGCCGTTCGGCCGGGACGTGGCAAGCGTCGGGTTTGCACGGTCGGCCCGGGATTGCTATCATGATATCAAAGGAGAGGCGGATGGCCCAGCTCGTCGTGCGCAATCTGGAGGATGAGGTGAAGGCGAAGCTCCGCCGGCGTGCCGCCGCGCATGGCCGGAGCATGGAGGAAGAGGTGCGGGCCATCCTACGCGATGCGGTGAAGGAGGAAGCGCGTCCGAAGGCGGGCCTGGGGACGCGCATCGCCGCCCGTTTTGCCGGAATCGGCCTGCGCAAGGGCGAAGAGATTCCCGAGTTGCGTGGCTACAAGATCAAGCCGGTCACCTTCGATTGAATGATAATCCTGGATACCAACGTGATCTCGGCGCTGATGCAGCAGCGTCCGCATCCCATGGTGAAGCTGTGGCTGGATCGCCAGGCGGAACTCTCGGTGTGGACCACGTCCGTCACCATTTTCGAGATACGCAACCGCATCGAGATGTTGCCGAGGAGCCGCCGCCGCTCATCGCTGGAAACCGAGTTCGAGCGAGTCATCGAGGACGATATTCAGCGCCGTATCGTCCCGTTCGACACTGCCGCGGCGAACGCCGCTGGCGTCCTGATGGCGGAGCGGCAACGCGCCGGGCGGCCCGGCGACATGCGCGACACGATGATTGCCGGCATCGTCATCGCCAGTCATGCCACGCTGGCGACGCACAATACCAGGCACTTCGCTGATCTGTCGGTTGCGGTGGTCGATCCGTGGCAGGGCTGATAGCGATGAACAAGAGCACGCATGACCGGGAGACAAGCCGATGAAGCCACGCCTGGTGCTTGCCGCCTTGATGCCGCGCGACGTGGTGGCGCGGGCGCGGAATGAGTTCGATGCCGTGGTGGTGGCAGGCAAGGACGACATGACGGCGGCGCAGGTGATCGAGGCGGCGGTGCAACACCAAGCCGATGCGATCATGTTCACCAATACGCTGCCGCTGACCGCGGACGCGATCGCACGTCTCCCGGCGAGCGTCCGCATCGGTGCTACCAGCAGCGTCGGCTATGACCATATCGACGTGGCGGCGGCGAAGGCGCGGGGCTTGTTCGTGACCAACACGCCGGGGGTGCTGACCGAGTGCACCGCCGACTTCGCCTTCATGATGCTGTTGGCGGCGGCGCGGCGGGCTTACGAGTATGACAAGATCATGCGCGCGGGATGGCGCTATCGCATCGGTCAGGGCGACCTGCTTGGCGTGCGCGTGACCGGGAAGGCGCTCGGCATCCTTGGGATGGGGCGCATCGGCCGCGCAATGGCGCAGCGGGCACGCGGCTTCGACATGACGGTGCTGTACCATTCGCGCAACCGGCTTCCGCCGAAGCTGGAGCAGGGAGCACGGTATTTCGCCTCGTTCCATGAGATGCTGCCGCATTGCGACTTCCTGTCGCTGCATGCACCGGCGGTACCGGCGACAGACAAGATCGTCAATGCGGAGGCGCTGGCGAAGCTGCCGCGCGGCGCGGTGCTAGTGAATGTCTCGCGCGGCGGGTTGGTGGATGAGGATGCGCTGTATGATGCGCTCACGTCGGGGCAGTTGTTCGCCGCTGGGTTGGATGTGTTCCGCTCCGAGCCCGACTACGATATGCGCTTTGCCAAGCTCGAAAATGTGATCCTGTCGCCGCATATCGGCAGCGGCTCGGTGGAGACGCGCAATGCGATGGGGTTCCGCGCGATGGACAACATCGCAGCGGTGCTGGCGGGGAAGGCGCCGATCGATCCGCTGTGGCATTAGCCAGACTGTTTGATGAACCCCGCACTGCGCGGCAGGAACAGCGACAGCTCCGGGATGCAGATGATCAGCATCAGTCCGATCAGCAGTGCAACCAGATAGGGCCAATAGTGGCGCGCGTGGTCGAACACCGAGACGTTGGCGAAGCGCAGTGCCATCAACAGCCCGACACCCATCGGCGGCATGAACAGTCCGATGCCGACTGCCGCGGTCTGCACGATGTCGAAATGCACCGGGTGTATGCCGATCTTCGTGGCGATCGGGAACACCACCGGGATCAGCACGACCGCCGCGGGCAGTCCCTCCAGCAGCATGCCGAACAGCATGGTCATGATCGCCACACCGGTCAGGAACAGCCACTGTGTGGCTTCCAGGGGCTGCAACAGGCGACCCAGCAGTTCCGGCACGCCGGAAAGACCCATCAGGTACTGAAAGATCGTGGCCACCGCGAGCAGGAAGATCACCACGCCGGTCAGCACGCCGCTTTCGTAGGCGATGTGCAGCACCTGCATCCAGGTGACATTCCGGTAGTAGAACACCGCCGCGAGCAGCGAATAGAGCGCGACGATGGCGCCGGCCTCGGTGGCGGTGAACGCGCCCAGGTAGAAGCCGCCGAGGATGACCACCGGGATCACCATCGGCACCGCCGCCTCGCGTGACGCACGCAGCAGCCGGTGCCAGCTCAGCGCCGTGTCCTTCGGCCAACCCAGTACGTGGGCCTGGATCAGCACCAGGATACACAGGCAAAGCCCGATGATCGCCGCCGGAATGAAGCCGGCGAGGAACAGCGCGACCGCCGACTGGTTCGTGACGGCGCTGATCACGATCATGAAGATCGCCGGCGGCACCAGCATGCCCATCGCGGTACCGGATGCAATTAGCGATGCCGCATCTTCGGGGCGGTAGCCGGCGCGCGCCAGCGGCGGCATCAGCGCCGAGCTGAGCGCGGAGACCTCCGCCATCTTGGAGCCGCAGATGTCGGAGAAGAAATACGACACCACGATCACCGACATGCCGAGCCCGCCGCGCAGCCAGCCCACCAGTGCGCGGGCCAGCTCCACCAGCGAGTGCGACATGCCGGCGCGCTCCATCAGGCTGCCGGCGAACACGAACGACGGGATTGCGAGCAGCACCCAGCTCTGCGATGCGGCGACCAGCGATGAGCCGAGCTGCTGCATCGGGAAGCCACCGAGCCACAATCCGGTTACACCCGCGGCGCCCAGGCAGAACACGATCGGCAGCGACAGCACGAGCAATGCCACGAAAACCAGCACGGTTGCGGCGAGGATCACGTGCTACTCCCGTACGTCGGTGATTTCGTGGTCGGGCCCGGCTGGGCGGCGCGCGGCGTCCAGTGCGTAGAGCGCCATCAGGATGCCGCCCACCACCGAGGAGGCGTAGAGCCAGGCGAGGCTGAACTCGAGCGCTGGCGAGGTGAGCATCGCATTGAGGATCGCGAGCTTCAGGCCAAGCCAGGCCACCAGTCCGCCGAAGGCAGCGATCAGCAGGTTGTTGCCGACATGGATGATGCGCTGCGCCCGTATCGGCAAATGGTGGGTGAGGATGGTCAAGGTGAAGTGGCTGCGCTCGCCAACACCCACCGCCGCGCCGATCAAGGTGAGCCAGATGAGCGTGGTCTCGCCGACCTCCTCGACCCAGAAGAAGTTGATCGGATCGACGTCGAGCCAGTCGGTGATCGGCAGCATGACGTAGCGCATGAACACGCCGTAGAGCATCACGCCGATGGCCAGCAGGACGAGGCCGCCGGTGACGATTTTCGGGATCGCGAGGACGGCCTGCACCGTCCTCGCCCCGCCATATGAATTCACGCTGTCAAACCGTGTTGGCGCTGATCAGATCCCACAGCTCGCCGTACTGCTTCTGGTATTGCGGCCAGACCTTCTCCTGCGCCAGCTTCTTGAATGGCGCGTGGTCCGGCAGGTTCACGGTCATGCCCAGGGGCTCGAGCAGCTTCTTCGCCTCGGCCAGTGAATCGATGCTCTCGGTGTTCTTGCGCATGATGGCCTGGGCTTCATGCGCCCCATCGAGCATCAACTTCTGCTGTTCGGGCCGCAATGCGTTCCACATGCCGAGGTTCATCGCGACCAGAGTCGAGCCATAGTTGTGGCCGGTCATCGAGTAGTATTTCGACACCTCGTACGCCTTCAGCGGCACCATGTTGACGACAGGAAGGTCGGCGCCATCGATCACGCCCTGCTGCGCGGCGGTGATCACTTCGTTCCAGCCGAGCGGCACGGCCACGGCACCGATGCCGTTCACCGTGTCGGTGAACACCTTCGACGGCTGGGTGCGGATCTTCAGTCCGCGGAGATCGCGCGGCTCGTTGATCGGGCGGCGCGCGTTCCAGATGTGGCGGAAGCCGTAGTCGAAGTAGTACAGCACCTTGACGCCGTATTTCTCCTGGAACGTCTTGTCGAGCTGATCGCCGACCCTGCCATTCAGAATGCGATAGGCCTGGTCGTAGGAACTGATCAGGTAGCCGACCAGGAACACGCCCATCTCCGGAAAGATCGTCGCGGCGGCGCCGGAGGGGGTACCGATGGCGACGCTGCCGGTCTTCACCCCGTTCATCACGTCGATTTCCTTGGTCAGCAGCGTGCCGCCGTGGAATTCGACCTGCAACTCGCCTTTGGAGCGTTCGGTCATCGCCTTGGCGAACCAGTCGAGCGCGACCGCGCCGGATTCCGGCACCGGGGTGATGTGGGCGATAACCAGCTTGGTAGGCTTGGTCTGCGCGACGGCAGGCGCCTTGCCGAGTGCCAGGATGCCAGCGAGACCGCCGGCGCCCTGCAGGACGTTGCGGCGGCGGATGATGGAACGCGGCGTGCGCACGTGCTCTGCGGTCATCTGACGGCCTCCCTAAAGGTTTTCGTTATCATACATAGTAGCCGAACCGAGCGGCGGGTCCAACCGCCGCCGGCCGGTCGTGCGAGGCGAGTCTGGCCCCTATTGCAGCGCGGTGATCTGCCGCGCGGAGAGCGACTGGATCGCCGACAGGCGCTTGAACAGCACGTCGGCCGGGATGTCGGAGGCGCCGGCATCCAGGCAGTCGGCGAACTTCTCGTAGATTTGTGCCTCGGTCAGTGGGCGGGACGCGTGGCCGGTGGCACGCTTCACCGGTTCGCCGGCGATGGTGCTGCCGTTAGTGAGCTCCACCTTCACCGAATCCTGCGGCGCCGCGCCGGGCATTTCGGAATCGTATTCGGTGGTGGTGACGATTTCGACCTTGCGCATCAGTGCCTGTATGTCGGGCCGCTGCACGAACTCATCGGTCAGTTCGCGCAGGCCGACGCGTTTCGCAATAATGCCGCTCGCCATGGCGAATTCCATGCTGAACTTAGCCGCCAAACCGGTCTCCGGCTGGTGGTTGCGCAGCACGGTCGCGAAATAGTCGCTGATGTTGACGGTGATCTTCTTCACCTCATCCGCCTTGACCGGCGTGGCGTTCACCAGGTCCAGCATGCAGTCGATCGCGCGATGGGTGCAGTAGCAGGTGGGGTATTTCTTGATCCCCAGCCCCTGGGTGAGGATCGCCCAGGTCTCACCGGGCTTCGCTTCGCTGGTGCGATCCTCGGTGCCGGTGGGCGAGATCGCGTGCAGGAAGCCCTGCGGATGCTCCAGCGCATCGGTGCTGGCGGTGAAGCCGGCCTCGGCCAGACGTGCTGCCATGATGCCGGCATGCGCCGCCTTGCCGGCGTGAAACGGCTTGGTCATGGTGCCGAAATTCGCCATCAGGCCGGAGCTCTGCGAGGCGCCGAGCGCGATCGCCTGCGCAGCCTTGTCGGCATCCAGCCGACGCAGGCTGGCACAGGCAGCAGCCGCGCCGACCGCGCCGTAGAGCCCGGTGGGATGCCAGCCTTTCTTGTGCAGCAGGCCAGTGTCGCGGCGGAACAATTCGGCCCACGTCTCGTAGCCCGCGACGTAGGCGACGATCATGTCGGCACCGGTGGAGCCCAGCGCCTCGGCTTCGGCGAGGATCGCCGGCACCAGCACCGTGCTGGGGTGGCCGCGCAATCCCACATCGTCGTAGTCGAGCGCATGCGCCGCGGTGCCGTTGATCCAGGCAGCTTCGGGCGCGGTGCTCTTCTCCTTGCCGAAGGTGAGGGTCGCGGGTCCGTCGGCGGGTGCAAGCACCTGCTTCATGATGCGCACGCAATCCTCGCGACGGCCGGCGATCATCGTGCCGATGCAGTCGATGAACCCCAGGCGCGCGATGCGCACCGCTTCCTCGGGCAGCCGGTTCGGCGACAGGTCGGCGACGAACTGGCCGAGTGTCTTTGTCAGTGACATGACGTCCCTCCGTTTGTTCAGTGCAGATGGCCGGGTCAAGCCCGGCCATGAATTTTCTCGCGCAGTGCCTTCAGGCTGCCGCCCATCTTCACCGAGCCGGGCAGCGGATGGCCGACGATGTCCTCGGCGAGCTGGGCGACTTCGATCAGCTTGTCGAGGTCGATGCCGTTCTCGATGCCCATCTCGTCCAGCATGAACACGAGGTCCTCGGTGCAGACATTGCCCGCGGCACCCTTGTGCGCGGCGAACGGGCAGCCGCCGAGGCCGGCGACAGTGGAGTCGAAAATCGAGATGCCCATCTCCAGGCCGGCATAAGCGTTGGCGATGCCCATGCCGCGGGTGTCGTGCAGGTGCAGCGCCAGGGTGAGATCGGGGAAGCGTTCACGCACCTTGCCGACCAGCTCCCGGATCGACTTCGGCGTCGCCCAGGCCATGGTGTCGGCGAGGGAGAAGACTTCCGGCTGCACGCCATGCTCGGCGGCGATATCGAGCAGTTGCTGCATCAGGTCGAGCACGCGCTGGTGCGGGATCTCGCCTTCGAAGTTGCAGCCGAACGCCGCCATGATGCTGGCGCGCTTCAGCTTGATGTTGTGCTGCTTGTAGAGCCGGATGGTCTCGTGCGCCTGCTGGATGTTGTCTTCCATCGAGCGCTGCTGGTTGCGCGCCAGGAATTTTTCCGACGCGGTCAGCGAGAACGAGCCCTCGATGTCCAGTCGCTCGGTGGCCATCGCGCGCTGCAGTCCCTTCAGGTTCAGCCAGAGCGCAGTGTAGTGGATGCCGGGCTTGCGCTTGTAGCGTTGCACCACCTCGTCCGCATCCGCCCATCCCGGCACGCGGTTGGGGTTGACGAAGGAGGCGACCTGGATGTGGTTGAGGCCGGTCTCCGACAGGGCGTCGATCAGCTCGATCTTGCGCTCCGTGGAGATCGGGCCCTTCTCGAACTGGAAGCCCTCGCGTGGGCCTTCCTCGTTGATTTGCACGAATTTTGGGAAATCGGACATCGTGGCGCTCCTCGGTCTTTGGCGCAATTCAATACCCGCGCGGCGCGGATGCCAAGGGGCGATGTGGGGCGCCAGTTCCAGTGATCGCGCGGATATTCTAGCATCGCGTCATGACACAGAAGGGAGGATCGCCATGACCGGTGCTACTGGGTTACGCGCGCTGCTACGGGGCGAGGCGATGGTGATCGCGCCCGGCGCCTATGACGGGCTGACAGCGAAGCTGGTGGCACAGGCGGGTTTCGCCGCGGTGTACATGACCGGTGCGGGCACCTCGGTCTCGCACGGCTATCCCGATTTCGGCCTGCTGACGATGAGCGAGATGGTGGAGAACGCCGCGCGCATCGTGCGCTCCGTGGATGTGCCGGTGATCGCGGATGCGGACACCGGCTATGGCAACGAGCTGAACGTGTTCCGCACCGTGCAGGAATACGAGCGGCGCGGCGTGGCCGCGATCCATATCGAGGACCAGGTGTCCCCGAAGAAATGCGGCCATCTCGACGACAAGGAGATCGTGCCGCGCGTGGACTATGTGGCGAAGATCCGCGCCGCGGTCGCCGCCAAGCGCGACAGCGACTTCATGATCATCGCGCGGACCGATGCGCGCGCGGTGGCGGGACTGGACGAGGCGGTGGCGCGTGCGAACGCGGCGCTGGCCGCCGGCGCCGACATGGCATTCGTCGAGGCGCCGCAGACGATGGATGAGCTTGCCGCGGTGCCGAAGCTTGTCGCGGGCCCTTGTCTGCTGAACGTGGTGCGCGGCGGCAAGACGCCGGAGATCGATCTGCTTCGCGCGCAGGAGATGGGGTACCGGCTGGCGATCGTGCCGGGGCTGCTGCTGAAGGCGGTGATCGGCGCCTGCGACGAGGTGCTGGCGGAATTGCAGGCACGCCACATCCATCCGGTGCCGCGCAGCGACATGACCGTGCGCGAGGCATTCAACCGGGTCGGCGCGGTGGAATGGGATGCGCTGCGCACGCGCTTCCGCGACGCGGAGGAGCGGCGTGCGGCGGAATGAGCGGCGCTGCCAGACTGGCGAGCGGCTTGGCTTCGTGACAAGCTGCGTCTGGCAATACGCGGCAAAGGGGGAGACGACAGATGGTGACGGTGGGCAGCGGCGACTACACCTACGAGCCGGTCGAGAACTGGGCGAAGCTGCCGCCCGGCTGGTCGTTCAAGGAAATCGGCTCGGTCGGCGTGGACAAGAACGACAATGTCTACGTGTTCAATCGCGGCGAGCATCCGATGATCGTGTTCGGCCGCGACGGCAATTTCCTGCGCTCCTGGGGCGAGGGGGTTTTCCCGCGCGCGCACGGCGTGTTCATGGCCCCCGATGACACGATCTGGCTGACCGACGACGGCGATCACACCGTCCGCCAGTGCACGCTGGACGGCAAGGTGCTGCTGACGCTCGGCATTCCCGGCAAGCCGGCGCCCTATATGAGCGGCGAACCGTTCCATCGCTGCACGCATACCGCGATGTCGCCGCAGGGCGACATCTATGTCTCCGATGGCTATGGCAATTCGCGCGTGCACAAGTTCTCGCCCAAGGGCAAGCTGCTGCTGTCGTGGGGCGCGCCTGGCACCGATCCGGGCGAGTTCAACATCGCGCACAACATCACCTGCGACGCGGATGGCTGGGTCTATGTGGCCGACCGCGAGAACCATCGCGTGCAGGTGTTCGACGGCAACGGGCGCTACGAGACGCAGTGGAACAATCTGCACCGGCCGTGTGGTCTGTTCATGCCGCCCGGCAAGTGTCCGATCTGCTACATCGGCGAATTGGGCGCGGTGCAGCCGGTCAGCCGCAACGTGCCGAATCTCGGACCGCGGGTGACCATCGTCGACAATACCGGCAAGCGGATTGCGCGCCTGGGCGGACTGGGACCGGGGATGGGCCCGACCGAGTTTCTGGCACCGCATGGACTGACCGTGGACTCGCGCGGCGATCTCTATGTCGGCGAAGTGTCGTGGACAAACTGGCCGCAGACCTTCAAGGATCAGCCGCGGCCCGAGAACCTGCGGTCGCTGCACAAGTTCCGGAAAGTTTAACTCCCGTCACCGTCATGACCGGGCGTGTCCCGGCCATCCGTACCAGCATCTGTGCCGCGACGGATGGCCGGAACACGTCCGGCCATGACGGCTCTTGTCAGTGGCCAGTGATCAGCATCCGTTGTAGAAGCGGCGCATCTTGAACACTGATCAGAGGCCACCGGTCGCCGATGGATGAAGCCAGCCGCTTTGCCGCGATGATGCAGCGTTCCGCCGAGCTGAAGCGGCAGATCGCGGTCGACTTGGCCGGTTCCGTTGTTGCGGTGGTGGGTGCCTGCGAGGCCAGCCTGCGGGGCGGCGGCAAGCTGATGTTCTGCGGCAATGGCGGCTCGGCGGCGGACAGCCAGCATCTGGCGACCGAACTGCTGATCCGCCTGCGCGGCTCAGTGGAGCGGGCGTCGTGGCCGGCGCTGGCGCTGACGCTCGACGCGGCGGCGCTGACCGCGGGCGGCAATGACTACGGCTACGAGCACGTGTTCGAGCGGCCGCTGCGCGGGCTCGGGCGCGCCGGCGATGTGCTGTTCGGCATAACCACCTCCGGCCGCTCGGCCAACGTGGTGCGGGCGCTGCGAGCGGCGCGCGAGATGGGCATCGTGACGGTGGGCCTGCTCGGTGGGGCGGGCGAGCCGGCGCTCAGCCTGTGCGACCATGTACTTCTGGTGCCCGACAAGGAGACGGCGCGCATCCAGGAATGCCACATTGCGCTCGGCCATGCGATACTTGAACTGCTCGAGGATCGCCTGGTGGCGCGTCCGCTGTGACGATCCTGCTGACCGGTGCGGCGGGGTTCATCGGCTATCACGTCGCCGAGGCGCTGCTGGCACGCGGCGAGCAAGTGCTCGGCGTGGACAACCTGAATCCCTACTACGACGTGCGGCTGAAGCAGGCCCGGCTCGAACGGTTGGACGGCAAGGCCGGGTTCGAATTCTGCCGCGCGGACGTAGCGGATCGGGAAGCGATCCATGATCTTGTGGGCCGTAACAAGGACATAGACGTCATTGTTCACCTGGCCGCGCAGGCGGGTGTGCGGCACTCGCTGGTCGACCCCTATGCCTATGTCCAGTCGAATGTGATGGGCCACCTGGTGGTGTTGGAGGCTGCCCGCCTGCTGCCGGGGCTGCGGCACCTGGTCTATGCGAGTTCCTCCTCAGTCTACGGCGCCAACCGGAGCCTGCCGTTCAGCGAGACGGACCGGGTTGATACGCCGGTCTCGGTCTATGCGGCGACCAAGCGGGCCGACGAGTTGATGAGCCATGCCTATGCCCATCTGCACGGCTTACCGCAGACAGGGCTGCGGTTCTTCACCGTCTACGGCCCCTGGGGGCGGCCGGATATGGCGTATTACAGCTTCGCCAAGGCGATCGTCGCGGGTGAGCCGATCACGGTCTATGACGGCGGCACGCTGCGGCGGGATTTTACCTACATCGACGACATCGTGGCAGGGGTGATCGGGTGCCTGGATCGGCCTCCGGATGGGGCGTTGCCGACCCGGGTGCTGAACATCGGCAACCACCGCAGCGAGCAGGTGAGCACGCTGATCACCCTGCTCGAGCAGGCGCTGGGGCGTTGCGCGATCCTGCGCGATGCCCCGCGGCCGGCGGCCGACGTGGCGGAGACCTTCGCCTCGGTGGACGCCATCGCGGCGCTGACCGGTTTCGCGCCGAGGACATCGCTGGCCGAGGGGATTCCGCGGTTCGTTGCCTGGTTCCGGCAGTGGGAAGGCCTCAATCACTGAGAGTGCGGAAAGCCGCTTGACCGGCAGGGTCAGGTCGCCTACATGCCGGTTCCGCCGCGCCGGACGGGTGGATTTGCCTCTTGCTTCGGCGCTGCGGTTAGGCTAGGTTTCTTGTTCTGCGCCGGCTTGGCGCACATCAGAGCAAGTCAGCCGGTAGGCCCGTATGGTACGGGGCTATGGGTGATTTCGCTTCGGTCTTTGACAGTTGCATAGGCTAGGAAGGGATACGTTGGCGGCGCCCTCGGGTTTCGTGCGTGAGCACGGGGCTGATCGAGTGGCCGGACTGGCGGTCTGGGTTTGAGTACAACTCGGATTTCGTTGGTTAGGCTTTGGGGCGTTCGGACGCGTATCTTTTTTATGCGTTACAGTACGCTTTGAAGCTGTTCCGGCGCATGATGGCGACAGCCATTGTGACCGGGGCAGACCACGAGTTCGGGTCTGTTCGTTGATGTCTCGGCAGCGATGCCGGGACTGAGATGAACCTGAGAGTTTGATCCTGGCTCAGAGTGAACGCTGGCGGCATGCTTAACACATGCAAGTCGCACGGGCAGGGGTAACCCTGTCAGTGGCGGACGGGTGAGTAACGCGTAGGTATCTATCCTTGGGTGGGGGACAACCGCGGGAAACTGCGGCTAATACCGCATGACGACTGAGGTCCAAAGGCCGAAAGGTCGCCTGGGGAGGAGCCTGCGTCCGATTAGCTTGTTGGTGGGGTAACGGCCTACCAAGGCTCCGATCGGTAGCTGGTCTGAGAGGATGATCAGCCACACTGGGACTGAGACACGGCCCAGACTCCTACGGGAGGCAGCAGTGGGGAATATTGGACAATGGGCGAAAGCCTGATCCAGCAATGCCGCGTGGGTGAAGAAGGTCTTCGGATTGTAAAGCCCTTTCGACGGGGACGATGATGACGGTACCCGTAGAAGAAGCCCCGGCTAACTTCGT
>JBGPND010000050.1:0-28186 GCA_041487355.1 Acetobacteraceae bacterium | reverse complement strand
TCGACCACATCACTGAACGTCATGGCCTGGGGCGGATCTTTTCGGCAAATCCGACTGTTGGGCTCGTCTTCGCAATCGCCGTGCCTTGCTGTCGGCCGATATTAACAGGCTCAACGAAGGGCGAGTTTTCACACGGTCTGTTTGAGGAAGGCGCATAGGCGATGCCCCGCTCTTCCATCGTCATGTCCTCCCAGCGATGCAAGGGAATGCGTTTCGCCAGCTCGGCCCGCTTCAGCTCGATCGGATCGGTGGCCAGCTCATGCTCCGCCGCGGCGATCTCCTCCGGCGTGAACCCGGAGTACATGGCTTGCTCCGGCGATTGATCCTCGGCTGCAGCCGCATGCCGCCCCCGGGTCAAGCGCCCGGGGGCAGGCTCCGATGGGCGTGGCTGTGGCGCGGCCTGCTTATGGGGTTGCGATGGCTTGTCGGTTGCGGCTCGGCGCTTCTCCAGCGTGCGCAGCGCCGCGTCGAATGAGCGTGCGGCGGCGATGGCGTTGTTGCGCAGGCGGACCGCTTCGGCGTCGCTGACGCCGGGCTGCATGGCGCGGCGGTAGCCGTCCATGGTGGCATGGTGCGCGGCGATCATGCGGGCGGCGAGCATGGCCTCGACGAGGTCGCGCGGCTCCAGCGCCTCGAGGGCCGCGCGGGCGGCCTTCGGGCAATCTTCCGCCGACCCGGCAGGCCACGTGCTGGCGAGCGTCTCGATCAACGGGGCGAGGAAGGCGAGGTCGGGCGGGATGGTCATGCGATGGATCTCCCCGGGTGTAGTTGCCGGTACTGCAGTATGCGCCGAGACAATGAACAAATCATGAACTCATGGGCTGAAGGCACCTCCCAGACCCGATCCGGAGGCATTCTCGTGCGGACGGGCTGTCAGATCGCACGAGCTTCCACTCTGCCAACGAAAACAGATGGTTCTGGATACGGTCGGCGTGGCCGTGGAAACCACGGTGGAAAGCCAGCTTTCAGCGGCGGGGAGCAGGGGGATTTCTGAACGAGTGGACGGAAAGCCATCGTCTGTCGACGAAAAGCTATTATCAGCGCGACCGAAGCATGCTAACAAAACGGAAGGGAGATTGAAATGACCGCACGTCTCACGGAGTTTCGAATCGAGAAGCTTTTCGGCCTCTACTCACACCGGATCAATTTCAATCTCAAAGACAGAATTACAATTATCATCGGGCCAAACGGACGAGGCAAGACTGTATGCCTGAAATTCATCGAAGCTCTGTTTCGGAAGCGATTTTCGTATTTCCCCGATATACCGTTTCAGCAGGCCACGTTCACATTTACTGGTGGCGAAGCGATTCAGATCGAGGCGATCGAGGAAGACGGAGGGACAGCAGCCGATGGTGCGCCTGCCCGATCCGTCCGCTTTACGGTGACCGGTCCTAGCCATGAGCCCATTTCATGGGCGCAGGCCCCACTCGACAGAGCAGTCTCTCGAGAGCTTCGTAGGCATGCTCCTCCAACATGGCGCCAACTCGGTTATGATATTTGGGTGGATGACAGCGACGGAGAGGAGGTCACAACTGGAGACCTTATAGAGCGCTATCACATACCTCCAAAAATGGCCGCCTTACTCCAGCAAGGTATGCCGGAAGAATTCACTCGACTGATCGACGATATCGATTGCCATCTCATTGAAACACAACGCCTTTTGGTCCTTCCAGAAGAGAGCGATACAGACCGCGATTTCAGAGTAGGTTACGGGCGAGGCCGCTCCAGAATCAGGGTTTCGCGACTGGCTGTCCAGCAAAAGGCCGAGAAGCTGAAGGCAATTTTGGGAGAGACGCTTGCACGATACGCAAACCTCTCGCAATCGCTGGACCGAACCTTTCCGTTGCGCGTGTTTGAGGCTCAAGGCTCCGCCAAGCTGTCCGAAGATGACCTGCGTCAAGAACTGAAAAAGTTGGACGAACGGCGCGAAGCACTGATGACCTCGGGAATCCTTGATTCGGATTATCGACCAGTGAGTTTGCGCGCTGGAAATATCGAACCTGGAGTTGCGATGGCTCTAGAAATATATGTTAAAGATGCAGTGAGCAAACTTGATGTATTTGATGATATTCGATCACGAATCGATCTATTCAAAGAGTTGATTGGCACGAGATTTATAGATAAGACTCTTCATATTGACCGCGAGAACGGATTTAAGATCATATCGGCAAACAATTCTGAGGTTCCCCTGGACAAACTATCTTCCGGAGAGCAGCATCAGCTTATTCTTATTTTTGACCTGTTGTTCGAGGTTACTGAGAACGCTCTTATACTAATAGACGAACCGGAATTATCCCTGCATGTTGCATGGCAAAAAACATTCATCGAAAGCCTTTCCAGAATCATTGCCCTAAATGCATTCGATGTTCTTCTCGCCACTCATTCTCCTGCGATCGTAGCGAGGCACTTCGATCTTGCAGTCGAACTCGCACCGGTGGACGAATAAATCAATGATAGCGCAAATAGATGGTGCTTATGTGGCGGCTCAGATTCGCCTGATAAGGCAGGTCCAGAAGGGGACAATCCTCCTTCTCGAGGGCTCGACCGATGCGAAAGTGTTCGATCAGTTCATTGATCGCTCAGTCTGCGAGATCGAGATTGGTTTTGGCAAACCGAATGTGCTCGACGCGATTGATTTATTGGAGGACGAAGGATTCCAGGGCGTCGTTGGTGTTGTAGATGCTGATTTTGATCGTTTAACTGGAACTACGTATTCTCTCGACAACCTATGCGTCACTGATGTGCATGACCTCGATCTGATGATATTCTTGTCTCCGTCGTTCGATCGATATATCGCAGAGTACGGAAATAAGGATCGAATTGAGAATCAGTTCGATGGCGACTTATCTAGGATCAGGTCCAAGATTATCGATTGCTGTCTCCCACTTGCCCACTGCCGGCTTGCTTCTGAGCGTCGGAACCTCAGGCTCACTTTTCGCGAATTAAAGCACGAAGAGTTAGTGGATAGGGAGACTTTGAAGATAAATCGTGACGCACTGATTGCAGCCATCATTTCCCGTTCGGCGGCACGTAGCACCGCAGCTAACTTAAACGCGTATATTAAAAATGAGGAAGCCAAGCTCCACGATTCATATCAGGTTGCTAGCGGTCATGACGTTGCAGCGGTGCTGGGTATCGCGCTTCGCAAGCTGATAGGCGATCGGCGTGACGTCCACACCTGGGCGAGCGAAATCGAGGCGGGATTGAGGTTGGCGTTTGATTGGCAAGCCCTAGCTTGCACAGGACTATATCGGTGTCTTCGCAGCTGGGAGGTCAACAACAAACCCTACCGGGTATTCCGACAATGAGCCATTCATCATTTTTTTCTGGAAGGAGGAAATCAGGGAAGCAAAGCTCTCGCGAGCAGAACCTTATCCTTGAGGCTGGCGACGGGTACTAATGAGGCGACTGCCCTATCAGCGTTTGCCCCAGCTTTTCGTCGACAGACGATCAGGGATGGCTTTCCGCCCACTCGTTCAGAAATCCCCCTGCTCCCCGCCGCTGAAAGCTGGCTTTCCACCGTGGTTTCCACGGCCACGCCGACCGTATCCAGAACCATCGGTTTTCGTTGACGGAGTGGAAGATCACGCGACGCTGCCGGAATATCCATCCGGTACACCGCACGGCAGCTTCTACATATCCACCACCGACCCATCGGCATGCGGCCGCATCTTGATCGGCCGCGGCCGATACGGGAACCGCTTCTCCACGTCCTCCACCAGTTCCACCCCAATCCCCGGCCCGCCGGGAATCGCGATGAACCCACCTTCCTGCTCCGCCAACCCCGTCGCCAGATCGTTGCCGAGCAGCTCCTTGCCGCCATCCAGGTCGGGCGTGCGCGACGGATACTCCTGGATCGCGAAGTTCGGAATGCAGGCCGCGATCTGCAGACACGCGGCAGTACTGATCGGCGACAGCGGGTTGTGCGGCACGATCCAGGCATCGTGCGCCTCGGCGATCGCGGCCACCTTCTTCGTCCCGGTGATCCCGCCGACCAGGCACACATCGGGACGCAGATACTGCACCGCGTTGCGCGTCAGCAGGGTCTGGAACTGATACAGGCTGGTGAAGCGCTCGCCGGTGGCGATCGGGATGTGGATGTGCCTGGCCACCTCCGCCATGGCGTCAAAGCTGTTCGGACGCAGCGGATCTTCGAAAAACATCGGCGTGTATTTCTCGATGCCGCGGCCGAGCGCGATCGCCTCCGGCGGCGTCAGGCGACGATGGATTTCGATGCAGAGATCCACCTTCGGCCCGACCGCCTCGCGCAGCCGGCGGACGTTCTCGATCGCCTCCTCGATCTTGGCGGCGTGCGGCTTGTAATACGGCTCGTCTTCGCTCTCATCGAGCAGCGGATTGAGGTGGCCGAGCGCGGTGAATCCGGCCTGCTTCAGCCGCACTGCCTCCTCCAGCAGTTTCTCGATCGTGCGCCCCTTCACATGGCCATACAGCCGCGCCTTGTGCCGCATCCTGCCGCCGAGCAATTCGAAAACCGGAACGTTGAAGAACTTGCCCTTGATGTCCCACAGCGCGATGTCGATCGCGGAGACGGCGCCGGTGATCGCGCCGCCGGTGAAGTGGTTGGCGCGCAGCATCACGTTCCAATGGTGCTCGATTGGGAACGGGTCCTTGCCGACGAGGTATTCGCCGTATTTCGCGATCGACGCGGCGGAGGCTTCGAGCTGACCCCAGGTGCCGGATTCGCCGATGCCGGTGATGCCCGCGTCGGTGCTGATGCGGACATACAGGAACCGATCGAGCAGCAACGGTTCAACCCTGGTGATCTTCATGGCGGCGTCTCCCTGGGGCCAAGCCCTACCAGATTCACACTTTGGACCATGGCGTGGAAGATGGAAAAGATCCTCCCCCTCCCCTTGCGGGAGGGGGTTGGGGGAGGGGGCGTCTCAACATTGAAGGCGTTGATTTCGTGCGGCTTCACCCCTCCCCCCAATCCCCTCCCGCAAGGGGAGGGGGGAACTTGCTACCCGATCGCGTTGTGTGCATCCGGTAGGCGCTTGACCTTGGGTGCACAGAATTCTTCTTCGTGCATTCCGTGGTCCTCGCCGTGCCCCCTCCGTGATGCATCAAAGCCGGAAGGACCGCACGGAACCGGGGACCGCTCGGCCTCGGGCACCTGGACCGACGTAGCGTCTTCCATCCTGCGGCGGCCCTGGAATAATCCCGCGAAAGCTGCGTCTTATACCCGGGGAGCAAAGCAAGATCGGACCCGGAGCAGACGCAATTGGCGCCGATACCCTGGCTGATGAGCGGAGCGGATCGGGTCGGGCAGACGATGCTGCCGGTCGTGGCGTGACCGTGTCCGGCGTGCTGCCCCGTATCGAAGCCTGCATACCGGCGCTCCGCCGCTACGCCACCGCCCTGTTGCGCAATCGTGAGGATGCCGACGACCTTGTGCACGATTGCCTGGTACGAGCGCTCGACAAGCTGCACACCAGACGCGAGGACGCCGATGTGCGGGCCTGGCTGTTCGCCATCATGCACAACCTGTTCATCAGCCAACTGCGCCGCGCCAAGGCGCGCCCGGCGAGCGAGTCGCTGGACGAGACGCATGAAGCGGCCATGAGCGTGCGCGCGGATCAGGAGAGCAGCCTGAACTGGCGGGACCTGCTGCGCGGCCTGAACCGGCTGCCGGTCGAGCAGCGCACCGTCATCCTGCTGGTCTCGGTCGAGGACCTTTCCTATGCCGAGGCGGCGCGCGTGCTGGGTATCCCGGTTGGCACGGTGATGTCGCGCCTGGCGCGCGGCCGTGAGCGGTTGCGTCAGATGACCGAGGAGGGGGAAGTCAGGCCGGCCCTGCGGAGAGTCAAATGAGCGATCCCGGACGGCCGATCGCCGAGGAAGAGCTGCACGCCTATGTCGACAACCAGATCGAACCTGAGCGGCAGTTTTACGTTTTGCGCTACCTGCAGGAACACCCCGATGTCGCGCGACGGGTGGCCGCCTACCGGGCCCAGCGCGAGGCGCTGCGTGCCGCTCTTGGTCCGGTGGCGGCTGAACCGATTCCGCCTCAGCTCGACCTGCAGCTGCTGATCCAGCGGCGACTGGGCCAGCGTCGGACCCCCTGGCGGGCTGCGGCCGCCGTCCTGCTTGCCTTCGTCCTGGGCGGGGCCGGCGGGTGGTTCCTGCACGGCGGGGCGCCGCCGCCGACCGAGAGCATCACCTTACTGGCGCAGGAGGCTGTCGCCAATCACGTGGTCTACACCGCCGACCGTCGGCGACCGACCGAGCTCGGGGCCGAGCAGCGTGACGACCTGGCCCGCTGGGTGTCCAACCGGCTGAACCACAAGGTGGCGCCGCCGGACCTCGCCGCCGACGGGTACAGCTATATGGGCGGGCGGCTTGCCGCCACACCGGACGGACCCGCCGGCCTGTTCATGTACGACGACAAGCAGGGCGTGCGGCTCACCGTGTTCGTCCTGCCGCTGAGCGCCGCCCGGAGCATGCCGATCCAGCACGTCGACTTCGCCCATGTCGATGGCTGCGCCTGGATCGACAAGGGTGTCGGCTACACGGTGGTTGGCCGGTTGCCCCCGGCGGAACTGCGGCGTCTCGCCGAGCAGGTGCGCCGGCAGTTCGGCGGATCGACCTGAGGGCCGCCGTGGGACAGCAGCTTCAGCCCGATCTGGCCCGCCGGGCAGGCGCCGGGTTGCAAGGGACTGGCCAGCCAGCCTGCCGGGTCCGTGTCGACCTGCCTCTGGCAAGCCTCTCGGCGGCGGCCACCCGGCAGGAAGGCGTGTTGTACCGCATCGATCAGCGCCTTGGCCCGATCGGCTTTGCGATCGACCATTTCGGCCTGGTCACCTGCGAGGGCCAATTGGAGCGTTACACCTGCACCGTGGCACTCCGCCGTGCCGATCCGGTCGGCGTCGGCATCGATCTGGCGCTGGATGCGACATCGATCGCGCTTTCCCAGACCGAGGCGCTGGAAATGCTGCAAGCTGTTTCCCGCTTCGACCTGGCGGCGCATCCTGCGATCCGCTTCCGCAGCAGCGCCGTGGCGCCGCTGGGGCCCGATCGCTACGAGGTGCGCGGGCTGCTGGAGATTCGCGGCGTGACCCGGCTGCAGACCTTCGATTGTGTGCTGACCGATCGCAAGGCGGACCCGATCACGGGAACCGAGGTGGCATGCTTCCAGGCGACCGGCTGCCTGAAGGCCTCGGCCTTCGGCGTGGCACAAGGCGCGGCCTTCATGTCCGACACGATGGAGCTGCGGATCAGGGCGCGGATCGAGCTGGAAGCCTGACCGGGCGCGTCTGATCCAGATCAAAGCGCGCCTGCCGATGGCGGGGCACCATGCCCGCGAGCAAGGAGGCATAACCATGGCAAGACCGTTGACCCTTTGTATCGCCATCGCGGACGGCGAGCATGCTCGCTTCGTGCAGCAGGAAGCCAACAATGTGCTGCGCACCGTCAATTCGATCGACTCGACGTCCGCCCATCTGCGTTCGAGGGACATCGGTTCGGACCAGCCCGGTCGCTCGTTTGAAAGCGCCGCTTCAGCACATCACGCAGTGGGCCAGCGGCACGATCTCCATAGGATGGAGAAGGAGAAGTTCACGCGCCTGGTCGCTGAGCAGCTCAACGCGGCTTCGGCACGCGATGAATTCGACGAACTCCTGCTCGTCGCGCCACCGCGCGCGTTGCACGAGCTGCGCGAGACGCTGGACGCCCCGACGGAGGCGAAGCTGGTCGGCACGCTGGAAAAGGATCTGGTGAAGACACCGGATGGCGAGCTGTGGCCGCATGTGCGCGAGTGGGTGAGCCCTGTGCGGCGGCCGCCAGCCTGAACAACTTGATCTGCATCAATGCAGCCGCATCGCCTTTGCGGGCAGCCTGGGATTGCCAAAAAGGCGATTATCCCGGCTGATCGAAGGAGATCATCATGGCGAACACACAGGTGGAAGTGAAGAAGACCGCACCGGTGCCCGCGAATGCACCCGATGCGTGGCGCTCCTTGCGGACCGAGATGGACCGGCTGTTCGAGCGGTTCGCGGGCGGCTGGGGCATGCCGTCGCTGCGGCGGATGTTCGATGTCGAGCCGGCGTTCCGCTACGAAAGCTCGTTCAACGTGCCCTCGCCGGCGGTGGACGTCAGCGAGGATGATGCTGGCTACAAGGTGACGGCGGAGCTGCCCGGCATGAGCGAGAAGGAGATCGAGGTGGTGGTCTCCGGCGACATGCTGACGCTGAAGGGCGAGAAGCAGCAGGAGAAGGAGCAGAAGGAGAAGAATTTCTACCTGTCCGAGCGCTCCTACGGCTCGTTCCAGCGCAGCTTCTACGTGCCAGAAGGGGTGGATCGCGACAAGATCGCCGCCGACTTCTCCAAGGGCGTGCTGACCATCACCATGCCGAAGACCGCGAAGGCGGTGGAGCAGCAGAAGAAGATCGAGGTGAAGACGGCCGCCTGAGCGGCGCCGCACCGACGCCCCCTCCCCCGCTACGCGGGAGAGGGGGCGCTAAACTCCCTCTCCCGCGCCTACGCGGGGGAGGGTCGGGGAGGGGGTGCTGGAGCCGCGCAACCCCTACTTCGCCGCCGCGTCCAGCAGTTCGGGCGTGAAACCACCTGATTGCCGGTGCCACAGCCGCGCGTACGTCCCATTGCCGGCCAGCAGTTCGGCATGCGTGCCGGATTCCGCGATGCGGCCGTGGTCCAGCACCACCAGCCGGTCCATGCGCGCAATCGTCGACAGGCGATGCGCGATGGCGATCACCGTGCGGCCATCCATCAGACCGTCGAGCTGGCTCTGGATTGCCGCCTCGACTTCCGAATCAAGCGCCGACGTTGCCTCGTCCAGCACCAGGATCGGTGCGTCCTTCAGGATGACACGCGCGAGTGCCACGCGCTGGCGCTGCCCGCCCGACAACTTCACGCCGCGCTCGCCGACATGCGCATCGTAGCCGCCTCGTCCGTGCCAGTCCTCCAGGCCGAGGATGAATTCGTGCGCCTCGGCGCGCCGCGCGGCGTCCTCGATCATCGCCTGTGTCGCCTGCGGCCGGCCGTAGCGGATGTTGTCGCGGATCGAGCGGTGCAGCAGCGAAGTGTCCTGCGTCACCATGGCGATCTGCGTGCGCAGGCTTTCCTGCGTGACGGTCGCGATGTCCTGGCCGTCGATCAGGATGCGGCCGCGCTCCGGCTCGTAGAAATGCAGCAGCAGGTTCACCAGCGTGGACTTGCCGGCACCCGACGGCCCGACCAGGCCGACGCGCTCGCCGGGCGCGATACGCAGGTCGATGCCACGCAGCACCCCGCCGCGATCCCCCGGGTGCCGCGCCCGGCCATAGTCGAAATGCAGGTTCTCGAAGCGGATCTCGCCGCGCGTGACGCGCAGCTCGCGCGCATCCGGCGGGTCCGGCATCTGGCGCTCAACGGCGATCGAACGCATGCCGTCCTGCACCGTGCCGATGTTCTCGAAGATCGACGTGACGCTGCGCGCCACCCAGCCCGCCATGTTGGTGATCTGCCAGGCGAGCGGCAGCACCATCGCCACCGAGCCGAGCGAGATGCGCCCGACGCTCCATTGCCAGATCGCCAGGCTCGCCGTACTGACGATCAGCATCGCGTTCATCACCGCCAGAAGCACGATGTAGCCGGTGATCATCCGCGTCTGGTCGCGGAACGAGGCGGTGTGGAGGTCGATCGACTCGCGCACGAATGCGTCCTCGTCGCGGGCGCGGGAGAACAGCTTGACCGTGAGGATGTTGGTGTAGCTGTCGACCACGCGCCCGGTCAGCATCGAGCGCATCTCGGAGACGGCGCGCGAGCGCTCGCGCAGGCGGGGCACGAAATACC
The DNA here is from genome assembly GCA_041487355.1 of Acetobacteraceae bacterium. Lineage (GTDB taxonomy): Bacteria > Pseudomonadota > Alphaproteobacteria > Acetobacterales > Acetobacteraceae > JAMXLO01. The sequence continues at coordinate 18,376 of JBGPND010000050.1, read as the reverse complement.
AAAGGATCGCCGCGTAGCCGACGAACCACAGCAGGATCGGCGGGGTGAGGCGCCAGTCGACCGAAGCCAGCAGGGCCAGCGCGCTGGTGCCGTAGACCACGATGTACCAAGCGGCGTCGAACGCCATCACCAGGCTTTCACGGAGTGACGGGCCGGTCTGCATCACCCGGTTGGCGATGCGTCCGGCGAAGTCGTTCTGGAAGAACGTCCAGCTCTGCCGCACCACGTGCCAGTGGTTCTGCCACCGGATCATGTTGGACAGGCCGGGGTTGACGATCTGGTTGATCAGCACGACGTGGCCGAGGAACACCAGCGGGCGCAGCAGCAGCAGCACGCCCGCCATGGCGGCGAGCTGCGGCCAGGTCTCGCGCAGCAGGTCCTCCGGCGCGTGGGTCGACACCAGGCCGACGACGCGGCCGATGAAGGCCGGGATTGTCACGTCCAGCATTGCGATCAGCCCGCCGAAGATGAACAGGGCGACCACGACCCAGCGGACCTGGCGGATGAAATGCCAGTAGAACGGCCACAGCCCCGAGCTTGCCCCCGCCGCTGCTCGCGGACCTGATCCGGGGGTTGCTGCGGGGGGCGGCGCTTCAGGCGGCCGGGCGGTCGGGTCGAGCAGGGCTTCGAAGCGGCGCAGCATGATGGAACCTTAACTTGGGTATGACCGGGATCGCAGCCGACTCGCAAGAAGAGCTCTATTATCTGCACGCATCCGGTATGATCGTACCTGGGGAGGATGGGTAATGCTCAGGCGGGAGACAGTCAACGAACAGGCATTCAACCCAAGGGCCATTCTGCCGTTCGAGCTGCGGCTCAAGAACTTCGAACTCGCGATGCAGGACGTCTACGACTTCTGCTACGACGTGAATACTCTTCTGCTACACAAAGGCCTGCATCGGCTGGACGACATGCTGCGACCGGCAGCGATGTCGGGCATGATTTCTGATATGCTGACGGCCAGCCTGGCAAAGCACTCCCGGGTGCTTGTCGAGAATCGCCATTTCAATGGTCATCCCGATCTGGCCGTGCAAGGCCGATATCCCAGGAATTCAGTCGCGGCCGGCGAACACGGCATCGAGATAAAGAGCACACGCAAATCAGGCGGCGCTGTCGATACCCATGGCGCGCGGGACCAATGGATGTGTGTCTTTGTCGATTCGACCGATCACAACACGGAGCCGGCGCAAGACCACAATCCGAGGCGTTTTCAGGAGGTCTATCTGGCGGCTGTAACGATCGCTGATTTTCGTAGGAATCCGCGAGGTGAACTGGGCACCCGGACTGCCACGCTGGATCGCGCCGGCATCCGGAAGCTCCGGTCAAGCTGGATCTACCAGCTTGAGTGACCCAAGGCGTGCGACTGCGGTCGTGGCAATCCTGATGAATTCCGGATCGCTCTCGATCCCCATACTTCGGTAGCCAACAGCATTGGCGGCAGCCAAGGTTGAACCTGACCCGGCGAACGGGTCGAGCACGATGCCCTCTCCCAACGGCAACGCAGCCCTGACAACACGGCGCAGGAAGCTTTGCGGCTTCAACGACGGGTGCGGCGCGATTGTTCGCTCTGCCTTGGATGTGGGGTTCGAGCGAATTACGTCGCCAAACGGCTTCTCGGTGCAAGGTCGGCGGAACCCACCTGTCTGCCATTTTCGGAGGTTGTCCTGCACGCGTCCCTCGATGGGTTTGCGGAACACAACCCACGGCTCCCACATCGATCGGGGCATCACGCTGATGTCGGCAAATTCCGTGTGAGCGTTCTTCGGCCTGTCCCCGCCTCGCATTGTCATCGTCAGCCTGACGATCGTTCCTCGCAATTCAAGGCCGGCCTCGGACATGGCGGCGGCCACGATATGGGACAGCAAAGGGTTGCTGGCCACAATGATGTTTGCTCCGGGAACCGCTACCCGACCCAACAGACCGCCGAGCCGCCTGAAAAAGGCGTGAAGGTCGCGGCGATTCTGGGCATCCAGGACAGTGAAACGTGGCAAGGGTGATCGCCTGTGGCCATCGAATGACGGCGGAATTCGCCAGATGCCACCCTTCCCGTCGCGCAATTTCTTCTGCTCGCGATCCGAGTACTCGACGAGGCCATAGGGCGGGTCGGTCACCACCGCGTGAACCGACGACGGCTGCCAGTTGGCCAGCCACTCGAAACAGTCGGACTGGTAGAGACTTGCCAAGCCCTCGCGCAGGACCGGTTGGCCGATAACGACCAACTCATCGAGAGGATCGATGGGCTTCAGGCGGTAGCGACCTCGTTCGGTGCGTTCAAACAGGTCGGGGACGTTCAGATTGAGATATGACCTGATCGACGATGGGGAAACCTTGCCCATCCTGGCCGCCACCGCCGCACTGATGTCTTTCATGGCAGCATCGCCGCCCAAGGTGGACAAATAGTTGACGATCGAGTCTCGTACGGTGCCTGGCGCAAAAGACACAATTCGGCCTCCCCCCTACCAGGATTGGCGCTAGTCGAAAGACGTCTGGACGTCAAACGAAAACTGCCCAGGGTGGCGGGTGGCTCATTCCGGAGCGAGGTCGCCCAGAGAGTCGGGTTGCACGAGTCCAGCGTCGTCGTCGATAACCTTCAACTCAATGATTGGCCGGCCATGGCGGGCAACGATCACCCGCTCGCCGTTCAGTGCGCGCAACCATGGAAGCGCGATCAGGCAACCGGGCACTTCGCGGCACGGCGATTGGCCGGCACTGCATGGACGGGAAAACACTTGCCAGCCCGGGGCCATCCACACATGAACCCGGCGGCTCGGCCAGCCAAGCCCAAGGGCGATCAAACGGGGCGATGAAGAAAGCAGCGAATGGCGGTTGCAACACTCACGGTCAGCGAGGACGAGGCGGATATTCGGCTGGACCGCTGGTTCCGCCGGCACTTCCCTGGACTGACCCAGGCGTCGATCCAGAAGCTGTGCCGCACCGGCCAGGTGCGGGTGGACGGCCATCGCGCCGAGGCGGCCACCCGCCTCGCCGCCGGTCAGTCGGTTCGCGTCCCGCCGCTGCCAGCGCCCCCCGGATCAAGTGCGGGGGCGGGGGCGGGTCCGGCGCCCAAGCCGCGGCCTGAGATCGATCCGCACACCGCGCGGGACCTGCAGCGGCTGGTGATCTATCGCGACGATCACGTGCTGGTGCTGAACAAGCCGCACGGCCTGCCGGTGCAGGGCGGGCCCGGCATCACCCATCACCTGGATGCGCTGCTCGACGCGCTGCGCTTCGGCTCGCCCGAGCGGCCCCGCCTGGTGCACCGCCTCGACCGCGACACGTCCGGTGTGCTGCTGCTCGCCCGCACGCCGGGAACCGCGGCCAAGCTCGCCGCGGCATTCCGTGGCCGCGAGGTGGAGAAGACCTACTGGGCCGTCGTGGCAGGCCGGCCCGTTCCGCCGGAAGGCCGCATCGACCTGCCGCTGCGGCGCATCGGCGGGCCGCGCGGCGAGCGTACCGAGGTGGCCGAGCGTGCCGACAAGGACGCTGCCCGCGCGATCACGGACTACCGCACGCTCGATCATGCCGGACAGAAGCTGGCATGGCTGGAACTGCGGCCGCTGACCGGGCGCACGCATCAGCTTCGCGTCCATTGCGTGGCGATCGGCGCACCGATCCTCGGCGACGTGAAATACGCCAGGCCCGACCAGAACAACGCCTTCAGCGCCACCGTGGAGGGACTCTCAAGCGAACTTCACTTGCATGCACGCGCGCTCCGGCTGCCCCATCCCGCGGGCGGAACATTGCTGGTGGAGGCAGACCTGCCGCCCCACATGACGCAGACTTTCCGCACACTGGGGTTCCACGCGCCGGCGACGCGCCCCGCCGAGCGGCGGTGAGGGAGGAGTAGAGAGCGAGATGGCAATGCGGCTGGCATGGCGAAGCATCCCGCGTCCGGTGCGCATCGGCCTGTGGTCGCTTGCGGCCGTGGTTGGGCTCGCTGTCGTCGGCGCCGGCATCCTGCTCGCCAGTTTCGATCCGGATAGCCTGAAGCCGCGGATCGTCGCTGCGGTGAAGCAGGAGACCGGACGCGACCTCACCCTGCAGGGGCGCATTCACCTGGGGCTGTCGCTGCAGCCGACCCTCACGATCCAAGGCGTCGCCTTCGCCAACCCGCCCGGCTTCTCGCGCCCACAAATGGCCACGCTCGACCGGCTGGACCTGAAGCTCGCCCTGCTGCCGTTGCTGAGCCGCCGCGTCGAGATCGACCGGCTGGTCCTGGTCAAACCGGACATCCTGCTGGAGACGGACGTCAAGGGCCGGCCCAACTGGCAATTCACGCCGGAAACCACCGAAGCCACACGCCAGGCCGGGCCAACCGGAACGCAGGAAAAGACGCCGACCCGCATCACCGTCGCCGTCGTGCGGATCGAGGATGGCACCGTCGCCTGGCGGGATGCGGCAACCGGCCACAGCACCGTGGTCGGCCTCAAGAGCCTGGAAGCCCGCGCCGCGTCTCCCGATGCGAACCTGCTGCTCTCCGCGGCGGCGACCTACAATGGAGTGCCGTTCACACTGGCCGGCCAACTCGGTCCACTGACCCGCCTGCAGGAATCGCAAGCCAACACGCCCTGGCCGGTGCAACTGAGCCTGGAAGCCGCCGGGGCGAAGCTCGCAGTGGACGGCAGCTTCACCCAACCGCTGCAAGGGCGCGGCTACGCGATCAAGCTGACCGCGAACGTTCCGGACCTGGCTGCCCTGTCGCGCTTCCTGCCGGGGAGTGCGCTGCCGCCGCTGCACGATGTCGGCGTCTCCGCGCGGCTCGCCGATGTCGGCGCGAAGCTGCCGGAGGTTTCCGGCATCACCCTGCACGTCGGCGCATCGGACCTGACCAGGACGCTGGCGGGGCTGAAGCTGGACAAGCTGGACGTCGCGGCGGCGCGGCTCGATCAGCCGGTGCTGGTGTCCGGCCAGGGCAGCTTCGACAACGCGCCCGCGACCCTGGCTGGCTCCCTGGGTGCTCCCGCCGGTCTGCTGTCGGGTACCAGGTCGGGGCCCGTCCCGATCGACCTGAGCCTGCAGGCTGCCGGGTCCAGCCTGGCGTTCAAGGGCACCGTGGCGTCCGGCGCAGGCGGACGGCCATCGCTGCAGGGCGACGTGAAGTCCGACATGATCGATGCCGACAGGCTGCTCGCCGCGCTCGGCAAGTCGCCCGAAAATCCCGCCGGCGCGGGCGCCGCGCCAGCCGGGCCGCCGCCCTCGGGACCCACCAAAAACGGCCGGGTGATACCCGATGCGCCGATCCCGTTCGATCTGCTGCGTCCTGCCGATGCCGACCTGACGCTGAACGTCGCCGAGCTGAAGTCGGGCGGCGCCGTGTATCGCGCCATCACGCTGCACCTCGCCCTGCGCGATGGCCAGCTCCGTCTCGACCCGTTCTCCGCCGATCTGCCCGAGGGCCACCTCGACGCGTCGCTCATCGCCGATGCCAGACAGCCGGCGCCCCCGGTGGCGCTGCGGCTGCATGCGCCGAGTTTCGCGGTGCAGCCGCTGCTCGCGGCACTGGGCCTGCCCGGCTACGCCACGGGCAAGCTGGAAGTCTACGCCGACCTGCACGGCGCGGGCGCCACGCCACATGCCATCGCCGGCGGCCTCGGCGGATCGCTTGGCCTCGCCATGGTCAACGGCACGGTCGACAATCGCCTGCTTGGCAGCACGCTGGGCAGCATCCTGAGAGAGGTGAGCCTGCTCGATCTGGTTGGCCGGGGCGGCACCAGCCAGGTCGAATGCTTTGCAGTCCGGATCGACGCCAATCACGGCGTCGGCACGCTGCGCACGCTGTTGCTAAGCTCGTCGCTGCTCACCATGGATGGCGATGGCAGCATGAACCTGGGAGCGGAGACCATCGATCTGCATGTCCGGCCACAGGCCCGTGTCGGTGGCACCGGCGTGGTCGTGCCGCTGCGTGTCACCGGCACGTTCCGCGCAACGTCGGCTAACCCGGACCCGGGCGCCGCCGTCGCCGCCAATGCGGGAACAGTGGCCGGAGTCTTACTCGGCGGCACGACACCGCTCGGCATGATAGCCGGCGCGTTGGGCGGGCAGAAACTGCTCGGCGGCGGTGCGGGCGCCGATTGCGGGGCAGCCCTCACCATCGCCCGCGGCCAGCCGGGCGGCACGGCGCCGACCAGTCAGGCTGCTCAGCCGGCGCCATCCGGCCAGCCCGCGCAGCAGCCCCCCGGGTCAAGCCCGGGGGCAGGCTCAAAGCTGCCCGATGTCGGCGGTCTGCTGCGGCAACTGTTCCGTTGATCGGCCTGCGTCGGAGGTCGGCGTGAAGCGCTTCTGGGATACCGCCACGATCGAGCCTGCCGCCGAGGGCTACGCCATCCTGCTTGACGGCAGCAGGATGCACCTGCCCGGCGGTGCCGTGCTGTACGTCGGCGCCGAACCGCTCGCCCGTGCGATCGCCGAGGAGTGGCAGACGGCCGGTGGGGCGAAGGGCGGAGAAATGTCGTTTGCGGACACGAAGCTGACCCGCATTGCCGGCACGGCGCAGCAACGCATCGCCCCCGATCCCGCGCCCACCATCGACGCGATCGCCCGCTACGCCGAAAGCGATCTGCTGTGCTACCGCGCCGAAGCGCCAGAGGCGTTGGTCCTTCGGCAGGCGCGCGAGTGGCAGCCGTGGCTCGACTGGGCCGCGCTGACCTACGACGCGCCGCTGCGGATCAGCACAGGCATCGCCTATGTCAGGCAGCACCGCGGCAGCCTTGCCGCGTTGCGTCGTGCGGTGGCCGCACTCGACACCCCTGCCCTTGCCGCGCTCGGCGTGGCGGTGCCGGCACTTGGCAGCCTCGTGCTCGGGCTGGCCCTGACCGAGGGCCGGCTCGATGCCGCCACAGCCCATGCACTGGGTTGCCTCGACGAGCTGTTCCAGGCCGAGGCCTGGGGCGAGGACGCGGAAGCTGCCGCCAGGCGTCGCGCCATCGCGGACGACGTCGGCATTGCGGCGCGCTTTCTGGAGTTGTCGCGGGGCACCGCGGCATGAATTCCAAACGCCTGATCATCAGCGGCCTCGTGCAGGGCGTCGGCTATCGCGAATGGATGGTCGAGAAGGCACGGGACCTGGGCGTCTCGGGCTGGGTGCGCAACCGGCTGGACGGTTCGGTGGAAGCACTGGTGGCGGGCGACACCGCCGCGGTGGAGGAGCTGCTCCGCTTTTGCCGTCGCGGCCCCCGCATGGCCGAGGTGGTCAGCATCGAGGAAGAGCTCACCGATCCGCCGGATCATTTCGGCTTCCGCCGCGTGCCGTCGGCGTGACGCCAGACGACCGAAGGGGTGGCTCTCAGGGCTCATGGGAAAATAAAGCGCTGCAAGTCCGGCGCGCCCGTACAACGCCGTCATGGTCCGCGCAGGCGGGCCATGACGCGTGGGCACTGGTCCGTGGGAACTTCGATCGGTTATTGCCGTACGGGCCCTTAGTCAGCGCCACCGCCCCCACTGTCATGCCCGGGCTTGACGGCGGGAGCTACTGATCACCAACCACTGCTAACCAACCTTGCTGATCGCCCATTTCACCTGCTGCGGGCCATCGGCGTAGCCGGTCAGCAGCACCTGTTCGCTGCGGCGGGGTTCCGGGCCGCCGAGGTAGATGCTCTCCTCCAGGCTCATGCGGGCGCCATCGGCACGCAGCCGCCAGCCGCCGCCGGAGCGCAGGCGCAGCAGCACCGCCTCGCCATCCTGTTGCAGGCTGGCGTTCACGTCCGGGTGCAGATGGAAGCGCAGCGTGAACGGCTGCGGCGTCGGCGCCTCTACCGCGTCCTCGCCACGCACGTCCTCGCCACTCTCCGCGAGATACAGACGCCGGCGGTGGACCGCGCCGAACAGCTTCTTCCAGCCGTCATGGCTGGCCTCCAGCCAATGGGCGCCATTCGCTTCCTGCCGCTGCGCCTCCACCACGACCGGCCGCCGGCCGAGGCCCTCCGGCTTCAGCTCAGACGAACTGACATCGGCGATCACCAGCGTTGAGTGGGCAGCAGTGGCACGGGTCGCATCCCGCCACTCGGGGTTTCCCGCGGGGAAGGCGCCGCAGTTCACGATCATCCGGTCGCGGCCGACGGACAGCTCCATCGACAGCGTCCCGGCATGGGCATAGCGATCCAGGCCCGCCGGCGGCGGCGCGCCGCAATCCACGATGAGCACGCTGCGTCCGGCCTGCAGGCGCTGAAAGCCGCCGTCGGTCAAGGCGGAAGGCGCCCGCCCGCCGCGCCCGGCCTGGGTCAGCACCATGTCGACCAGGGTGCCGCTTGCCTCCTTGCTGCCGTTGAACAGGGCCAGCCCACCGTCGCCGTGGCGCAGCACGCGCAGAGCCGGCGCCATCCGCTCGATCGCACTGGTCAGTGCCGCCGGAGGCTGTGCCTGCGCAGCCTGCAGCAAGGCACGGATTTCCGTCAGGTCCTGCAGCGCGGCGAGCTGCGCGGCGGGGCTGCGTTCGGCGTGGCAGCCGTCCGGCAGCACCTGGCGCGTGATCTCCTGAGGCAGGAAGCGCAGCGCGCGGGTCAGGAACCCGGCGTGCTCCGGCAGCGCCACCGCGGCGGCGATCAGGCCCTTCAGCGCGGTCAGCGCGCGGGCGTCCAGCTCCTCGGCCGGCAGCGCCGCCGACAGGCTGCGCGCATCGGCGACCAGCTTGGCCATCAGCCGCTGGCGGAATGCATCGTCGGCGGTCGCTGCGAAGAAATCGTAATGGCCGAGCCAGGCGGCGATGCGCGCGCCGGCGACGTCGGGCCGGTGCGCCAGCGCCTCTTGCGGCCCGGCGATCCACTCGGCGACCAGGGCGCGCGCGCGCAGCCGTGCCGCGTCGGTCCCCAGCGCGCGCAGATCCCTGAGCCAGGTGAAGCCGTGGGCCGCCGCGCCCAGCAATGCGGAGCCGGATGCATCGCACCAGCCGCCCGGACGCAACGAGCGAACGCCGCCGCCGACCTCCAGCTCGCCGCGCAGCAGCCTGGCGCCGCGGCCCGGGTCGCCTGGCCAGGGATCGCGCACCGGCAGGGCAGGCGCATCCGGCACCCGGCTCATCCGCAGGCTGGGCAGGCGCGCAAAGGCCCGGCGCGCGTCGCGCAGCCAGCGGCGCGCACTGCTCGCGCTCATCCCGCGCGTCCCTCGCCACGCAGCGCCGCGATGGCAGCGGCGTAGTCGGGCGCGGTGAACACCGACGTGCCGGCAACCAGTGTGTCGGCTCCCGCGGCGATCGCGCGCGGCGCGGTTTCCGGCGTGACGCCGCCATCCACCGACAAGGCGATCGAGCGGCCCGACGCATCGATCATCCGGCGCACCGCCGCGATTTTTGACAGCAGCGGCGAGAGAAATACCTGGCCGCCGAATCCGGGGTTCACAGTCATCACCAGGATGATGTCGACGAGATCGAGGACCCACGCAACGGTTTCCACCGGCGTGCCTGGACTCAATACGACACCGGCACGTTTGCCGAGCGAGCGGATGAGCTGCAACGTGCGATGCAGATGCGGCCCCGCCTCGGGATGCACCAGGATGTGATCCGCGCCCGCGTCGACAAAGGCGGCGATGTAGGGGGCGACCGGCGCGATCATCAGATGCACGTCGAACGGCAGGCGCGTGTGCGGCCGCAGGCTCTTCAGGATCGGCGGGCCGAAGCTGATAGCGGGCACGAAATGCCCGTCCATCACGTCGAGATGCAGCCAGTCCGCGCCTGCTGCCTCGACCGCCCGCACTTCGTCCCGCAAACAGGCGAAGTCGGCGGAGAGCAGGCTCGGGGCGATCGTGACTCGGCCGGATCGCGATGACGACATGTGGCGGATGTAGGCCGCGGGCCTATTGGAAGACAAGGCTGCGGCGACGCCACTCCCGGAACCCCCTCCCCAACCCTCCCCCGCTTCGCGGGAGAGGGGGCGCTGAACTCCCTCTCTCGCGAAGCGGGGGAGGGTTGGGGAGGGGGTTCCGGGAGTAAGCGAATCTCACACCCTGATCAGACGTGCGGCAAAGAATCCGTCCATGCCGCCACGCTCCGGCCACATGCCAGGGTGTGTGCGCAGGAAGCCGTCCCCGGTCAGTGCCTCCGGCAGAGCCGCAAGTTCAGCATGCGTGAAGGGATCGTGCCGCAGGCCGCCGCGTGCCAGCGCAGCCTCGACGCGAGGCGCGCCCTCCTCCGGCTGCAGCGAACATACCGCATAGATCAGCCGCCCTCCCGGACGCAGCATTGCCGCGGAAGCTGCCAGCAACCTGTCCTGCATCGCCGCCAGTGCGCGAACGTCGCGTGGCCGCTTGATATGCGGCACGTCGGGGTGGCGGCGGATCGTTCCGGTGGCACTGCACGGCGCGTCCAGCAGCACCGCGTCGAACGGCGCTGGCGGGGTCCACGCAGCGGCGTCGGCCTGCACCGTCTCGGCCTCGAAACGCCAGTGCCGCAGGTTGTCCCGCAGCCGCGCCAGTCGCGTCGGGTCCCGCTCCACCGCGACGACCGACGCTCCGGCGGCGGCAAGCTGCGCCGTCTTGCCGCCGGGCGCCGCGCACAGATCGGCCACGCGCTCGCCGGGCTGCGCGGCGAGAAGCCTGGCCGGCAGGGCGGCGGCGGCGTCCTGCACCCAGAACTCGCCCCGATCGAAGCCGGGTATCTCGGTCACCCTGGTTCCCGCCGGAAATCGCACCGAGCCGGTCGGCAGCATCTCACCATCCAGCGGCGGCGCTCCGGGCCGCAGGGTCACGTCCAGCGGCGCCTCGTGCTGGTGGGCGACGGCGATCGCCCGTGCCTTGTCACCCCAGGAGGCCCACAGCCAAGCCGGCGTATCCAGGCGTGGCCCATCCAGATCGGCGAGCGCCGTGGCCCCCGCCTCCGCCACACGGCGCAGCACGGCGTTGACCAGGCCGGCGAACGGCGCCAGCCCGCGGGCGCGCGCCAAGGCAACCGCGGTGGCCACCGCGGCATGGCTCGGCGTCTCGAGCAGCAGCAGCCCAGCCGCGCCGAGCCGCAGAACGTGATGCACCGGCTCGGGCGAGGCCTTGCGCAGAAACGGCTCCAGCACCGCGTCCAGCGTCCCCAGCCGACGCAGGACCGCGGCGGCGAGCCGGTGCGCCGCAGCGCGGTCCCGCGGCGCCAGCTCGGGCAGGGCATCCAGCGCCGCCTCGAGCGGCCGGCGGCGATCGAGCACCGACGTCAGCAGGTCGAAGGCCGCCTCGCGCGTGGGATCAGGCATCAGCGCACGGCTGGATGGCAGGTCACCTCGCGCCCGTGCAGTCGGCACCGTGCCAGAACCTGGTCGGTCACCGCGTAGACGGTGCCGGTCCACCCCTGGCTCACGCGATGCAGCACCACATAGCCATAGTCCGGGATCGCAAAGGTGCGGCGGAGCTTCATTCCGTCGATCACGATACCGGGGGTGATCGGCTGCACGATGGCGTCGTTGGCGTCGCCGCCCTCGCCGACCACGAGCTGCGCCGGACGTGCCGGGCCGAACTCGTAGCTGGTGAAGTCGTGGACGTGGCCCGACAGCACCATGTCCAGCGCCGGCGGCACCGAGTCACGGATCGCCGCCTGCTCGGTGGCATTCAGCATCGCACCCTGCGGCACGCCCTGGCCTTCCGCCAATGCCCAGACCGGCCGGTGAGTCAGCAGCCAGGCATGCGCCGGCGCATCCGCCAGCAGCGACTGCAACTGGCCGCGATACAGCGCGACCTTTGCCGGGTCAGCCGTGCTGTCGTCTGCGTCGGCACCGTCCAACACCAGAAGGTTCAGCAAATCGAGATGCAGCGCATAGGGCGGCGTGGTCGCAGCGCACTCGACCGCGTCGGGATGCGGATCGAGCAGCCGGAACCAGCCATGGCCGCCGCGGTTGCACAATTCGTGATTGCCGCGCACCAGCACCCAAGGCGCTGCCGCCAGCAGCGGCGCGGCCGGCGCGAAGAAATCCTTCTGCCAGACCGCCCAATTGTCGCCGTAAGGGCTGCCGGCACAGCCCACCCGGCCCGCCGGGCAGGGTGATTCGCGGTAGTGGTAGTCACCGACATGGATCACCAGGTCCGGACGGTGCGCGGCGGCCAGGCGCGCAACCGTGGCGAACGGCCACTTCACCGGATCGTTGCAATCCTGCACGAGGTCGCCTTTCAGCCGGCAGCCCGTGTCGCCGATCACCACAATGCGCCGGATCGCATGCGCCAGCGCCGGCACCGGCAGTCCGTCCACCGTCAGGCTGTGCGCCGAAGCGGCGGCGTGGGCGACGCAGACCTGCACCGGGTAGGCACCGTCGGTTTGGTCCGGCTGGCCGCGCGGCTTGGCCGGCAGCACCGCGCCGTCCGCCATCACCTTCGGACAAGGCGCACCTGGCGCGGTGACGGCGCGGACGTCGAGCCCGCCATCGCTCGTGAGCTCCACCCACGGGCCTGGCAGATCAGCGGCATGAGCCAGCGGGCCCGCCAGCAATGACAGGATCGCAAGCCAACGGATCAGTAGCGGCATCCGATCCTCCTCGGCGTCAGGCGCCCTGCGCGGCCTTCTCCTTCTCCGCCATGCGCTGCTTGAGCTGCTCGGACGTGAGGCGGACGATATCCTCGTTCTGGTGCGCGTAGAGGTCGTAGGCTTCGGTCTCGAGTTCCTCCAGCACGATGCGGCCGGCGAGCACGTCCGCCTTCCAGGTATCCTGCGCCGGCTGGCGGGCGTGGAACTCGGGCATCACCTCGCGCGCGAACAGATCGAGGCTGTCGCAGATCGCCTGGTGGCTGGTGCGGCCAGCCTGGTTGAGCAGGATCACCTGATCGACATGCGCCGCCTCGAACTGGCGCAACCGCTTGCGGATGGTTTCGGGTGAACCGATCAGGCCGTTGCGCAGCGCCTGCTTCGCCTTGTCGGTCTGGCGCCAGTCCTGGTAGTCGCGCCAGAGATTGCCGGTGCCTGGCGCGTCGATGCCCTTCCGCCCGTAATAGCCCAACGCGAAGATGAAGAACGTCCAGCCCGAGGCTGCCTCGATCGCCTCTTCGTCGGTCGGCGCGCACATGAAGCCGTTGACGATGGCGATGTTGGGATTGACCTGGTACTCGCTCAGCCGCTTCGGGTGGTGCAGCAGGTTGTTGTAGTAGCGATGCACCCAGGCGCGCGCCGCGTCAGGCGAGACGAAGCTGAAGCCGAGCGCGCCCATGCCCCATTGGCCGGCATCGCCGATGGTGCGGATGTTGGAGCAGGCGACCCAGAGTGGCGGATGCGGCTTCTGCAACGGCTTGGGGATCACGTTGCGCGCCGGAAAGTCGTAGTACTGGCCGTGGAATTCCCAGTTGTCGCGGGTGAACATCGGGATGATCGCGCGCACCGCCTCCTCCCAGCGATCGCGCTTGTCGCGCACGCGAATGCCGAACGGATGCAGCTCCGCCGGCCCGGCGGCCTCGCCCATGCCGAGGTCCACGCGCCCGCCCGACAGCAGATCGAGCGTCGCCACCTTCTCGGCCACGCGATGCGGCTGGTTGGTGGTAAGCTGGATTACGCCGTGCCCGAGCCGGATGTTCTTGGTGCGCTGACTCGCCGCACCGAGGAACACTTCCGGCGCCGACGAGTGGGAGTATTCCTCGAGGAAATGATGCTCGACCACCCACGCATAGTCGTAGCCGAGCTGATCCGCGAACTGAAACTGATCGAGCGACTGCTGCAGCAGTTCGTATTCGCTGACATCGGTCCAGGGGCGGGGGAGCTGGTGCTCGTAGAACACGCCGAACTTCATGACTGATTTCCTTCGCAGGCTGCCTGCGATGAAACCACGTCCGCCCCCTCCCCCCAACCCCCTCCCGCAAGGGGAGGGGGAGTGCTGCTGTACTTACTCCCCTCCCCTTGCGGGAGGGGGTTGGGGGAGGGGTGAATTCCGCCCGCCCTAAGACTTCAGCCTCTCACACCGGCACGGTCAGCGCATCGTATTCGTAGAGCCAGTCGTAACGCGCGCCCATCGCGCGCGGCGCAAACTCGCGCTCCATGAAGGCCTGCGCCTGCGTGGGATCGGCGAGTTGCGGATTGTGGTAGCGTGAGACGTTTTCCAGCGAGCCCAGCACGATGCGCGACGTGCGATCGAGCCGCGCGGCTTCGTAGCGACGCAATGCCTCGGCGACGTCGGCAAATGCCTCCAGGCATCGCGCCAGGACCATGCCGTCCTCGATCGCCATGTTGGCGCCTTGTGCCAGGAAAGGCAGAGTGGGATGGCACGCATCGCCCAACAGGCTGACGCGTCCGACCGACCAATGCCGCAGCGGCTCGCGTCCGAGCATCGCCCATTTGTACGGAATGTCGATGGCATCGACGATCGCCAGCACGTCGTCATGCCAAAGCGCGAGGTCGCGGCGGCACTCCGCCACCGTGCCGGCCTCCGACCAGCTCTCGACCAACCAGTCGTCGCGCTCGATCGCGGCGACGAAGTTCAACAGCTCGCCGCGCCGCAGTGGGTAGGTGACGACATGACCGTGCGGGCCGATCCAGGTCATGCCGTATTGCTGGCGGAGCCGTGCGGGCAGGCGTTCCATCGGCACGACGGCGCGCCAGGCCATGAACCCGGTGAAGGTGGCACGCGCGCCGCCGAACAGCACCTCGCGGATGCATGAATGCACGCCGTCGGCGCCGATCAGCGCATCGCCGCGCACGCGCTCGCCGCTCTCCAACAGCAATGTCACGCCGGCTGCATCCTGTTCGAACCCGGTGCAGCGCGCGCCGACATGTACCGAGCCGGGTGCGCGCTCGGCCAGTGCCTCGACCAGTGCGCGGTGGAAATCGCCGCGATGCACCAGCCAGTAGGGTGAGCCGTAGCGTGCGACGGCATTGGCGCCGAGGTCCTGCACGCGCCATGCCTGGCCGGTGTTGAACAGCCGCATCTCCTTGGCCGTCGGCACCGAGGCGATCGCTTCCAGCGCCGGCTGCAGACCAAGCTCGCACAGCACACGCGAGCCGTTCGGCGAAATCTGCACGCCGGCGCCCAGTTCGCGCAGCTCTGCCGCCTGCTCATACAGTGCGACCTCGAAATCGCGTTGCAGCAGCGCCAGCGCGGCGGCGATACCGCCAATGCCGGCGCCGGCGATCAGGATGCGTCGCTTGCCCAAGTCCCCTCCCCTTCGCGATGGCGCGATCAAAACCGGGAAAATCGACTGGACGCAAGCGAAGTGTTGTGGCGCACTGGCACAGCGGACAGCGGGAGGAAGACATGCTGGATCAACCACAGGGCCAGACCAGGGCGAAGCTGCTGGCGGAGCTGCCGTTGCGGCTGCATCATCATGCCTACGCGGTGAAGGATCAGGAGGTCAACCGGCACTTCATCGAGGATGTCCTGGGGATTCCTCTGGTCGCCACGTGGTGCGAACGGGTGTTCCGACCCGAGGTTGGTCGCGAGGTGGACTACTGCCACACATTCTACGAGATGGCCGATGGCGGGGCACTGGCGTTCTTCCAGTTCGCCGACGAAGAGGCGTGGGAGAAGAACCGGGCGATCCTGCAGGAGGTTGGCGGCTCGTGGCACGTCGCCTTCAAGGTCACGCAGCCGAGTTTCGATGAGCTTATGCAACGCGTGACTGCGGCCGACGTTCCGGTGCGCAAGATCGATCATGGCTATTGCGTCTCGATGTATCTGAAGACGCCCGACGAGCTGCGGCTGGAATTCACCGTCGACGCGCCGAACGCCGAGCAGATCGCGGCGATGCGGCGGCAGGACGCGCATTCGGAGCTGGCCCGCTGGCTCGCCGGCGACCGCCGTACCAACAACGACGACAGGCCGCATTAGCAGTAGGCAGCAGTGGGCGACTCCCCCCGCCGCAAGGGGAGGGGGAGCATTTAATTCGGCGGCTAATGCAATCCTTCGCAGAACGCCGCGATGCGCCGGCAGCCCTCGGCGAGCGACTCGTCGTCCGTCGCGGTGCTGACGCGCAGATAGGGACTCATGCCATACGCCGCGCCGTGCACCGTCGCGACATGCGCCTCCTCGAGCAGTGCCATGCAGACGTCCTGGTCGTTCGCCAGCTTGCGCCCGCCCGCGGTGGTCTTGCCGATGCAGCCCGCGACGTTGGGAAACACGTAGAACGCACCTTCCGGCTTGTGGCAGTTGATGCCGCGGCAGGCGTTCAGCAACTCCACCGCCATGTCGCGCCGGCTGCGGTAGGCGACGATTTGCTCCGCGACACCGTCCTGCGGCCCGTCCAGCGCGGCGGCGGCGGCGGCCTGGCCGACCGTGGACACGCCGGCCGTCGCCTGACCCTGCATGTTCACCATGGCCTTGATCAGGTTCTTCGGACCGCCGGCATAACCAATACGCCAGCCGGTCATCGCATAGGCCTTCGACGCACCGCTGATCGTCACCGTGCGGTCGCGCAGCTCCGGCGCCACCTGGGCGATCGTGGCATGCTTGAACCCGTCGAACACCAGGTGCTCGTACATGTCATCCGACATAATCCAGACATGCGGATGCTTGGCCATCACATCGGCAATCGCGCGCAGTTCCTGCGCCGAGCAGCAGGCACCCGTCGGGTTGTTCGGGTTGTTCAGGATCAGCCACTTGGTCTTCGGCGTGATCGCCGCGTCGATGTCCTCGGCGCGCGGCTTGAAGCCGTTGTTCTGCGGGCAAGTAACGAACACCGGCTCGCCGCCGAACAGTTTCGTCATCAGCGCATAGGCGCTCCACGACGGCACAGGAATCACTGCCTCGTCACCGGGATCCACCGTCGCCATCAGCGCATTGAAGATGCACTGCTTGCCGCCATTGGAAACCGCAATCTCGTCCAGCGCGAAATCCAACCCGTTGTCGCGCTTGAACTTGCGCTGGATCGCCTGCTTCAGCGCAGGCGTGCCGTCCTGCGGCGGATACTTCGTATCGCCGCGCAGGGCCGCCTCATGCGCCGCCTCGATGGCATGGCGCGGGCTGGCAAAATTCGGCTCGCCGATGGTGAGCTGGATGATGTCGACGCCCCGCGCGCGCAGCTCCCGCGCGCGGATCGTCATCTGCACGCTGGCGGCGACCTGGACGCGGCTGAGCCGTTCGGCGAGTGCGGGCATCAGTGCAGCCCCTGGCAGAATTGCTGGATGCGCGTGCAGGCGTCGCGCAGCTCCTCGGTGGCGTTGGCGTAGGCGATGCGGAAATGCCCCGGATAGCAGAACGCCGTGCCATGCACCGCCGCCACACCGGTCTCCTCCAGCAACGCGAGGACAAAGCCCTCGTCGTCGGTGATCTGCTTGCCGCCGCGCGTGGTCTTGCCGATACAGCCATGGATCGAGGGGTACACATAGAACGCCCCCTCGGGCTTGTGGCAGTTGATGCCCGGCGCCTTGTTCAGCATCTCCACCACCAGGTTGCGCCGCTCCTCGAACGTCTTGCGCATCGCCTCGATCGATTCCTGCGGGCCGGTCAGCGCCTCCACCGCGGCAGCCTGGCCGATGGACGAAGTATTCGACGTGGACTGGCTCTGCAGCTTGTCCATCGCCTTGATCAGCGCCAGCGGCGCGCCGGCAAACCCGATCCGCCACCCGGTCATCGCATAGGCCTTGGAGCAGCCGTTCATCGTCAGCGTGCGGTCCTTCAGACGCGGCTCCACCTGCACGATGGTCGCCGGCTTGAAGCCGTCATAGGCGAGCTTCTCGTAGATGTCGTCGGTGAAGATCCACACATCCGGATGGCGCAGCAGCACGTCGCAGATCGGCCGCAGCTCCGCCGCCGAATACGCCGCACCCGTCGGGTTGCACGGGTTGTTCAGCATGAACCACCTGGTGCGCGGGGTGATCGCCGCCTCCAGCTCCTCGGCGCGCAGCTTGAAGCCGTGGTTCTGCTCGCATGGGATCAGCACCGGCTTGCCGTCGGCGAGCGAGACGATGTCGGGATAGCTGACCCAGCAGGGGCTCGGGATGATCACCTCGTCGCCGGCGTTCAGCGTCGCCAGCATGGCGTTGAAGATCACCTGCTTGCCGCCGGTGGAGACGATGATCTCCTCCGGCTTGTAGTCGATGCCGCTGTCGCGCTTGAACTTGTGCGCCACCGCGCGGCGCAGCGCGGGCGTGCCGGCGACGTCGGTGTATTTCGTCTCGCCGGCCTCGATGGCGCGGATCGCCGCGTCCTTGATGTTGCGCGGCGTCTCGAAGTCCGGCTCGCCCTGCGAGAGGGAGATCACGTTCTTGCCCTCCGCGATCATGTGCCGCGCCTTGGTCGCGATGGCGATGGTCAGGCTGGGCTGGATGCGGTCGAGGCGGTCGGCGGTGAGGTGCATGGCTGTATCCCGGCAAAGCAACCGCGGACCCTATCGGAGCGGCGCCGGACGGGCAACGGGCCAGGACGACCAGGATTCCCGAACAAACCGGCGGGCGCGGCGAGGGGTGGGTGGATTTTCGGGTAAGGCGGCGGCTCGCGCTCAGTTCTGCATCGCGAGAGCCTTCCTTTCAGGTGCGGCTGCACGCCGGGCGAGTCTGGGTGTGAGC
>JBGPND010000049.1:0-28501 GCA_041487355.1 Acetobacteraceae bacterium | reverse complement strand
CGTGACGGCTCGGACCAGATGCCGGCGTCCAACGTGTTCACCGAGCCGGAAATCGACACCCTCGCGGCACTGGGGCCGACGCTTGAAGGCAAGACCGAGCGGCAACAGAACCGCTACCCGCCGCGAAGCCTCGCCTGGGCGGCGTGGATTATCGCCCGGCTGGGTGGCTGGAACTGCTACTACAAGTCACCAGGACCAATCACCTTCCGGCGCGGCATGCAACAGTTCTACGCCATCCACCGCCGGCGACAGATCGAAATGCCGCTGCAACGAGAAGTGAGAATCCCCTAGCGCGAAGGCGGGGGGCCCCGGCGTCCCGCTGCCTGCGCCAGTCGGTGAGGGTCGAGGAGTAGAGGCCCTCGCGACGCAGGATGCCGCCGACCCCACCGGTATCAGCGGCTCGATCGGTATCGGCCAGGATGCGCAGCTTGTCCTGGACGGTGAAGGTCCGGCAGCGCGCCAGCTGCTGCGTCGATCTGTGTCGGGAGCATGGACATGACCGCAGATGATCCTTCTGCGCCCTCAAGTCTAAATTCCCCGGGGGTCGATGTTTCATCTTCATTGGCACGGAGGGACGATACCAACCGGCAGAGGCGCCACTTATCGAGGGCGAAACGCTGTCTGGACGAGGCCGGCCACCTCTACCTAGCACCGGGCTAAGCCGTCCGTCCGTATGCTCAGCACGTGGCACACATGAAAGGGCTGACAATGAACAACTCTGGCAGCCCGATTTCCTTGACGATCATCGCCTACCCAGGCTGCATCGGGTGCGCAGCGTAGCACAGAGGCGTCCGCAATCGAGCACCTGACGCCCGCCGTATCACCCAACTGCCCCGCCGATCCGCTCAACCCGCAACTCCGCTTTGGCGCCCCGCTCCTGCGCACGTCCGGGCGAAACCGCTCATAGAGGCCGAACCCGACGCGGTTCAGTTCCTCCGGCGGGAGGGACGCCACCAATGCCTCGTCGAGACGGTAGGGGACGCTAATCGTTTGGCGTCCCGTGGGGGATTCGAACCCCCGTTGCCGCCGTGAGAGGGCGGTGTCCTGGGCCTCTAGACGAACGGGACAACGGCCAAGGGGCGCCTTTTAGGGCAGCCAGCAGCCAAGTTCAAGCCAACTCACTGCCCGTGTAGGGAGCACACGTTTCGCGCCGCCATGCGCCGCTTCGTCACCGTTGGGCATGTCGTAGCTTGTGACCGCGATCTGCGCGGCCTGGGCCGAGCCAACCCCAAGAGCGAGCGCGGCAAGGACGGACAGAAAAGAGGAAGAGCCGCGAAGCATTCTGGTCTCTAATTTGAAACGGATACAGTTAATTGGACCGTATCGGAGGCTGCGCACGGCCGATTCGTTTCATAATAATCGAATATTAGGGATTTTTAATAAAATCCGTATCAATATGTGAGGTTTCCGCTGGCGCTCAGCCCTCCATCACGATCGCGGCTTGCCTCGTCCGGCAGCAATGCTCTAGCTCGCCGCCCTGCCCCGCTATACCGCCAGCGCCCCCCGTACCGCCGCCAGCGCCGCATCCGCCCGCGCGCCATCCGGCCCACCGGCCTGTGCCATGTCGGGCCGGCCGCCGCCGCCCTTGCCACCCACCGCCGCCGATGCGGCACGCACCAGCTCCACCGCATTGAACCGCTTGGTCAGATCAGGCGACACCCCGACCACGATGCTCGCCTTGCCCTCCGCCGTGGATACAAGCGCCACCACGCCACTGCCGATCTGCTTGCCGATGGCATCCGCCAAGCCCTTCAGGTCGCGCGCCGGCACCTCGCCCAGGTTGCGCGCGGCGAGCTTCACGCCATTCACCTCTTCCACCTCCGCGGCACCGCCTCCACCGGTGGCGAGCTTGCGCTGCAATTCGGCAACCTGGCGTTCCAGCTTCCGCCGCTCCTCCAGCAGCGCGACGACGCGTTCGGGGGCATCGGCGGGGCTCGCGCGCAACGCGCCGGCGACCTCGTTCAGGCGACGCTGTGTCTCGGCCGCCACCGCCTCGGCGAACGCGCCGGTCACCGCCTCGATACGCCGCACCCCGGCGGCCACGGCACTCTCGGACAGAATCTTGAGGTAGCCGATGTCGCCGGTGCGCCGGACATGCGTGCCGCCGCACAGCTCGATCGACCAGGCCGCCTTGTTCCCCTCGCCGCGTCCCATCGAGATGACGCGCACCTCCTCGCCGTATTTCTCGCCGAACAGCGCCATGGCACAATCGATGCCGTGCGTGGGTGGAGAACCGAATGACCCTGCCGGCAACCGCCGTCTTGGCCGCCTCCGCGGCGGCTGGCATGTTACCAGCCAACCAGAACCAGGAGAGCGAGATGGCGGAAGCGGGTTGGGTGCGGGTGGCAGCGGTATCGGATGTGGCCGAAGGCCAGGTCCACGCGGCTCGCGTGGGCGAGCGAGAGATCGCGCTGTATCACCTGCCGGGCGGCGAATTCCGCGCCACCGACAACATCTGCACGCATGAATACGCCCAGCTCTCCGACGGCTGGCTGGAGGATGGCTG
Source organism: Acetobacteraceae bacterium (assembly GCA_041487355.1). Taxonomy (GTDB): domain Bacteria; phylum Pseudomonadota; class Alphaproteobacteria; order Acetobacterales; family Acetobacteraceae; genus JAMXLO01. The sequence continues at coordinate 25,995 of JBGPND010000049.1, read as the reverse complement.
CATCGAGTGTCCGCTGCACGCCGCCCGGTTCGACGTACGCACCGGCAGGGCGCTGTGCGCACCGGCGGAGCAGGACCTCGATGTGTTCGAAACGCGGGTCGAGGGCAACGACCTGCTGGTCAAGCTGCCGGGCTGACGATGGCAGGCAAACCGATCGACTGCGATCTGCATCCAACGGTGCCGGGGTTGCCGGCACTGATGCCGTATCTCGACGAGGTGTGGCGCGAGACTGTGGTGCGGCGCGGGCTCGATGAGCTGAACACCATCGCCTATCCGTCCAACAGCCCGCTCACCGTGCGGTCCGACTGGCGGGACGCGAGGGGCAAGCCCGCCACCACAGCCGAACGGCTGGGTGCCGAGGCGCTGGATCCGTTCGGCACCGGGATCGCCATCTGCAACTGCCTCTATGGCGTGCAGGCGACATTCAGCGAGGACCTGGGCGCCGCCATGGCACGCGCGGTGAACGACTGGATCGCCCGCGAGTGGCTGGATCGCGACCCCAGGCTGCGCGCCTCTATCGTGGTGCCGCAGCAGAATGCCGATCTGGCGGTGGACGAGATCGAGCGCTGCGCCGCCGACCGGCGTTTCGTCCAGGTGATGCTGCTGGTATCGGGCGAGCTGCCGCTGGGGCGGCGGCAGAACTGGCCGATCTATGCCGCCGCGGAGCGCCATGGCCTGACCGTCGGCATCCATGCCGGCAGCACCTACCGCCATCCGAACACGCCGGTCGGCTGGTCCAGCTATTACAGCGAGGAATACATCAACCAGGCCGGCGCGTTTCAGAGCCAGCTCACCAGCCTGATGGCCGAGGGCGTGTTCGCCAAGTTCCCGGATCTGACCGTCGTGCTGATGGAATCCGGCGTGACCTGGCTGCCCGGCTATCTCTGGCGGCTGACCAAGTTCTGGAAGGGGCTGCGCAGCGAGGTGCCCTGGGTGGCCGATCCGCCCGCCACGATCGTGCGTGAGCGAGTGCGCCTGACGTTGCAGCCATTCGACGGCCCGCCGGATCCGGCCACGATCACGCGTTTCATGGAGCACATGGGCTCGGACGAGCTCCTGCTGTTCTCCACCGACTATCCGCACTGGCAGTTCGAGGGGACCGCCGCCATCCCCGAGGGGCTTGACCCGGGCCTCGCGCAAAAGATCATGGTCGATAATCCGTTGCGGACGTATGCTCGTCTCAGGGAGACAGTGACATGAACGTTGACGTCCTGAACCGTTCCGGCCTGCAGCCGGCCGCCCAGTCGAAGCTCGCCATCGCCGACTGCGACGTGCATCCGCGCCCGCGCGGCGCCGGGATCGGTGGGGTGAGCAAGTCGCTCTACCCCTATTTGTCGAAGCGCTGGCAGGAGCATGTCGAGGCATTCGGCGTCCGTTACCGCCAGCCCTGGGAGAAGGGTTCGGCGTACCCGAAGGGCCAGCCGCAGGCGTGTCGCCGCGACGCCTGGCCGAACGGCGACTCGCCCGGCAGCGACCTGGGCTTCATGGCCGAGCAGCATCTCGACCCGAACAACGTCGCGCTGGGGATTCTCAATCCGCTGACCAGCGGGCAGGGCGCGCAGGATGCCGATCTGTCCGCGGCGCTGACACACGCCACCAATGATTGGCAGGTCGCCGAATGGACTTCCCGCGACTCGCGGCTGAAGGCGTCCGTCGTGGTGCCGGTCGAGGACGGACCGGCCTCGGCGAAAGAGATCGAGCTCCGCGCCGGCGATCCAAACTTCGCGCAGGTGCTGCTGCTGACCCGCGCCGCCGAACCGCTCGGCCAGCGGCGCTACTGGCCGATCTACCAGGCGGCCGTCGAAGCCAACCTGCCGATCGGCATCCACGCCTTCGGCTACGGCGGCAGCGCGCTGACCTCCGGTGGCTGGCCGTCCTACTACCTGGAGGAGATGGTCGGTCACGCGCAATGCCAGCAGGCGGTGCTGACCAGCCTGATCTTCGAGGGCGTGTTCGAGCGCTTCCCGACGCTGAAGGTCGTGCTGATCGAAGCCGGCTTCGCCTGGGCGCCCGCGCATGCCTGGCGGATGGACCGGCAGTTCGCCAAGCTGCGCAAGGAAGTGCCGCATTTGAAGCGTCTGCCGTCGGAGTACATGCGGACCAATGTCTGGTTCACCACCCAGCCGGTGGAGGAGCCGGAGCCGCGCGAGCATCTGGCCGATGCGATCGAGTGGATGGGCTGGGACCGCGTGCTGTTCGCCACCGACTACCCGCACTGGGATTTCGACGATCCGGCGCATGCCTTGCCGATCAAGATGAGCGAGACGCAGCGGCGCCAGATCTTCCTGGAGAACGCCAAGGCGGTCTACGGCGTGCCCTGAGCACCACGTCCGACTGTCATTGCGAGTTGATCACCGGCCGGCCGGTGATCAACTCGCAATGACAAATGGTCACCGTCGCAACTGAAACGCGCACAGCGCGACCAGCATCAGCGCGCCGCCGAGCGCCTGCACTGGCCGCAACACCTCGCCCAGCAGCGCGACGCTCGCCAACGTAGAGACCAGCGGTTCCAGGTTCATGATCAGCGCCGTGCGGAAGGCGCCGATCCGCGTGATCGAGATGAAGATCGTCAACACCGACACAGTGCTGGTCACGCTCATGCCCACGAACGCCGCCCAGCCGAACGTACTCTGCGGCGGGTTCCAGGTTTGCGTCAACAGCGAGAAGACAGCGAAGATCGCGGCCGAAGGCACCAGCGAATACCAGGTGTTCAGCCGCGAATCGGTGTTGTGGAGGCTCGCGCGCGTGATCAGCAGCGACACGACACGCAGGACCGCCGCCGCCAACGCCGCGGCGACGCCGAGCAGCTCGACCTCGCCGAGCCGCGCACCGAGCATCATGGCGAGGCCGATGAACGCAGCGAGCGCGGCCAGGAATCCGCGCCAGCTCACGCGGTCGATTCGGGTGGCAGCGCCAACCAGCCCGGTGAGCAGCGGATAGATGAAATAGGTCAGGATTGCGATCGACAGCGGCAGCAACTGGATCGCCAGGAGCAAGCCGAAGATGTTGGCGGCGAACATGACGCCGACGCCGATCGAGATGATGCGTTCGCGCCTGGTGTGCCGCCTGACCGGCGGCGCAGCGCGCAGCCACACCCAGAAGAAGCTGACCGTCAGCACGCCACGCGTAGTGACGAATGACAGCACGTCCATGCCGTCGTTGAACACGACCTTGCCGAACACGTCGGCGGCGCTGAACGACAGGGCCGCGGTGATGCCGGGCAGCAGGGCGGCGAACCTTTTTTCGGCGACCGCAATCGAGGTAATGCCGCTCATGGCTCGGGAAGGATCCTCAGGCAGGGCGGGTCGGCTTCGGGATCGACCGCGACCAGCGCACCGTCGGGCACCATGGAGGTGATGTCGACGCCGAACCCGGAGATCATGGTGAAGTCAGCGAACGCGGCGCCTTGCACCATGATCGGGTTCACCGTGTTGAGCACGAGTGCAGCCGGCATCACCCCTCGCGCAGCCATCTCGTGCAGCATCCAGGCAGTGGCCACGCCGCCCTTCGCGGCATCCAGCACGAGAATCCGGCCGACGTAGGACTGGCCCGCCAGCTTGTGCTCCCGGCGGGAGAACACGCCGTTGATGCGATCGAGATCGTAGCGCGCCGAGAATCCGTCCTTCGCCACAAGGGCACGGCCGCGCACCCGCTTCCCCATCCCGGCGGCAGCATGAAATTCGTTCATGCGGCGGTCCTGCCGCCACACGCGGCATCGACGCAGGCCTGCATGGAAAGCAATGCCGGCCGATATCCGTAACCGCCGAGGATGTTGACCAGCTTCGCCGAGTTGGTGGCGAGCGCCTGCCAGCCATTCGCCTCCGCCATCTCGCGCGCGTAGCTCTGGTAGAAACACATGCCGGACAGAACCAGGCCGCCGGCCACCTCGATGCGGGCGGTGATACCGAGCCGATCGGCATCCGGCTTCACCTGCGGACTGGTCACCACGAGCAGAGGAATCGTAGCGCGCCGACCATCCAGCATGCCGGCGAGAGTGCGCAGTTCGAACAGGCTGAGCTGCGGAGCGGAGAACACGACAACATCCGGCTTGTCCACGTGCTGGCTGTACGAGGTCTTGAAGGCGCGCAGGTCGGCTTCGGTAATCGTCGACTTCGTCTGCAACGAGAGATCGGCGATGTCGTTCAGGCGCGCCGCTTCCGGCGTGACGCCGACCATGTGGAACAGCGCGACCGAGCCATAGCTGGCCAGCGCGGCACCGAAATGCTTCAGCTCATCCGAGGCGGGAATGCGATCGATGCCGATCAGCGCCGGCACCTGCCAGTAGTCGCCGGCAATCCGGCCGACAATGCCGCCGAGTGCGCCCCAGTCGTGCAGTTCACGCGGCGTGATGGCGATGCGCAGCAGCAGCGTCGCGCGCCGCTTCGCCGGAAGATGATAGCCGTAGCGCGGCGTCCGCCCGGTCAGGCCGGCGGCCAGGGCGGAAGGCCCGCCCTCGAAATTCGACCGCGCGCCCAGCACGCTGTTCGAGTAGATCACCACGCCGGTATCGCCATACGCCATATGCTCGCCGCACACCGCCGGCATGATCGTCTGGTAGTTGATGCAGGTATCGGTCATCAGGACACCGAGCGCCTGGAATGCCGCGATCGCGCGACGCTCCAGTGCCAGCATCCAATCCTGCTGTTTCAACCGCGCGGCGGCGGCGAAATCGGTGCCACGCGGATCGGTGATGGTGGGGATGCGAACGTGGCGCTGCTCTTCCGGTAGGGCCGCAAGCCGTTCCAGCCATTCGACACCGGCGATGCCAAGCGATTCCGTATCGGCCATGATGTGGGCCTGCGACACCGGCACGAAATCCTCGGCGCCGAGATAGGACCCGACGCGCATCTGGTGCTGGATGGCCCATTGTCGCGCCGCGCCGGCCTCACCGGCCAGCATGGACCGCTCTTCGTCTGTGAGACGCACTTCCATTCAAGCCGGTGCAAAGTCGCGCACCGGCTTTCCTCCCGTTGATTGGAGCCGGATGATGCTGGTCTCAACCGCTCCCTGTCAAAAATGCCTCGACCACGCCGACGAAACCGGACGGATTGTCGGCATGCAGCCAATGGCCGGCATTCTTCAGGGTCACGAAGCGCGCGTTGGGAAACCGGGTCCGAATCACCGGACGGTGTTCGGATCGAATGTAGTCCGACGCGGCACCGGCCATGAACAAAGTCGGGCCGGTGTAGCGTGCGTCCGCCGGTGCCTCCCAGCCTTCGATGAGCGGCAGGGCAGCGATGATCTCGGCAAGCCCGATGCGCCAGGCGGGGGTCGCACCCAGCCGCAGGTTCTGCAGCAGGAAGGCACGCATGTCCGCATCCGGCACCGCTTCCGCCATTACAGTATCGGCCTGGGCGCGCGTCATGCCATGAGACAGCGGAAGCGATGCCATGGCCGCGGCGATCGCGCGGTAGTGCGGCGGATACGCGACCGGCGCGATGTCGGCAACGATCAGCCGTGCGATTGCGTCCGGCTGCACGAGAGCCGCCTGCATCGCAACCTTGCCACCCATCGAATGGCCGAGCAGCGTCGCGGGCAGAGCCGCCAGACGATCCAGCGTCTGCAGCACGTCGGCGGCCATGATCGAATAGCGCATGTCTCCATCATGCGGGCTTGCGCCGTGATTGCGCAGGTCCAGTGCAATGACCCGGTGCCCGTGGGCGAACTGCCGCTGCACGGCACCGAAATTGCGCGCTGACCCGAACAGGCCGTGCAGCAGGACCAGACTGTCGCCCTGCCCTGCTTCGGTGGCGTGCAGAATCATGTCTGCCTGCCGGGCCAGGCGGCGAAGCCGACGCCGCCGATGATCAGTGCCGCCCCCAACAGCAGATCCGTGGTGAACGCCTCGGCAAGAAACAGATTCGCCAGGATCAGGCTCACCGCCGGTGTCATCAGGAATCCGACCGATGAGACGACAGTGGGCAAGGTGGCGGTCGCCTGCACCACGCACCAGGTGCCGAACGGACCGGCGAGCAGGCCGATATACGCGAGCGCCGCCCAGGAACCTGGTCGCGAACCCAACGTTCCGTCGGGCGCATGCCAGATCAGAAGCGGCGCCAGCATCACCGCGCCGACGGCAAAACACCAAGGCAGCAGCTCGAACATCGACAAGTGCGGCCTGACGGCTCGGGTGACGATGATCGCCACCGACCATGACAGCGCCGCACCGAGCAGGAAGCCGTGGCCGACCAGCACATTGTGCGAAGTCCAGTCGATCGCCCATGGGCTCATCAGGATCACCACACCGGCAAGCCCGAGCGCGGCAGCCATCCAGCGGCGCGGCGGGATGTGCTCGCGCAGAAAGACCAGCGACAGCGGCACCACCCACATCGTCGTGGTGTTGGCCAGGATCGCGGTGCGCCCCGCCGGCACCCACGCCACCGCTTCATGCGCCAGAGCGAAATAGCCGCCGAGTTGGAACACGCCGACCGCCAGCAGGGCGGGCAGATCGGCCCGATGCGGCAAGCGCAACGTGCCACGCAGCGCCAGCACTGCGGCCACGGTGAGACCGGACAGCACCGTGCGCCCTTCTGCGAACCAGAGTGGTGTGCTACCGAGGCTCAATGCGATCTTGGTCAGCGGCCACGCGCTGCTCAGCAGGATCACCGACACGGCAAGCTGGACCAGGCCCGCTGTCGGCATGCCGTTCGTGCCGGCTGCTTCGGATTGCGAAACGTCAATCGAGCGCGACATAGATCGTCAGATGACCTTCTCACTCATCGGCCGCTGCCCCCGCACGGGCCGGTTCGGCGCTGCCGTCTCCACGTCCTCGATCGCAGTCGGCGCGCGTGTCGCTTACTGCTCGGCAGGAGTGGGAGCCGTGCTCACCCAGCATCGCACCGATCCGCGCCTCGGGCCACGCGGCATGCCCACTGGCGGCAGATCGCCGTGCTGGATGCCGCGGGCAACAGCGTGGCCTATAGCGGGGCGCGCACCAGGCCGGAGATGAGCGAGGCGCCCGCGCAGGACGTCTGCGCCATCGGCAACATCCTGGCCAACGCGCGCGTGCCCGCCGCCATGCTGCGCACCTTCCAGGCCGATCCGATGGCGCCACTGGCGGAACGGCTGCTGCGCACGCTCGACCCGGACAAACCCCTCGATCCGCTGAGCCGCAATTCGCCTCTTGCCATTGTCGCTGCATCCAGCTAGTGATCTGCGCCATGGCACGGATGCAGATTGTTTCCGCCTCGCGATTTTGGTACCGCTGGTACACACCGGCGGCCTAGGATCGTGCACGACTAGCAGGACCCCAAAGCCGCCCCGCCAAGGCGGCTTTCGCATTTCTGCACCATTGGAAATCGGATCTACGCCAAGGCAGGAGCGGCCTCTCAACCGAAGGAGGCTCGCATGCAAAGTTCCAAATTCGACTTCGACGTGATCACCGGCCCATCCGTTCCCGAGGATCGCAAGCCGGACGTGCCGCCATCGCCGACCCCCGCGCAGCCGGCGGCCCGCGAGCCGGCGCCGCAGCGATCGCGCTGACGCGTGATGTCCTGGTCACCGCAAAGCTGGCGCGCCTGCCCGATTGCGCAGGCGCCCCAGTATCCCGATCCGGCAGCGCTCGCTGCTGTTGAGGCCGAACTCCGCACCGCGCCGCCACTGATCTTTGCCGGCGAAGCACGCGCGCTGAAAGCACAGCTTGCCCGTGTCGCCGCCGGCGAAGCGTTCCTGCTGCAAGGCGGCGACTGCGCCGAATCCTTCGGCGAATTCCATGCCAATTCGCTGCGCGACACGGTGAAGGTGCTGCTGCAGATGGCGGTGGTTCTCAGCTACGCCGCTGCCGTGCCGGTGGTGAAGGTCGCGCGCATGGCCGGCCAGTTCGCCAAGCCTCGCTCGCAACCGACGGAAACCATCGATGGCGTCACGCTGCCTGCCTATCGCGGCGACATCGTCAACGACATCACGTTCGATGCGGCTGCGCGTGCGCCCGATCCCGCGCGCATGTTGCGCGGCTACAACCAGTCCGCCATCACACTCAATCTGCTCCGCGCATTCACGCAGGGTGGCTTCGCCGATCTGGCACGCGTCCAGCAATGGAACCAGGCGTTCATCGCCGCTTCCCCGCAAGGCGAACGCTATGGCGAAATCTCCCGGCGCATCCAGGAATCGCTCGCCTTCATGGCGGCCTGCGGCCTGACGCCGGCGAGCGTGCCGCAACTCCGCTCGACCGAACTCTACACCAGCCATGATGCGATGCTGCTGAACTACGAGGAGCCGCTCGCCCGCCAGGACAGCCTCACCGGCGACTGGTACGCCTGCTCGGCGCATCTGCCCTGGATCGGCGAGCGCACACGGCAGGCGGACGGGGCGCATGTCGAATTCCTGCGCGGTGTCGCCAATCCGCTGGGGCTGAAATGCGGACCGACGATGACGCCGGACGAACTGCTGCGGCTGATCGACATCCTCAATCCGCACAACGAACCGGGCCGGCTGACGCTGATCACCCGCATGGGTGCCGAACGCATCGGGGCACGCCTGCCGCTGCTGATCCGTCGCGTGCAGCGCGAAGGGCGCAGCGTCGTGTGGTCGTGTGATCCGATGCACGGCAACACCGAGACGACGGCGTCGGGGTACAAGACGCGTCCGTTCAAGCGCATCATCGCCGAGTTGCGCGACTGTTTTGCCGTGCATCGCGCCGAGGGCAGCCATCTGGGCGGTATGCATGTGGAGATGACCGGCAAGGATGTCACCGAATGCACCGGCGGCGCGCAACGGATCGACGAAGCGGCGCTGGCGGAGCGCTATCACACGCATTGCGATCCGCGGTTGAACGGCTCGCAGGCACTGGAACTCGCCTTCCTCATCGCCGAGCAGCTCAAGGACGAACGCGACAGATCACGGATACCGTCGCCCACCGAGTCCGCTATGCTTGCCGACACCGCATAGACGGAGGCCATCATGTCCCGCATCCGCGACATCCGCGTTCTGCCGCTGGAGTTCCACCTGGGCGCCGGCGAGGGCTACGGTTCGGCGCGCGGGATCACCAACCGTCGAGGCGGCGGGCTGGTGATTCTGGAAACCGAGGACGGCGTGCAGGGCATCGGCGAAGCATGGGGGCCGGCCGCCGTCAGCCGTGCCTATCTGGAGATGGTGAAGCCGCTCTACGTCGGGCGCAGCGTGTTCGCGCAGCGCGGCGCGGCGCAAACCGTGCTGGCCCGGATGTATCACTTCGGCACGCAGAATCAGTTGATCGCGCTGATGGGCGGCATCGACATCGCCGCGCACGACGCGATGGGCAAGCTGCTGAACCTTTCGGTGGCCGAGCTGATCGGCGGACGCCAGCGCGAGCGTGTGCCGGTCTACGCGTCGGGCGCGTATTTCACCGAGGCGGATGATCAGGCGGCCGCGCTGGCGCGCCAGCTCGAGCCGAACGCCGCGCGCGGCTTCACCGCGTTCAAGATCAAGATCGGCCGGCATCCCGTGGAGGACGCGGCGCGCGTGCAGCTTGCCCGCCGCATCATCGGCGATGCGCCGCTGCTCACGGTGGACACCAACGGCAACTACACCGAAGACGGCGTGCTGGAGAGCATGCGCCGTACCGCGCCATCCGACATCCATTGGTACGAGGAGCCGCTGGCACCGCAGGACTGGGCCGGCTACGCGAGCCTGAAGTCGCGCGCGCCGGTGCCGCTCGCCACCGGCGAAGCGCTGTACAGCGTGTTCGACTTCCGCCGCCTGATCGACGCGCGGCTGGCATCCGTGGTGCAGCCGGACCTCACGCTATGCGGCGGCTTCGACGTCGCGCGCACGATCGGCATCCTGTGTGCCGCCGAGCATCTGCGGATCTCGCCGCATGTCTGGGGCACCGGCATCGGCCTGGCGGCGGCGGTGCAGTTTGTCGCGTCGCTGCCGAACTATCCGCACGGCGCGCATGTGCCCTATCCGCCGCTGGTGGAATACGACGTGGGGCGCAACGCGCTGCAGAACGACATCTTCGTCGAGCCGCTGCGCTATGCGGACGGACACCTGGACGTGCCGAACGGTCCCGGCCTCGGCGTGACGCTGGATGAGGTCGCGGTGCGGCGGTTCACTCAGGCTTGAAGTCCATCGCCGCGCCGTTCATGCAGTAGCGCTGCCCGGTCGGGCGCGGGCCATCGTCGAACACGTGGCCGAGATGGCCGCCGCACTTGCTGCAATGCACCTCGGTACGCACCGTGAAGAAGCTGCGATCCTGGGTGGTGCCGATCGCGCCTTCCAGCGGCGCGTAGAAGCTGGGCCAGCCGGTGCCGCTTTCGAACTTGGTGTCAGACGCGAAGACTTCCTGGCCGCAGCCGGCACAGATGAATTTGCCCGCGCGCTTCTCCTGGTTCAGCGGACTGGTGCCGGCGCGTTCGGTGCCGTGCTTGCGCAGCACCGAGTATTGCGCGGACGACAGCTTTGCGCGCCATGCCTCGTCGGTATGCGTGACGGGAAAGGTCTCCGCCTCCGCCTCGTGCGATGCGCCGAACAGCCTTTTCATCCGTCCTGCCTCCCGTTCGGGTTCTGCGACTGCATGGAGTATACGATGCCGGACGGCGATTGGGGAGGACCGGCCGATGACCGAGCTTCGCGATGCATTGCAGCCGGTGCTGCCCGACGATGCGGCCAATGCTGTGCTGGCAGGACGTGTCTGGCGGCCGGATGTCGGCGGGCCCTCGGTGGTCGCGGTGCGCAGCGGCGCACTGCTGGATGTGTCCGCCGCCTTCCCCACAATGCGCGATCTGTGCGAGGCGGCCGATCCCGTCGTTGCGCTGCGCGCTGCGCAAGGTGAGTCCATCGGCAGCCTGGACACGGTGCTGGCGAACACGCCGGTGGAGCGCCGGGATCGCAGCGAGCCGTGGCTGCTGACACCGATCGACCTGCAGGCGATCAAGGCCGCCGGCGTGACGTTCGTGGTGTCGATGATCGAGCGGGTGATCGAGGAGCGCGCGCGCGGCGACCTGAATGCCGCCGCTGCGATCCGTGCCGAGGTGAACCGGCTGGTCGGCGACGATCTGGCAAAGTTGCAGCCAGGATCACAGGAAGCTGCGCATCTGAAGCAGGTGCTGATCGAACAGGGAGCGTGGAGCCAGTATCTGGAAGTGGGCATCGGTCCGGATGCGGAGATCTTCACCAAGGCGCAGCCAATGGCCGCGGTCGGCACCGGCATGGATGCCGGCATCCACCCAAAATCATCATGGAACAACCCCGAGCCGGAGGTGGTGCTGGCCGCTGCGTCATCCGGCCGCATCGTCGCCGCCACACTGGGCAATGACGTGAACCTGCGCGACGTGGAGGGCCGTTCCGCACTGCTGCTCGGCAAGGCGAAGGACAACAATGCATCCTGCGCGATCGGGCCGTTCCTGCGCTTCTTCGATGCCCGGTTCACGCTCGACGACATTCGCCAGACGACGGTTTCGCTGCGCGTCGAGGGACCCGATGGGTTCAGGTTGGAAGGCGCGTCTTCAATCGCCAGGATCAGCCGAGATCCGGCTGACCTGGTGGCGCAGATGGTGAATGAGCATCACCGCTATCCGGATGGTGCGGTGCTGTTCCTGGGCACGATGTTCGCGCCGGTGGAGGACCGCGACGCGCCAGGCAAGGGCTTCACGCACAAGACCGGCGACATCGTGACGATCGCGGCACCGAAGCTTGGCCGGCTGGTGAACCGCATGATGCCGACGGATCAGTGCGAGGCTTGGACCTTCGGGGTCGGAGCGTTGATGCGCAATCTCGCGGGGCGGGGACTGCTCTTGCCGAAGTAATGCCAATGACCCGATGCATCGACACGTCGGCACTGTCCCTTACCCGTCATGCCGGGCGCAGGCCCGGTATCCACGACTTTGCCGCCGGTCAGGAAGACGTGGGTGCCGGGCCTGCGCCCAGTATGACGCCAGTTAACTCAGCACAGCCTCGGTCTTGCGCTTGATCAGATCGAAGTCGATCTCCGCTGCCAGGCCAGGTCCGGTCGGCGCGTGCAGCAGACCGTCCTTGTCGATCTGCAGCTCCTTCGCCATGCCGTATTTATGCGCGCCATCCGGCAGCAGCACCTCGAACATCGTGGTGTTCCTGATCGCCATGCAGAGATGCAGGTTGGCGAGGTTGTTCAGTGAATTGCCGGAATGGTGGACTTCATATTTCAAGTTGAACGCTTCGGCGAGATGCGCGGTCTTCAGCATGGTGGTGAGGCCACCCTTGTTCGGGATGTCGCCGCGCAGATAGTCGGTGGCGCGCTCGGTCAGCCAGATTGGATAGGTGTCGAGACCGCCAGCGGGGAACTCAGTGGCCATGATGGGGATATCCAGCTTCTCGCGCAGCTTGACGTAGTTGTAGATGTCCTCGTCGGACATCGGGTCTTCGTACCAGTAGTAGCCCATCTCCTCGATCGCTCGCCCCACCCGCAGCGCGTCGACGTAGTTGTAGCTCCAGGTAGGATCCAGCATCAGCCGGAAGTCGTCGCCGACCGCCTTGCGCACCGCCTCGCAAACCTTGATGTCCTGGTCTGGGTCGCGCGGCGGATGGATCTTGTAGGCGCGCCAGCCGTTCGCCTTGTAGCTCTGCGCCTGGTCCACGTAGGCGGCGATGTCGGGCAGCACCTGCGAACTCGCGTAAGCGAGGATCGAGGTGCGGAACGTGCCCATCAGCGCATGCACCGGCAGTTTCCCGATTTTGCCGGCGAGGTCCCACAGTGCCACGTCGACCGCGCCGATCGTGCGATAGCTGACAATGCGCGAGACCAGACGCATCCCGGCATGGATGCGCTCGCGTTCCAGCGGGTTCTGCCCCATCAGCATCGGCTTCAGCGAGCGGATCAACTGCGGCCCGTCCATCGCCGCCGGATTGGTCGCCGCGCCGAGAAATGCGTGGCCCTCCAGGCCCTCATCGGTATGGATGCGCAGCAGACCCAGGCTTGAGGAACTGGAAGCCAGCGCTCCGAGATGGTAGCGCGTCGCCGGAATGCCATCCCAGGAGAAGATGGTAAGCGAGACGTCGTCGATCTTCATGGCGATGGCCCTTTCGCTACGGCGTCATGCCCGCGCGGGCGCGCACCCAGTGGGTTCCATGTCATTGCGAGCGGAGCGAAGCAATCTCTATCCAGTTGTGTACCTGGATGGAGATTGCTTCGTCGCTGCGCTCCTCGCAATGACAGTGGATAATGGCTACAGACCCCGATGCGTCCCGTCGCAGCGCGGCTTCTTGCCGCTTTGCTTGCAGCCACAGAACGAGATCGTCCCCGCCTCCTCCGCCTTGAACTCGATCGGGCTGAAGCCGCTGCCCTTGTGCGAACCGTCGCAGAACGGCTGCTTGCCGCTCTTGCCGCACGCACACCACCAATAGGATTTTCCGGCCTCCACCTCGATCCGGTACGGGGTCTTCTGGGCGATGACCGGCTGCATGTCTGACATTCTCTGTCTCTCCTTGCGTTGATTCAGTTGGCCCGGACTTCCGCCCAGGTGTCGTCCAGCGTACGCTGCAGACGCGCCGCCACGTCGTCCACCTCCGCCTCGGTGATGATCAGCGGCGGCGAGAACGCGATGCGGTCGCCGATGAACCGCGTGATCAGGCCATAACCGCGTGCGTGCTTGTCGGCAATGCGACCGACGCTCCGCGACGGATCGAACGGCGTGCGCGTCACCTTGTCAGCCATCATCTCCATCCCGGTCAGCAGCCCGACGCCGCGAATATCGCCCACCAACGGATGGTCGGCGAACTTCGCCAGCACCTGCTGCATGTAAGGCCCGACGCGCTGCACGTGGCCCACCATGTCCATCTCTTCGTAGATGCGCAGCGTCTCCATCGCGACCGCGGTGGTGACTGGGTGGCCGGCATAGGTGAAGCCGTGCGCGAAGCTGCCGAGCTTGCGGCTCTCGTCCAGCATCGCCTGGAACACGCGCTCGTTGATCAGCAGCGCCGAGATCGGCTGCATCCCTGCCGACAGCGCCTTGGCCGACGAGATCATGTCGGGCTTCAGATCGTAGGTCTGGCTGCCCCACATGTTGCCGGTGCGGCCGAAGCCACAGATCACCTCGTCAGCGATGAACAGCACGTCGTACTTGCGCAGCACCGCCTGCATCTTCTCCCAGTAGCTGCGTGGCGGGGTCAGCCCGCCGCCGGCGCCCATCACCGGTTCGGCGATGAAGCCGCCGACCGTGTCGGGACCTTCCGCCACGATCATCGCTTCCAGCGCGTCCGCCATGCGGGTTGCGAACTGTTCCTCGCTCTCGCCGTCCTGATGCAGGCGATAGTAGTGCGGATACTCCGTGTGGCGGAAATCCGGGAACGGCAGGCCGAAATCGGCGTGCATGTCGGCCTTGCCGGATGCGCTGATCGCAGCCGAGGTGCTGCCGTGATAGCCCATCTTGCGGCCGATGATCTTGCGCTTCTGGGGCTTGCCGATCGCGGCGTGGTAGTACCACACCAGCTTGATCGCGGTATCATTGGCTTCCGAACCGGAACACTGGAACAGCACCTTGCTCATCGGCACGGGCGCGATCTGCAGCAGCTTCTCCGCCAGATCCACGCTGGGCTCGTTCGTGGTGCCGCGATAGAGATGCGCGTAGCCAAGCTTGCGCATCTGCTCATACGCCACGCGCGCCAGGCGTTCGGACGCGTAGCCGAGCGAGGCGCACCACAGTCCTGCCGCGGCATCCAGGAACTGCTGGCCGGAGTCATCCCAGACATAGATGCCCTGGCCACGCGAGATCACCACCGGCCCCTGCTCGAGGTGCTGCACCAGATTGGTCTGCGGATGCACGATCGAAGCGATGTCGCGCGCCTGCACCGAGTTCGGGGCCACGTAGGTCATCCTGGGTTCCTCCGTCAGACTGGTTCTACGCCGTAGTCGCGCCGTGCAGCCATGGGGGTAACGTATCCGTCCAGCAGGTCTTCGGAAAGACGCGCGCGTTCGCGTCCCGATGGCGGGCCGTAGCCGCCGGAGCCTGGCGCCTCGATCACCACCAGCGAACCCGCCGGCGCGATGAAGCCGCCCTTGCTGGTGAGCTTGCGAGCATTGCCGTTCGGCGGGATCAGCTCGACCCGTGCGGGCGCGCCAGGTTTGCCGCCGGCGAGGCCGAACGGCGGCGTGACGGTACGCTCGCAACAGACCGCGGCATGGGCCTGCCGCTCCAGCACGCGCCACACGCGGCGCACGCCCAGGCCGCCGCGCCAGGTCCCCGCGCCGCCGCTGTCCGGCACCAGCGAATACTCCTCGACGCGCAACGGAAAGCTCATTTCGATCATTTCGATCGGCGTGTTCATCATGTTGGAGACGGTGCTGGCGACGGCGTTGATGCCGTCCTTCACCGGCCGCGCGCCGAAGCCTCCCTTCACCGATTCGTAGCTGACATAGCGTTCGCCGGTCCGATAGTCGGTGCCGCCGAATGTCATCACGGCCGAAGTGCCCTGCGAGCCGGCCATCACCGTCCGCGGCGTGAAGGCGAACATCGCCGCCATCACCATGTCGGCTACGCGGTGCGACATCTCGTGGTTGGCGTAGACCACGGGTGCGGGAAGCTGCGCATTCACCACCGAGCCAAGCGGTGCGGTCACCGTCACCGGGCGCCAGCAGCCCGAGTTCGGCGGGATCAGGCTCTTCGGGTCGGCGATCATCTTCAGCGCGCAGAACACGCCGGACGCGGTGACCGTGAGCGGCGCGTTCATCGGCCCCGGGACCTGCGGATCGGAGCCGGCGAAATCCGCGGTGATGGTGTCGCCGCGTTTGGTGATCCGAAGTTTCACGGTGAAGGTCTCATCCTCGGTCTCGCCCGGCGCGATGACACCGTCGCCGTCTAAGATGTCGGTGAACTCGGCCTCGCCGTCCGGCAATGCGCGCAACGCGGCACGCATCATGGTCTCCGAGTAGTCGAGCACCTCCTGCATGATATCCAGCAACGTGTCGGTGCCATATTTCGCCGCCAGTGCCTGCAAGCGCGCGGCCGCGCGCCAGTTGGCCGCCACCTGCGCGCGCAGATCGCCGAGCCGTTCGGTCGGCGTGCGCACGTTGGCGAAGATGATGGCCTCGATGGCGGGATCGGGCTTGCCGTCGCGATACAGGCGGATCGGCGGCAGGCGCAGACCCTCGCCGTAGATTTCCGTCACCGCACCGTAGCTGCCTGGTGTGGCACTGCCGATGTCGGGCCAATGCGCACGCACGCAACCGAAGCCGAGCAGACGCCCCTGGTAGAATGCCGGCGCCACCACGTTGACATCCGGCAGATGCGAGCCGCCCTGATACGGATCGTTGTGGATGAACACGTCGCCGGGCGCTGCATCGGGAAACGCCTGCACCACCGCGCGCACCGCATCCGGCATCGAACCGAGATGGATCGGCAGGTCGGGCCCTTGTGCCACCATGTTGCCGTTTATGTCGAAGATGCCGCAGGAGTAGTCGCCGGCGACTTTCAGCAGCGGCGAGTAGGCGGTCTTGGCGAGGACGATCTTCATCTCCTCGGCGGCACAGGTGAGCGCGTTCTTCACCACCTCGAAGCGGGCCGGATCGGTCTTCAGACGTTGCATCGTGCGGCCTCCAGGAAGGAAGCGAAATTCACCGCAGAGGCGCAGAGCACGCAGAGGGGAAATTGATGCGCTCCGCGCGTAGCGCATTTGCTTTTACCTCTGTGTCTCTGCGGTGATTCTTGCTTCTTCACGCTAGTACCAATCGAATATACCCGAGATCATCGATCCGTGCCTGCCAGCCAGGCGGCACGACGGTCGTCGAGTCCATCGCTTCGATGATCGCGGGGCCGGCGATGTGCGTGCCCGGAATGAGCCCGTCGCGCCAATGCACCACCGTCGGCGTGAAGCCAGTCTCGGCAAACCAGACGTCGCGGTTGCGCTGTCGCGCGCTCGCAGGATCAGGACGTTGCGCCAGCACAAGGTCGGGCTGACGACCCAGCGCGGTCAGACGCAGATTGACCAACTGCACATGCTCCGCGCGGTTGGCATGGCCGTAGGTCTGTTCGTGCCTGGCATGGAAGGCGGCGGCGAGATCATCCAGCGTGGCGCGGGTGATCTCGCCATCGGCGATCGGCACGGTGAGTTCGTAGGCCTGCCGGCGATAACGCACATCGGCCTGGCGCAGCAGCGCACGCCGTTCGGGCGGTACGCGTGCGGCACGCAGCATTTCGGTGCCCGCCTGCTCCATGCCGGCGATCGCCTCGCCGACACGCGCCGGATCGATGCTGGCGAGATCGGCGTACAGCGTGCGTGAATAGTCGCGCTTGAGGTCGCTCGCCACCAATCCGAGCGCGGAGAACGCGCCCGGCGCCGGTGGCACGATCACCTCGGGGATTTGCAGTTCCGCGGCAAGCGATACGGCGTGCACCGGGCCGGCGCCGCCGAATGCGATCAGGCTGAACTCCTGCGGGTCATGGCCGCGCTCGATCGACACGATGCGCAGCGCCTGCGCCATGTTGCTGTTGACGACTTCGATGATGCGCGCTGCGGCCTCGGGAACCGTCAGTCCAAGCGGCCGGCCTATCGCCGTTTCGATCGCGCGTTCCGCCGCGGCGAGATCGATGCGCAGATCGCCGCCAAGCAACGCCTCGCGATCCAGATAGCCCAGCACCACGTCCGCATCGGTCACGGTCGGCAATGTTCCGCCGGCACCATAGGCAGCGGGACCCGGATCGGCACCGGCACTGTGGGGACCCACCTTCAACGCGCCGCCGGGATCGACCCAGGCGATGGAACCGCCGCCGGCGCTCACCTCTGCCAGATCGATCACCGGCACGCGAATCGGATGACCCGTGCCGTGCATCCAGCGGTTGGCATGACCGGCCCCGCCGACCTCGTATTCCGCGGTGACCGCGACTTCGCCATTGGCAATCACGCTCGCCTTGGCCGTCGTGCCGCCCATGTCGAAGGAGATCAGGTTGGGACGATCGAGCTGCCGGCCGGCAAGCGAGGCCGCGATCACGCCGGCGGCGGGACCGGACTCGACTGCCATCGCCGGCATGCGCAGCCCCTCCTCGATGTCGAACACGCCGCCCGATGACCCCATGACGTGCAGCTTCGGCAAGCCGAGACGCGATACGGCGGATTGCAGCCGATCCAGATAGGAGGCGAGCACCGGCCCCACCGCCGCACAGACCGCTGTCGTGCTGGCCCGCTCGAACTCGCGGATCTCCGGCAGCACCTCGGACGACAGATACACGCCGACACCAGGCAACGCCGCCCGCAGCGCTTCGCCGACGCGCCGCTCATGCGCGTCATTCAGGAAGGAGAACAGGAAGGACACCGCGACGGTCTGCAACCCGGCGTCGCGAATCGCCTCGATCAGCGCCGGCAGTTCCGCCTCGGCGAGCGGCGTGACGACTTCGCCCTGCGCATCGATCCGCTCGGTGATCTCGAACCGCCAGCGCCGCGGCACCAGCACGACCGGCGCATCCTGCAACAGGTCATACAGATCGGCACGCGACGAGCGGCGCAGCTCGAGGATGTCGCGGAAGCCGCGCGTTGCGACAAACCCGGCACGCGCGCCCTTGTTCTCCAGCAACGCGTTGGTGACGACGGTGGTGGCATGCGACAGCAGCGAGACATCGGCCGGATCGATGCGGTTGGCATCCAGCCCCTGACGGATGCCGTCGATCACCGCCTGGCCGAAGTCGTGCGGCGTGGTCGGCAGCTTGGCGATGGCGATGCGACCGGTGTCCTCCTCCACCAATGCGACGTCGGTGAAGGTGCCGCCGATATCGATGCCGATCCGCCACGCCATGCCATGTTCTCCTGCCCCGCCGGCCCTGCCTCACGCCGTCATGGCCGGATTTATTCCGACCATCCGTCGCGGCACAAGTGCTGGTACTGATGGCCGGGACAAGCCCGGCCATGACGGTGAAGCGAGACTTGAGCATCGAAGCCCCGTCGCCCACAATTGCTGAGCATGCGCAGATCCCGCGACCGCAATCCAGACACCGACGGGATCAGCCGCCTGATGCTGTTCTTCGCCATCGTCTACGCGGTGGAAGGCATCGGCCAGGCGAAGGTCGGCGTGATCTGGCAGCCGCTCACGCATTATCTGAAGGAAAGCCAAGGCTGGACGCCGGTGCAGATCGCCACGTCCCTCGCGGTGCTGGACGTGCCGTGGATCGTGAAGCCGCTCTACGGCATGCTGTCCGACTTCCTGCCGCTGTTCGGCTATCGGCGACGCAGCTACCTGCTGCTGGCGAATGCCGGCGCGGTCGCCGCCTTTCTGTGGACCACCCAGGCCCTGGCGCCGGCACCGATCGTGTTCGCATTGCTGCTGACCTCGATCGCCATGGCCGCCTCCAGCACGGTATGCGGCGCCTTATTAGTGGAGAACGGGCAGAAGCATCGCGCGAGCGGTGCGTTCATCAACCAGCAGTGGCTGTGGTTCAATGTCGCGGTGATGGCCGCAACGTTGCTTGGCGGCGAGCTGATCGAGTATCTGTCGCCGGAAGGCGCATTGCACGCCGCGGCGGGGATCGCGGCGGTCGCCCCGGTCGCAATCGCAATCAGTTGCCTGTCGCTGGTGGATGAGGCGCCGGCCGGCATCAACCTTGCCGAGCTCCGGCGCGCGCTGCGCGGATTTCTCGATACGTGCCGCTCCCGCACCCTGTGGCTGATCGCAGCCTTCCTGTTCTGCTACTATTTCAGCCCGGGCTTCGGCACGCCGCTCTACTTCCACATGACCGATCATCTGCGGTTCTCGCAGGGCACGATCGGCATGCTGTCCTCGGTCAGCGCCGGCGGATGGATCGCCGGTGGTCTGATCTACCGCTTTCTGCTGCGCGGCATGGCAACGCGCGCATTGCTCAACCTGAGCATTCTGTGCGGCACGCTGGCGACCGCGGCCTTCCTCGGCCTGGTGGATGAGACGAGCGCGATCGTGGTGTATTTCCTCAATGGCGTCGCCGGCATGATCGCCAACATCGCCACGCTCACGCTCGCCGCCGATTACTGCCCGAGGCGGTCTGAGGGGTTTGCCTTCGCAGCCCTGATGTCGGTGATCAACCTGGCCACACCGCTCTCCGATACGATCGGCGCATTCCTCTACCAGCACGTATTCGCCGGCCAGTTGGCGCCTCTGATCGTGGCGTCAGCGGCGTTCACCGCCTTCGTGTTCGCGCTCGTGCCGTTGCTCGACCGGGGGATCGCGCGAACCCAGTCCGGCAGTGCGCAATAGAAAAAAGAGCAGGCATGCGCTGGTCGGGGAACCCCGCATGCCTGCTCCTACCGGCGCCGTGCCGACCAGTAGGGACCGAAATACGATATTCGGGGAGGACGTATATCGGATCTGATCAGCACTGGTGGCGCCAGCAGTAATGCCACCAGCCGTTGTGGCGAATGCGGCCGAAACTCTCGTGCCGCGCCAGCCATGTACGCCGGCCCAACAGGTTACGAAACAGGAAGGATGGTCCGCCAGTTCCAGACGAAAATCCGACTGGAACTCCTCTGGTCTTGTCAGGCATTCTCCGGGGAATTTGGCAGGTGTTTTACCCCGAGTTTTCTGTTTTGTTCCTCATGACGACCTGCCGCGGTGCGGCCGCATGACTATGACGCCGCCGAGGCCGCCGGCCCTTCGTTGCGTGCTGTCTGCGTCTTCGGCCTGCAGCGCGCTCTGATATTCGCATGTGAGGATGTAGGAGCCGATCCGCAGCAGGGCGCCATGCTGCAACGGTGCCGTGCCCTCCAGACGCTGATCGTCGAGGAACGTGCCGTTGGTGGAATTCAGATCTGTGATGCTCACGTCGTCGCCGTCGACATCGATCCGGCAATGGGCACGTGAAATCTCGGGACCCTCCAGGAGCAATCCGCTTGGCGGCGCCCGCCCGATCGTGAGTGCGCCAGGGGTGAGTGCCAAGCGGCGCACCGCCGATTCCGGCTGCACGATCACCAGTTGGTGGCGCGGCTCGGCTGCAACACTCCGTGGCATTGGCTGCGGCCGCAGGTTCAGGGTGGCTTCGACAGAGGCATCCTCGGCCATGGCGGACGCATCGTCGGCCCGCGTGGCGGCGAGGCTGCGCGCAACCTCCGGCAAGGCGGCGGCCGCAGCGCCGAGCGCCTGACGGAACTGCGCCGCCGCTTGTTCCGACAGCGCCACCCGCAACGACTTGCCTGCCTGCCGTTCGAGCAATCCCAGAGCCATCAGATAGGCGATGTGATCGCGCGTGGTCTGGAAGTTCTGGCCGGTCAGGTTGAGCAGCGTGGCAGCCATCTGGTCGGCCAGGATGCCATTTTCGCCACCCACGAGCTTCGAGGTCCCGTAGTACTGCTCGATCGCCATGTGCAGCAATGTCCAGTGCGACATCGAGCTCAGGTGACGAATGGCCTCCACCCGCCGCGCCCGTGACAGATCGTGTGCGTCGAAGATGCGATCGAGCGCCGCCCGCCATGGCTCGCGGCAGCGGTTGAGCGATTGCAGGATGATGGACCTTTGCTTCGCATCAAGCTTCGACGGCGGCGCGGCGCGCGTCGCCGGATCGAGCGCCGACGCGGTGGCACACAGCACCTTGGCAAGCGCCAGCAGATGACGATCGAACAGATCGAGCAGTATCGGAGTGGGAACGATGACGGTCCTGGCCGAGAGCGCGTCGGTCGGTGGATCCACCGCGCAGAGATTGAGCTCCCTGATTTCCAGGATGCGTTCCTTGACGGTGGAATCGTCGAGCAGGAATACCTGCTTGACCAGCCCGTACAACTCGCCGACCGCGGCACCTTCCCGTCCGTTGGTGCACAGATGCGTCACGATGTGCCACTGGGCGCGCCTGAACAGGCTGGGAAAATGCGCGTGCCAAATCGCCTGGTAGGCTGACAGGAAACGAACGACTTCTCGCTCCGCCTGCATCGACTGCTCCGCGCAACTCCCTGGGCTGTATTGCAGCTTAAACGAGCCGTGTTGCGAACGCAAAATGTGTCAAGTCTGCGTTATCAGGACATGCTTCGGCCGAGCAAAGCCTCGCCGTAGTCCTCCCGGGCCCTGGCAGGCGACACCTTGCCGGCGCGCAGATCCGCCGCCAGCGCCGCGGGGTCGCGCTCCGATGGATCGCCGAACCCGCCACCACCTGGCGTCGCCAGCCGGATCGTCTCGCCTTCTGCCAGCACGATGCTGGCGGTCTTGGATGACAGCTCCTCCTCGCGGTTGGTGCCGGCGTTGCGCAGCAGCCGCGCCGTGCCACCTGGCTTGCCACCTGCCAGACCGGGCGCGCCCAGCACGTGACCGTCCGAGCGGACCGAGAACACGATCCCATCGCACGTGGCGCGGATCTGCCGCGCGATACCGAGGCCCCCGCGATGCCGGCCGGCACCGCCCGAGTCGGGAACCAGCGCATACTCGTCGACCAGCAGCGAGTATTCGTTCTCCAGCGCCTCGGCCGGCAGGTTGGAGGTGTTGGTGAGATGGACGTGGATCGCCTCCATCCCGTCCGCGTCGCTGCGCGCGCCCATGCCGCCGCCGATCGTTTCCAGATAAACAAACGTTCCGTCGCCGCCGCGCCGCGGACCGGAAAAGATGATCGCCGGCACGATGTCGTGCGATGACGCCATTGCCCGCTCCGGCGGCAGCAGCAAAGCGAAGGCGCCGAACAGCGCGCGGGCGATCTTGTTGCAGGTGATGCTGCGGGCGCCGACCGCGGCGGGAAACCGCGGATTGACCAGAGTCCCCGGTTCGGCACGGATATCGACGGCGGCAAACATCCCGCTGTTGGGCAGCAGATTCGGATCGAGCAGGGTCTTCACGGCGTAATACACCGTCGCCCGCAGCGCACTCTCGACGACGTTCAATGCACCGCGGGCCTCGGGACCGGTCCCGGCGAAATCGACCACCAGTCTGTCGCCTTGCACGATGACGGTGGCCCGGATCGGCACCGGATCGCCACCCAGCCCGTCATCGTCCAGGTAGGCGGTGAAGCTCGCCTCGCCGTCGGCCATGTCGCGAATGCGGTTGCGCAGCCGGCGCGCGGTATAGGCCAGCAGATCGTCCACTGCCTCGGTGACCGCGGCGAGACCCATGCGCCCGACCAGCTCCCGCGTCAGCCGCACGCCGCGCGCATTGGCAGCGATCTGCACCTTGAGATCGAGCGAGCGTTCGTCGGGGTCGCGCGAGTTGTGCGCGATCAGGGCCAGCAGGTCCTCGTCCAGTTCGCCGCCACGCACCAGGCGGATCACCGGCAGGCGCAGCCCTTCCTCGAAGATCGATCGCGCGCGGCCGGAGATCGAACCGGGCACGGGTCCGCCGACATCGGAATGATGGCCGACATTCGCGGCGAAGGCGTGCACCGCGCCGTCGATGAACACCGGGGTGACGATGGAGATGTCCGGCATGTGCGTGCCGCCGGCGAGATACGGATCGTTCAGCACGAAGGCGTCGCCGTCGCGCATCTGCGTCACGTCGTAACGCGCCAGCACCGCCTGCACGCTGCCCAGCAGCGAGCCGAGATGCAGCGGGATGTGCGAGGCCTGCGCGATCAGCCGTCCGCCGGCATCGAACAACCCGACGGAACAGTCCTTGCGCTCCTTGATGTTGGTGGAAAAAGACGAGCGGATCAGCGTGTTACCCATGTCCTCGGTGATCGAGAGCAGGCGGTTGCTGAACACCTCCATCGCGATGGGATCGGTGAGACGCTCGGTCATCCGGCGATCTCCATCAGCAGGTTGCCGGAGCGGTCCACGCTAAGATGGCAACCGGGCGGGACCAGCGTGGTGGCGCTCATCTCGTCGACGACGGCGGGACCGGAAAGCCGGATGGCCACCGCGAGATCGGCACGGTCGTACACCGGCGTCTCGATCCAACCCGCGTCGAAATGCACCTGGCGCGTTGCCTTCGGATGCGGCGTTCCGCTGGCGCCGATGAAATGCGGTGCCGGCCGGTCGATGAGGCCGATCGCCTTGAGCCGACAGTTCACCACCTCGATCGCACGGGCCGGGATGTCGTAGCCGTATTCGCGGCGATGCGCATCCGCGAAGGCCGCGACGAAGTCGCCGAGCTGCAAGGCCTCGTCGGACAGCCGCACCTGCACCTCGTGGTTCTGCCCCTTGTAGCGCGCGTCGATGACGACGGCGAAGCGGCGGCGCTCCGGCGGAATGCGCTCGCCATCCAGCCAGGCGCGGCCGCTTGCCTGCATGATGGCGAAGCGTTGCAGAATGCGCGGCCAGCTTTGCCGGTCGGCGGCGGTGATTTCGCTCCGCACCAGGTCGAGGCTGACATCGGACAGCAGGATGCCCCGCGCGCACATCGTGCCTGGCTCGACCGGCACCAGCACACGGCCGAGGCCGCATTCCGCTGCCACGGCGGCGGCGTGCAACGGGCCTGCTCCGCCGTAGGGAAACAGCGCGAACATGCCCACGTCATGGCCCTTCTCGGTGGAAACCGAGCGAATGGCGCGGCTCATGTTGGCCACCGCGATACGGATGATGCCGAGCGCGGCCGCCTCCACCGAGATACCCAAGGGAGCGGCGATCTTCTCGGCGATGGCGCGACGTGCCGCCTGCTTGTCGACCGGCATGCGCCCGCCGAGCAATGCGACGGGATCGAGCCGATGCAGCACGATATTGGCATCGGTTAGCGTTGGCTCGATGCCGCCGCGGCCGTAGGCGACGGGTCCGGGATCGGCGCCCGCGCTATGCGGCCCGACTTTCAAGGCGCCCGCATCGTCCAGCCAGGCGATCGAGCCGCCGCCCGCGCCGATCACGTGCACGTCGACCATCGGCGAGCGCACCGGGTAATCTGCGATCGCGCGGCTGGAGGCGAATGCCGGCACGCCGCGCTCGATCAGCGACACATCGGTGGAGGTGCCGCCGGCATCGAAGGTGACCAGATTCCGGTAGCCGGCGTCGCGCGCGACCTCCGCGGCACCGACCACACCGGCCGCCGGACCCGACAGGCAGCAGCGCACCGGGAATGTACGCACCGTCTCCACCGGCATCAGCCCGCCATTGGAGTGGATGGTGTAGGGCTGCACTGTCAGGCCGAGACCGGACAGCCGGCCGAGGAACCGATCGAGATAGCGTTCCATCCGCGGGCCAATATAGGCGTTGATCGCCGTGGTGGAGAAACGCTCGAATTCCCGAAATTCCGGCAGCACACCGGACGAGGTGGAAAGATAGACGTCAGGCAGCCGCGCGCGGACGATTTCGGCCGCACGGCGTTCGTGCACGTCGTTGAGATAGCTGTGCAGGAAACAGATGGCGATCGCCTGCACACCTTGTGCAGCGAGCAGATCCGCCGCCACGGCGACTTCCGCCTCGTTCAGCGGGTGAAGCACCGCGCCGGCCGCATCGATGCGTTCCGACACCTCGAGCCGGCGCTCGCGCGGCACCAACGGCACCGGCGTCCGCACCGTGTAGTCGTAAAGATGCGGCCGCACCTGACGGCCGATCTCCAGCACGTCGCGGAAGCCCCTGGTGGTGATGAGGCCGGTGGAGACGCCACGACGCTCGATCACCATGTTGGTGGCGACCGTCGTGCCATGACCGACAAAGCCGATCGCACCGGGCGCGATGCCCAGCGTCTGCATCAGTGTCGCGAGGCCGGCGGCGATCGCTTCAGACGGATCGGACGGGGTGGAAGGAACCTTGAAGTGGCGGAGCGTGCCGCTGGCGGTGTCGTGGAGGGTGAAATCGGTGAAGGTGCCGCCGACGTCGAAGCCGATGCGATACATGTGTCGTCCCGTGCGTGCGCACCGCGACTGTGCTTGGTGCGGGCGCCGCGCTCAAGCCCCGGGGCGGGAGAGGGCAGGGCTAACGCATATGGTCAGTGGAGCAAGCAAGCATTTTAACACGGAGAAGCAGGTGAGGACACGCTGAGGACACGGAGCAGAACTTTCTTGGCGCTTCGCGCCGGAAGACAGTTCATCGCCGCGCGAAGCATGCCCGGGGCAATCGAGTGAACGCCTGAAAGTCACTCGTCACCCCCGCGAAAGCGGGGGCCCAGCGGCTGGGCCCCCGCTTTCGCACTAGTCTTATACCAACCGCCCGAATCAATGACCCTTGGTCAGCGCTCGCTTTTCCCGTCATGGCCGGGCTTGTCCCGGCCATGACGGCGAGGGAGCGGCGACAAGAGTCAGCAGCAACGGCGGTTGG
>JBGPND010000048.1:0-28782 GCA_041487355.1 Acetobacteraceae bacterium | reverse complement strand
CTGCCGATCGCCGTGCAGTTCGGCAACGCAGTTAGAATCGTAAGTTATGAGCCTGCGGAGACAGCACGGAACCTGCTGCTCGCCACACTCGAGCGGAACCGGATTGCTGGTGTCGAGGTCCTTCCCCGCGCCGTTTCGGAAATTGCCGGTACTGCAGAATTTAGGGAGTTCCTGCCCGACGAGACCGGGGAGATACCCTACCTTCCGGAGGCATCCACACTGATCGGCAAGGTCATTTCCGACAGGCCGCACAGGACCCTCACCGTGCCGATTGTGACCCTCGACGAAGATGCCTTTCTTTTTTGTGACCGCAAGCCGGTGGTGATCAAGATCGATGTTGAAGGCTTCGAAACGCAGGTCCTGCGTGGCGCACGGCGGCTGATATCGGAGCTCCATCCGTGGTTGTCTATCGACATCCACGCCGAGCCCTTTGGTGATGGGTCAGAAACAACCGAGCGATCAGTCCGGGCCCTCCTCGACGAGGATGGCTACCAGTTCGAAAAACTCGGCCATGTGCTCCTTTGCACGCCCCCCGGCCTGAACGGCCGATAAAATGCCCGGCCACATCGTTCGGAACCGCCGTATCTCGACATCACGTCCGCCAATCATGTTAAGCTCACGGCGAGGTTCGAGGAATCGAAATGGCGCCACAGGGAAACGCCGCCTACCCGTCAGGGGCGGCCCACAAGATCGATGACATCCAGATCCTGCGCGGCATCGCGATCACGATGGTTCTCATCTGCCACCTGAGCTTTTCATCGACACTTCTGTCGGCATTGCCGGTTCGATTGACGAACCCATTCTATGCGGGCGTCGAGCTTTTCTTCGTCATCAGCGGATTTGTCGTGGCCCGCTCGCTAATCAGGGGCAACTATGAGCCGGTAAGCTTTCTGATCAGGCGAGGCTTCCGCCTCTATCCTCCTATTCTTGCATTCCTTGCATTCAGTGGCGCCGTCAATGCGATCATCAGGGTGTCGGGCTGGCCTCCATTCGCCATAGACTTCTTTTGCGTGCCATTGTCTCGCTTCACTGAACAAGCGGCTGCGATCCTCGGCGGCTATCTGATAAATCTGGGGAGAGATGCGGCCTACATGAATGGCGCGATGTGGAGCCTGTCTGTCGAGTTCCAGTTCTACACTGCCGCCGCCATTCTTACGATTGCCACCCTGGCATTGAGAGCCTCGCCACGGATAATCGGATACGCCGTTGTTGCGTGTGCTGCCGCTGTATATGCAGTGGCCTCCTATTCGCGAGTTCTGCTGACACTGGGCGAGCGCCCGGATCTCGGCACGTATCTACTCAGCTTCAAGTTCGATTACATGGCTCTCGGCGTGCTGCTGGCTTATGTACCAGAGTCAGCCTTCGGTCGGACCTTTCGATACGGGCGAGCCCTGTCGATCGGGTTCATGCTGATGCCGATCGTCATTCTGTCGCTTTGCCGCTCGCCGCTGGCTGCGAGTCCTTCAGGCCCTGATTATCTCGACGGGGCGGGAATGCTGGTCACCGCTCCATGCTACCTGGCGCTGGTCATGCTTGCCGTTGGCGGCAACGTGTCGCGTGCGCTGCCAAGGGCACTCAACAGACTGCTCTTCATGGTTGGAGAGAGAAGCTACACGATCTACCTGCTGCATTTTCCGGCCATGGTCGTGGCCTGGGTCATGATTGTGGCCGTGCATGTCGCATGGACGGAAAATGCCTGGGCGTACGCCGTTGCACAGGTGGTCGCCACGCTTGTGGTTCTCCTGCCGGCCACCGAGATGGTCTACCGACTACTGGAGCTTAGGTCCATCGAAACCGGCGCGGCGGTCGTTGCTGCGTGGCGGCGGTGGCGTTCTCCACTAGCCCTTGCTCGGCAACGGGCGTGACGGCGGCCCTGAATAGCGACGCTCTTACGGGCTGATGCCGCAGTCCGGGACTGCTGAAATCGCGCCGGCTTTTGGTACGGAGCCGCTCGCATTGACCTATCCGTAGTGATGTTTCAGTGTAACAATGGTCGTCTCGGTTCCAGAACCGCTAGCTTATCTTCTCTTGCGGCATATCATCCAATCCTGGAACGAAAACCGTTCGGGTGGCGGTAGAACGTCCAAGACCTCCAAGTACCGGCCCCAGAACTGGCGCGCGATATCGCGTTTCCAGAATGCCTGACTGACGGCAATGTCTCCGTAGTGGAACCAGTCGAGGTCCATGGTCGGCGTCTCGTACACGCGCGGCGAGTGATTGGCTCGCACCCAATCTTCCCCGCGATGCCGGTGATAAAACTCCCATGCGTGCTCCGTGTGGATGGTCTGGATCAATATTCCCCCAGGCTTGAGCACGCGACGCAGCTCCAGGAGCCACATATCCCACAGATACTTTATGTGGGTGAACACGCTGACCCCGTATATCACGTCCAGACTGTTGTCCTCGAAAGGCAGGAACGGCAGAACCGTCCCGGTGTAGACAGTGAATTCAGTAGGAAAGTAACGGCGCAGCCACTCGATGCAGTGCGCCTGGATGTCCACTCCATAGAGGCGCCACCCATGTAACTTATGATCGGTATGGAAGTGCCGCAGCACGCGCCCGGTCGAGCAACCGAAGTCCAGTATGGCATAGGCTGGTCTGAGGCCCAGGTGTTTCTCTATCTGCTCACGAACTAACCCGGCATCGTAGCGGCCCATCTCCAGGTACTCGCCGTCGTCAGCCGGATAGCCCATTCGGTCGACCGCCGCCGGGAGCGGAAGTTCCTCGCTTGGCAAGCGGATCACCGTGCCGAAGTTCGGGGGCGGACTATCCTTCAGATAGTCGATTGGCTGGTGAAATCCGAAACGAGGCATAACTGTATATTCAGCGCGCAGCAACTGGGCCGCCTGTTCAACCGCCAACGGCGTTAGCGTCCCATCGCGCAACAGATCTGCCGCACGAAAAGCTATGGACTCAATGAGCTTCCGGACGAGGCGACTGCCAGCGATCCGCTGTTTCATCGACATGGTAGCTCCTTGGCGCCAATTCGTGGTTCCTACTAAATTGGCACTTTATAGGTCGCGCTGCCGAATACTATTCGTCAGGCAACGCCGCAAGGCCGCGCCAAACGTCCCCCCGCATGCGTCGGTTAGCCGACCAGCAAGGCGTAGGCCTTTGATTTCCGACGGGGATAAGCGAAACCAGCACTTGCGTCATTGCCGATCGCAGCTCTGACTTCCGCCCTCAGCGGTCGCTCCAGGAATACCAGTGTTGTTCGTAGCGGTTGTCGTTGAAGATCTTATAGTGGGGCGTTTGCTGCATGGCAAAGACCGAACGATGCTTCACGGCGAGCCGCCGCATCGCCGTAAGCTGCCGGTGCACCCAGAGCGCGGCGAGCGCACCGCGGGGCCCGTGTGGCATGTCCTCCGGCACAAGATCAATGCCGCGGATCAATGACAACGCCGCCCTCGCCTCGCTCAACGCCGTCGCGGCCCACGCAGGCGCATCGGGACGACCGGCGAGATGCTCCGCCAGTGCGGCAGCGAGGTCGAAGTCGGTGCTCAGATGGCCACAAAAGGACTTGCGATAGCTCAACGAGTCGACGAACAGCCGCGCCGCGTCCTCCACCGGCCGGTCAGCGAAAGCATAGTGCATGCCAGCAGTCGTCCGCCACAGGTACCAGGAACGCAGATCCTCGATCTCCGCGTGTGGATGCTGCGTGGTACGCTCTTCCGGATAGTTGTTGAACACGCCGAGCATCCCGGGAACATGCACAGACCGGATGTGAGGCATGATCCGGTTCTTGAACTCGGTGTCCCCCGCCGCGCGGAAGCTCTCGTCGTACCAGCCGAAGCGGTCGTGGATCGATCGCCGATACAGGCCACCGACCCATGACAGGTAGCAGGTCTCCAGATACACCAGGTCCTGGCGATAACCTCGCCGGTCGTACGGCATGACGTCGGAATCGAATACCCCGTTGCGATCCACGCTCGTCACCAGGCTGTCAGCCATGGCCCAATCGACGCCGGGATTGGCATCCAGTGCTGCCGCCAACCGGCACAATGCCTCGGGATGCAGTCCTTCATCGGCGCCAAGAAATGCCAGATAGGGCGCGCGCGAAAGCCTGATGCCGCGGTTCCACGCCGCCTGAATCGTCTCCCGCTCCCGAGACCGCGCATATACGACGGGCAAGCTGTTTTCCGCGGCGAACGCGGCAAAGGCACCGCGTTCGTCTCCCGGCGAATTGCTGTCGACCAGGACTACTTCGAGCTCGCCACGTTGCGCCAGGCTCTGCTGGCTCAGCACGGTCAGGAGCGTGCCCAGCTTCGCCGCCGCGTCGTAGAGCGAGACGATGACGGATACCCGTGGCACGCTGTCATTGCGCCGATCGTCCACCACCGCGAGCGGGCGGATGGGGTTATGCCGGTTACGCTCCACGGCATCGTGCATCAGGTCGAGACAGCGGTCGAACGCGTCCGGTCCACGGCCAAACATGACACGCGCCGTCCTGGCCTCATGCGCAAAGCCCTCCGCTTCCAGCATAGCAACAACGAAGGGAAGATCGCCATACGCGTCCCGCCCCAGCCAGCGCATCAGTCGCAAGGCGTAGGTGGCAGCCACGATGTCGCGTCCGGCCCGCCGTTCCAACCGGGCAAGCTCGCGGAACAGCCGAACCCGGTCCACCAGCCGATCGGGAACCTCCTTGGACAAACTGCCAATCTTGAACAGAACTTCCTGATCACGTCGTTCGGCACCGTGAAGCATCCACTCGCGGAACGCCGGCAGACCGCGGGAACGGTTGATCTGGATGAAAGTGCGGGGCGAATACCCGGTGAAGTCGCGGATCGCCGTCTTGAGCCGCCCTATGCCTACCGCACGGCGCACCGTGTTCAGCGCATCACGACCGCCAGTCCGGAGGCTCCGGTTGGCGATGCGCACCGCCCGCTTGAATTCGTAAGGCAGCAGCCAGCCGACGGAATGGCGCACGGCGCCGCCGCCGCCGCGGGCGAGCGGGCCCGGCTCCGATGTCCTGTCCAACTGCAACAACAGGGTGAAGCGCGCGGCGAGGTCCACCGTGGTCTGTCGTGCCTTCACATCCTGGCGCGACCCCGGCAGATACACCGTGTCGGCGGTCGCCTCGTCTGGCCTGAGCCGGCGGCGCTGCAGGGCGACGACCAGCTTCTCGCGATAGGCGTCGTAGTCCTTCAGGATCGACGCCGCATGGCTGGCGGCGGTTCGGCTGCAATCGATATCGGTGATCAGCCAGTCCAGCTCCGGCAAGTTGGCACGCAGCCAGTCAGCGACGCCGGCGCGGCTGGATACCAGCACGGGACAGCCATGCCGGATCGCCTCCAGCGCCGTCAGGTTGAACGTGTCATGGCGGGATGGAAGCAGCAGCAAGGTGCGCGTGGCGAACAGGGCATCCACCTCGGCGCGCGGCCAGGCGCCAACCACGTCCGCGTGCAGGCCGCGTCGCCGCGCCATGTCCGCCAGGGTCGTATCGGAACCGGTGCCGAGGTGGTTCGGCCCATCGGGTCCGATCAACAACAGACGTCGATACAGCGCCGGGTCGATCCACCAGGCGATGTCGAGGAACAGGTCGGGCCCCTTCCACTTTTCACGCCGGCCGATGAAGGCAAGGTCCACTGGCTCCGAGCTGCGCTTCGGCAATAACGGATCCGAGCGATCCGCGATGCACAGCGGATCGAGCAGATTCACGTCGAGCGGTGCATACCGGCTCCAATGCGCCGCATAGCTCTCGCTGATCGCGTAGCGTGCATCCGCGGCGCGAAACTGCAGATGCTCCCGCACCCGCAGCTCTGCCAGCATCGGGCCATCCCTTAGCCCGGTCGGCCATCCTGTCCGGAATGCGGATGACAGCGTACCATGCATGGCGACTGCGACTGTCGCCACACGCAAACCCTCGGCCTCCAGCGCCGGGCGGATGAACAGGCCGAGCTGGTTGTAGTCGGGCGCATCCGCTACATCGAAGCCGATCCCCGGCGAATGGCAGGCTGCCGATGCAGCCATGTTCCGGCACTCGACATATGGCCAAAGGAAATGGGCCAGCCCGCGCGGCAGGTGATCAGATCTGGACCGGTAGATGGTCCGATACGGAATAGCAATGACATTGGTCGGCCTCGCAGCGTCGGCCGTTTCCAGGCGGCGGAAATAATAGAACGTATCACTTGGCCGCAATGCGATCAGCCGCTGATAGACCGACTGCCCACCGCCCACGAAGCGATACAGGTCGAAGTCGAGCACCAGGATACGACGACCCTGGCTGCGGTCGCCGTCGAGCAGGCCGACAGGAACACGTTGCGAAACTACATTCATCCGTCAGTTCGTCAGGTCACATCGCCAGGGCATATATCCGACTGCGCCGACGCCGTCGCATCGAACGCTCGTCATCTCCCCCCCTTCACGCGAACGTGCGGCATTTGCCTGCCGAAGACTTTACGGGGCGGCGATGGCCAAGCAGGCCGCGCCAGCCCCGATTGGATCGTGTAGCGTGTCCGATGCGGCGGGTCCACCCGCGCTGATTGCGCCCGCCTCTCGAACCGCTATCGCCAGTGCTTCTGGTAGTAGGGCTGCTTGTCCTCGCCCTCCAGCATGATAGCGTGATCGGTGGCGAAGTAGTCGGCGTAATGCAGCACATATGCCTCGAAGTTGCGGCCATGGAACGGCGAATTGCCGGCATGTGTCGCCACGGTGCTGACCACGGTGTGGTCGAAGCCCAGCTCCTTCAGCAGCATCGCGCCCACCACGCCGTGCTGCAGCTCATGCGAGAGCTTCGAGTACCCCACCTTGTCGACGCTCTGGCGCACATACATCAGCGGCTTGTCGACATCGTGCAGGATCAGGATCGGCACCAGGACGTTGTTGTCGACCTTCGCCCCCCAGTCCGCCGCGGCACGCCTCGCCAGGTCGACGCCCGCCCGCGTCACGTCGTTGACATGCCATTCCAGCCGGTAATGCGGCGCACCCGGCGAATACGGCATCTCCGCCAGCTCGCGATACGGGCTGGAAGACCAGGTGCTGACCCAGGCGGTGACGATCTTCTCGCGCAGGTCCGCGGAGACCAGGTCGAGCCCGAACAGCCACTCCTCGACCGCCCGCCTGCGGGAATTGCTGGTCCGGTCGATCACATACGGGTCCATGGCGTCCCCCCTTCTCCGCCGTGATCCTGCCCGCCGGAACGCCCACTCACAATACCATCTGAGTCTGGGTCACTTTCGCCACCAGACGGCCATCGGCATTGGTCAGCCGCGTCTCCCACACCTGCGTCCGGCGCCCGCGATGCAGCGGCGTGGCCTCCGCGATCAGCCGCGTGCCCACCGGGGCCGGGGAGAAGAAATTCGTCTTGCTCTCCAGTGTCGTCGTGCCCTGTCCCTCGCGCAGGTTCATGACCGTGCCGAGCGCACCGATCGTGTCGGCGAATGCCATGATCGCGCCGCCGTGGATGATCTCACCGGCGGTGCACAGCTCCTCTCGCACCGTGAGTTCGGCCAACACCCGATCCGGACTCGCCGATGTCACGGTGATGCCAAGCCAACGCGGAAACGGCGGCAGTTCCTGCTGCAATCGCGCGATCGGATCCATGCTGTCTTCTCCCTTGCGCCAGCACATCTTGCCCAAGCGCCGGACCTCGTCCAATACCGTGGGGCGCAAGCAAGGACCGAGCTTCCATGTCCAGTCACACCGAGTCGATTATCCGCGAGGTCATGGCAAGCGAGGCCTATCGCAAGGCGGTCGCCACGCTCACCGCGGAGCATGACCGCACGGTGGAGGACATCGTCGCGCTGACACAGGTGCCCGCTGCTTCCTTCCAGGAGGAGGCGCGCGCCCTGGCGTTCCTCGCGATGGCCGCGGCGCACGGACTGAAGGACCTGGAGATCGACGCCGAGGGGAACGTCACCGGCCTGCGTCCGGGTGCCGAAAATGGTCCGCTGAT
This sequence comes from Acetobacteraceae bacterium, assembly GCA_041487355.1. GTDB lineage: Bacteria > Pseudomonadota > Alphaproteobacteria > Acetobacterales > Acetobacteraceae > JAMXLO01. Next base: position 20,888 of record JBGPND010000048.1, on the reverse strand, counting down.
CTGCATCGCGGCGCATCTCGATACGGTGTTTCCGCCCGGCACCGACCTCACGGTCCGCCGCGAGGGGTCGCGGCTTTACGCGCCCGGCGTCGGCGACGACACGCGGTCGCTGGCGGTGCTGCTCGCCTGGCTGCGCGCGATGGACGCCGCCGGCGTGCGCACCCGCGCCGATCTGCTGTTCGTCGCCGATGTGGGCGAGGAAGGGCCCGGCGATCTGCGCGGCATGCGGCATCTGTTCCAGAAGGGCCCATACAAGGACCGCATCAGCGCCTTCATCACCGTGGACAGCCCGGACATGGAGCGCATCGCGGTGGGAGGCGTCGGCTCGAAGCGTTACCGCGTCACGTTCAAGGGTCCCGGCGGGCACAGCTACGGCGCATTCGGCCTGGTAAACCCGATGTTCGCCATGGCGGATGCGATCGCCCGGCTCGGCCGCATCGAGGTGCCGGCGAGCCCAAAGACCACCTACAGCGCCAGCGTCACCGGTGGCGGCACGTCGATCAACTCGATTCCCAACAGCGTGTGGACCGAGTTCGACCTTCGATCCGAATCCCCCGATCAACTGGCGCGGCTTGAGGCGACGTTCCTCGATCTCATCGACAGGTCGGTCGCGGCGGAGAATGCGGCCCGCTCGACGCAGGACGGACCGATTACGGCCGAGGTCAAGAAGATTGGCGACCGGCCGGCAGGCCGCACCGACGAGACGAGCGAGCTGGTGCGCCTGGCGCATGCGGCAATCACCGCGCACGGCTTCCGGCCGGGATTCGAGTTCTCGTCCACCGACGCAAACATACCGATGAGCCTCGGCATCCCCGCGATCAAGATCGGCTCCGGCGGCACCGGTGGACGCGGTCATTCGCTGGAGGAGTGGATCGATGTGGCGCCAGAACCCTCGATCCGCGGCATGGCCGCCGGCCTGACCACCGTGCTGGCTGCCGCCGGGATCACCTGACCGCCGATCCAGGTTCGGGACCCTGACGTGCAGCGCGGGCACCGGCTGCTCCGGCAGGTCGCCAAGGCGCTGCGCATCCTGCTCGGCATTGTCCTCATCATCGGCGGTCTGCTGGGGTTCCTGCCGATGCTCGGCTTCTGGATGCTGCCGCTCGGCGCGGTCTTGCTGGCACGGGAGGTGCCCGCAGTGGCGCGGTTGATCGAACGTGTCCGTCGCCGGTGGCGCCAACACGTCACGTCGTCGGACAGGCACGGTAAATGACCGATACCGAGGCAGGCCTGCGACGTGTCCTGACATTCTGGCCGCTGCTGTTGTACGGCCTCGGCGTCATCGTCGGCGCAGGCATCTACGTCTCGATCGGCACGGTGATGGCTCGCGCCGGCGATGCGGCGCCGGTCGCTTTCCTGCTTGCCGGGATAACCGCCGCCATGACCGGGCTGTGCTACGCCGAACTCGCCAGCCGGTTCCCTGAGGCAGCCGGCTCCGTGGTCTATGTGAAGCACGGCTTCGGTTCCGAAACGCTGGCCCGGCTCACCGGTCTCGCCGTCACGGCGACTGTCGCGATCTCCGCCGCCTCGATCGCCCACGGGGCGATCACCTATCTCGCCATCCTGCTGCCCTGGCCGCCGGGACTTCTGCTGCTTGCGCTGATCGTGGCCTGCACGTCGGTCGCCGCCTACGGGGTCGGCGAGAGTGTCCGGCTCGCCGCGGCGATCGCCATCCTGGAGATCGGCGGACTGATCGCGGCCACCGTCGCGGGTCTGCTTGCCGCTCCCGAACTGCATTTTCGCACGATGCTGCCGGTCGATCTGGCCGGCTGGAGCAGGACACTCGCCGGGGCCTTCATCGCCTTCTTCGCCTTCATCGGCTTCGAGACCCTGGCGAACCTGGCGGAGGAGACGAAGGACCCTCGCCGCACGGTGCCACGCGGCATTCTCGGTGCGATCGCGGCAAGCATCGTGCTCTACGTGATGGTGGCCACGGCTGCCGTTCTCAGCGACAGCGCTCCCGACAAGCCATTGCTCGACATATTCGCCGGAGCAGGTGTCTGGCTGTTCGCGACCGTGGGCTTCCTGGCCGTCGGCAATGGCACGCTGGTGCAGATCGTGATGCTGGCCCGCCTGTTCTACGGCATGGCACGGAACGAACAACTGCCCGCGCTGTTCGCCCAGGTGAACCCTCGCACCCGCACGCCGTTGCAGGCCACGGTGCTTGCCGGATGTATCGTGACCGGCGCCGCCGTGCTGGCTTCATTCGAGCAACTGCTGGTGGTGGCCAACGCTCTCACGCTTGCCATCTTCGTGCTGGTGGACCTCGCCCTATGGCGCGTGCAGCGAAACGCCGGTGCCGCCGCGCCAGGGTTCGTCACGCCAGCGTGGGTTCCGCCCGTTGCGGCAGTTCTCGCGGCCGGCCTGATGCTGGCGGAGCTGCTGACCTAGGCAGCGCCGATAGCGGGTTCGGGGTGACCGGACACACAAGCGGTCCTCGCGAGATGTGATGGGTATCGCTGCGCTCCACCCATCCTACGGGCTACGGGCCACGTTGTAGGATGGGTTGAGCAGAGCGAAACCCATCATTCCCGCGGAGGTCAGTGTGGTCATTGGCACACCGCCAGCAACGCACCGCGCAACGCATCGGACGCGCGGTACAGCGGCACATGGCCGCGCAGCAGGATCTGGGTGCTGCGGCGATACGCCGCTTTCCTGACCTCCAGTCCCGACGGACCAATGCACGCCTCGATGGTCGCTTCCAGCACGCCGGCCGGATTTTCGATGCCCACATCAATCTCGCCGAACGCCGCGCCGGGCGATGCCAGGCCGCGCGCGACGGCATGTGCGACGGAACCAGGGATCAGCGCCGCCGCTGCCAGGCAGCAGCCGCCGGACACGGCCATCGAGCGGTGCCCCGCCTGGGGGGTGAAATAGCGCACGGCGATGTGGCCGGCACCCTGCGGCGGACCGACGATGCAGACCTTCGGGATCGTCTCGCTCTGCGCAAGCTCATCCGCCGTCATCTTGCGCCCGCCCGGCCCCTTCAGCGCCATGCGCAATCCGGCCTCCACCCAGACCGCGCGCAAAGCCGCCATGAAGCTGCGGTCCGCCTCCAACTGCTCGATCTTCTCATGCGCCATCTTGCCGAAATCGGCGGCGCGGGCGATGACCATCGGCACCGCCACGTCGACGCACGACACCTTGCAGCCCGCAATGTCATCGACCGGCTGGCCGGTCGGCAGCAGCCGGCCGGTCTTCGCTCCCACCGGGTTGGCGAGGAACAGATCGACGCCGGGGAAACTGCCATCCACCCCGGGGATCTCGGCAGTGGCGAACACCCCATCGGGGCCGAGCCGCATGCGCGAACTCGCCGTCACGCCGGTGTTGGTGTTGAAGATGTCGATCTCGAACCACGCCCCGGCGGAGGGCGGGGACGCCCAGCCGGTGTCCAGCGCCCAGAGCGGCAACGCCGCGGACATGTTGCCGCAGTTCACGCTCCAGTCCACCGCCGCCTTGTCGGCCGCGAGCTGGGCGAAGGTGCTGACGATGCGCTGCCCCTCGCCGGTCTGCTCCATGCGTGCGAAGAACACCTTGTTGCCGGTGGGAACGATCCGGCCGAGGCCGGTGATCTGCTTGTTGCCCGCGCGTGTGCCATCGAGCGGCAGCCCCATCAGGTGACGCAGCAGCTCCTCGCGCAGCTCGCGTTCCCGCGGAGCCCAGTGTTCCGAGATCACCAGCCCGGTCGACGTGCCGCCGCGAACGTGGTGCACGGGAAATTCGATGAACCCGGCGCGCAACCGCGGCGGCGGATCGAGCGAGGCTGTCTGCATGGCCCACACCCCGATTGTTCCGGGGCTTCAGCTACTGCTTTGCGGCGGCGAAGTCCATCGGTGGCCCGCAGCCGCTTGCGGTCATCCTGACGTCTCCGCGACGCGGCGGGCGGCTCGCCTGGGCGCACGGGATTTCGGCAGTTCGAGCTGCGCGGAAGCCGGGTAGAGCAGTCCGTCCTGAGTCAGGGCTACCGCGATCTTCCGCTTGGCGCTGACCTCGAGTTGATAGACCCGCTCTCGCGTCACGCCGAGTTCCGCCGCCAGGCTCTCGAAATGCGTTGCGCCTTCGTCGTCGGTCATGCAGCGCGCCAGAAACACCTTCCGCTCGCGCTCACCGAGGACTTCCTCGGCCAAGCCGAGGACGCGGCGGCGCAGCTTGGCGTGATCGAGGCGCAGGATCACCGCCTCCTCGGGAGAAGCATCCTGGGCGGTCAGCCGGCTCTGAAAGTGCGTCGCGTCCACGTCGCCGCGGGCAAGGCTGAGGCATTGCGCAACCTCATCCCCCGACAGGCCGATGCGCGCGCCGACCCGTGCACAGAGCTCGGCATCCGTGGCCTGAACACCCTCGCGATGACATGACCGACGGGCATCCGCGAACAGCCTGCCGGTCGTCCGGAAGAGCTGACGGTGTGCCATCGAGCCTGGCGGGCGCACCGGGAAGGCGTGCCGCCTTATGTAGTCCTGGATGTAGTGGCGGATCCAACCGACGGCGTAGGTGGACAGCCTGGTGTCGAACCGGTCGGGGTCGAAGCCCTCGATTGCCGCGTGCATGCCGAGATGGCCGGCCCCGACCAGGTCGGTCATTTCCAGGTCGGGTCGGCGATATTGCCGGGCGATCGCGACGACAAGCTTGCTGTGGCTCTCCCACAGATCCGACAGCGCCCTTTGCCGCGCCTTCGCATCGCTGCTGTTGCGGCGCGTCAGGAGGAGGTACCGCTCCCGCTCGGCCGTCAGGTTGGGACGGCAAAGCTGGGCGCGAATGGCCGTGGTCTCTGCATGACCCGCGACTGACATCGCGTCCTCATCCACAAGTCGCGCGAAACAAATTCCTCAGATCGAGGACCGAAGCTGAAACGATAGTATTCCCGGACTCCGTTGTCAATCCAGAAGGACGGGAGCGGAGGTCTGTTCACGAATTCTTCAACAACCTCAGTCGTGGTAACAGGCCCGTGAGGCGAAAAACAAGACGAATCGGCGTTATTCCGCCGTTAATAGTCCGCGTTGGCCTTGGAAGGGTTACGATTTAGTTTCATTTGATCTGCGTATGCTTGAAGCAGAGGTTTCGAACCTATTGCCCCGTTCGCTCGGTTGTCACCGCCTGGCTTCGGTGGTCCGATGGCGCCCATGCACACGCCAGATCCGATCACCGAAGAGCTGTTCCGCAACGCCATCGCCGCGCTCGGCGACGAGATGGTGCTCACCATCTACCGCACCGCCTATTCCGGGGTGCTGAAGAACATCATGGATTACAGCGCGGCGCTGTGCGACGCACAGGGTCGGCTGGCGGCGCAGGGGCTGGCCCTGCCGGGGCATCTCTGTTCCATCCCCGTCGCGTTGCAGGCGGTGCTGCGGCATTTCGGCGACGACATCGCCGAGGGCGACATCCTGATCAACAACGACCCGTATGACGGCGGGATGCACCTGCCGGACATCTTCATCTTCAAGCCGCTGTTCGCCGCACGGAACGAAAACGGGAAGCCGATCGCCTATGCCGCGACGATCTGCCATCACACCGATGTCGGCGGGCGGGTGCCCGGCTCGAATGCCTCCGACAGCACCGAGATCTACGCCGAGGGGCTGCGCATCCCGCCGCTGAAACTTTACGAGCGCGGCAAGCCCAACACCACGCTGTTCCGCATGATCGACCGCAACGTGCGCATGCCCGGGCGGGTGCTGGGCGACATCCGCAGCCAGCTTGCCGCCTGCGAGATCGCGACGCGCGGCATGACCGAGCTGGTGGCGCGCTACGGCGCCGACGGCGTGACCGCGCTGATGGACGCCACGATGGATTATTCCGAACGGCTGACGCGGCATTGCCTGTCCGAACTGCCGGACGGCGAGGCGACGTTCACCGACTGGATCGACGACGACCAGATCGATGTCGGCAAGCCGATCCCGCTGGTCTGCACGGTGCGCAAGCGCGGCGACGCGATGGAGGTCGACTGGACCGGCAGCTCACCGCAGGTGAAGGGCGCGATCAACAACACCTGGAGCTACACCGCGGCGATGAGCTTCACCGCGGTGAAGTCGGTGCTGTCGATCAACATGCCGAACAACGACGGCGTGTTCCGCCCGATCAAGGTGATCGCACCGCCCGGCACGATCACCAATGGAAAGCTGCCGGCCGCCTGTGCGGCGCGCGGGCTCACCGGCTTCCGCGGCGTCGATTGCTGCTTCGGTGCTCTGGCGCAACTGTATCCCGATCTGGTGTACGCGGCGTCCGACGGCGGCAACACCGGCATCACGATCGGCGGCTACGACAAGGAGTTTCACCCGTTCATCTACGTGGATTTCCTGTCGGGATGCTGGGGCGCGCGGCCATGGGCGGACGGACTCGATGGCAACACCTCGATGTTCGCCAACATGGCGAGCTTCTCCGTCGAGGTGATCGAGGCGGAGAATCCGCTCGAGGTGCTGGACTACGAGTTCGTGCCGGATACCGGTGGAGCAGGAAAGTTTCGCGGCGGCATGTCGCAGCGCAAGACCTGGCGGATGCTGGCGGACGAAGGGATCCTGCAGGTGCGTGCCGATCGGCAGACGCACCGGCCATACGGGCTGTGGGGCGGCGGCCCGGGTGCGGCGGGACGCAACGTGCTCGATCCTGGCTTGCCCACCGAGGAGAAGCTGCACGCCAAGCTGACGATGACGCTCCGCAAGGGCCAGGTGTTCCGCCACGAACTGCCGGGCGCCGGCGGCTGGGGCGATGCGCTGATGCGCGACCTGTCGCTGGTGGCGAAGGATCTGCGCGATGGCCTGGTGACGATAGAGGCAGCGGCGCACTACTACGGTGTCGTGGCGCGCGGCGATCCGCCGGCGATCGACGAGGCGGCGACGGAGACATTGCGCGCGAAGTTGCGCACGACGCGCAAGCCATTGCCAGACGTGGCGTGGCATCCGGCGGAGACCGCGGAATGAGCTCATATCGTACACCTCTCCCGCAATGCGGGAGAGGACGCGCGCTTCAGCGCGCGAGTGAGAATGCTGTGTGTCGCACCGGCACCCTCACCCGGCTCGCTATGCTCACCGACCTCTCCCGCATAGCGGGAGAGGTGTACTCGAACGGCTGTTGGTCATGACCCTTCGCATTGGCATCGATATCGGCGGCACCTTCACCGATCTGGTCGCTATCGCGGCGGATGGGCGCGTCCTCACGCACAAGACGGCATCCACGCCGCACGACTACGGCGAAGGCATCATCGAAGGCCTGCGCGCACTGCTGGCAGCCGAGGGCGGTGGGGTCAGTGAGGTGCTGCACGGCACGACGATTGGCTCCAACACCGTGCTCGAAGGCAAGGGCGCACGCACGGGACTGATCACGACGCGGGGCTTCCGCGACATCCTGGAAATCCGCGACCTGCGCATGCCGGTGCTGTACGACCTGCACTGGACCAAGCCCCGCGCCCTGGTGGAACGGCGGCTGCGCCTGGAAGTGATCGAGAAGCTACGCCCGGATGGTTCGGTCGCGGTGCCGCTCGATAGTGCGAGCATCGATGCGGTGATCGACATGCTGCGCAAGGAGGATGTGCAAAGCGTGGCGATCTGCCTGCTGCACTCCTACGCCAATCCCGCGCATGAGCGCGCGGTCGCCGATGCGGTGCGCGCTGCACTGCCGGATGTGGCGATCTCGGTGAGTCACGAAATACTGCCGGAGATCAAGGAATACCCGCGCACCAGCACGACGGTGATCAACGCCTACGTGCAGCCGGTGGTGCGCGCCTATGTCACCGCGCTCGCCGCGCGGCTGCGCTCGCTCGGCATCGCGGCGCCGTTGCAGCTCATGCAGTCGAACGGCGGGCTCGCGTCCGCCGAATTCGCCGCCATGGCGCCCGCGCACATCATCGAAAGCGGCCCGGCCGCCGGTGTGGTGGGCGGCGCGGCGCTGGCGATCAAGCTGGATGAGCCGCGCGTCATCACCTTCGACATGGGCGGCACCACGGCGAAGGCGGGCCTGGTCGAGAACGGCGAAGTGCTGCGGACGGAGGCACTGGAAGTCGGCGGCGGCGTGATGACGGGATCGCGCCTGCTGGTCGGCGCGGGTTATCTGCTGAAGCTACCGGCGATCGACCTCGCCGAGGTGGGCGCCGGCGGCGGATCGATCTGCCGGCTGGATGCGGCAGGCGCACCGAAGGTCGGGCCCGACAGCGCCGGTGCCGATCCAGGGCCGGTGTGCTACGGCCGCGGCGGCACCGAGCCCACCATCACCGATTGCAACCTCGTGCTCGGCTATCTCGATCCGGCGGGCCTGATCGGCGGCGCACTGAAACTGGACGCGGATGCCGCGCGTGCGTCGATCGCGCGCAGCCTTGCCGCACCGTTGCGCCGCTCCGTGGAGGAAGCGGCTTTCGGCATGCTGCGTTTGGCGTCGGCATCGATGATGCGCGCGATCCGCGCCGTGTCGGTGGAGCGCGGGCGCGATCCACGACAGTTCGCGCTGCTCGCGTTCGGCGGCAACGGGCCGCTGTTTGCCGCCGCGATTGCCGCCGAGCTTGGCATCACCCGCGTGATCGTGCCGCCGCTGCCCGGCGTGTTCAGCGCCTTCGGCCTACTGGTCGCCGATGCCGAGCACCATGCTACGCGCAGCCTGCGCACGCGGCTGGATGAGGCCGATCCGGCGCAGATCGCTGCGGTGCTGGATGGCCTGATGGAAGCGGGCGCGGCACGCCTGGAACGTGACGGCTTCCCGCCGGAGCGGCGTGTGTTCCGCCGCGCGGCACTCGCGCGCTATGTCGGCCAGTCGAGCGAGATCGAAGTGCCGCTGCCCCCCGGGTCAACCCCCGGATCAAGTCCGGGGGCGGGGGCAGGCTCGTTTCTGTCCAGTCTCGCCGAGTTGTTCGGCCTGGAGCATGAACGCAACTACGGCTTCCGCGCCCCGCCGGACGAACCGGTGGAGCTGATGGGCCTGTCAGTCATCGCACGCGGCGTGCCCGAACGCCCGCGGCTGCCGGACTCCATTCCTCCATCCGGCAACGCAGTCCCGGCGAAACGCCGCGCCTGGTTTCCTGATGCTGGCTGGGTCGACACGCCGGTCGTCGCGCGCGCGCAACTCTCGACCACGCCGCGCCGTGGTCCGCTCATCGTGCAGGAATACGACGCGACCTGCCTCGTGCCGCGTGGTGCCAGCGCGGCGCTGGATGCGTTCGGCAACATTCGATTGACGCTCGGCGCTTGATCGGGTGGCCACACACCCGGATGCCTGCTAAGTAACGAATCCCGTACGGTCTGCGCGCGAATTGTTCTGCGCGGGAGACCGCGTACAGGTGGTGACGCCCCCTCCCCCAACCCCCTCCCGCGAGGGGAGGGGGACAAGATACGGCCCTCCCCCTCCCCTCGCGGGAGGGGGTTGGGGGAGGGGGTAAACAGCCGGTCACATCGCACGCGTATCGCCGGTCGCATCCGAGGCGACTGAGGCACCTCTGCCGCTGTTTGGTCAGGAGGACCAAAGGGCGCTGATGACCGAGCTGATCGCCGCCGCACGAAGCAACAACCAGGACCCGGCTTGCAAGCCATCACGTTCGCGCGTTGGCCTGGCCCAGAAGTTCGAGTGGCAGCCAGACGCGGGTCACCCGCCAAGTGCCGAGGCGCAGGTCCATCTGCAGTCGGATCGCCGAAGCCTGTCCCGGCGCATGGAGATCAACCAAAAATGCCGCCGGGCCAGCAAAGAAGGCCCAGGTTACCCGCACCGCCGAGCCCTTCGGGTCCGGATGCTCGGCCGGAGCCTGCGCCGCGACCGCCACCAGCGCCTGAGGCGTCACCCGCGCGTCAACAGCATTGCCAGCGATGCCGCGGACAAAACCCGCACCGAACGGCGGCAGTTGCGCGCCGTTCTTCGCCTCCGCCGGTTCGTCGATCACCAGGTCGCAGATATCCTCCTTGATACCCTCGCGAACCGCCGCCCAATCGACCATCGTCTCCAGCAAAGAGGCGTCACCATGCCGGATCGCCTGACCGAGCCGGTAGAGTGTGACATAGGGGTAGACGACGTAGGCAACAGCGACCGCGAGGAGAGCCCCGATGACCGCTTTCTTCCCTACCATTGCCGCGCTCCTTTTGGTCACTCGGCAGTTCGTCTCGGATAATACGGACCGGTTGGTGTCCGGTTAATGACGGTTGTATAGCGAGCCCGGTTACAACCTCTTGAGCATGCTAACGTCTGCGAGAGTGTGCCACAGTTCTTATGATCCGTCACATCCGGGAAAGCACGTATGGCCCAGGATCCCGTCACACCCGCGCGGCTGCTGCAGCTCGGTCAGGGCTTCATGGCTTCCAGGACGCTGCTCAGCGCGGTTGAGCTTGGCGTGTTCACCACACTGGCGGCGGGTCCGGCTGACGCGGCAAGCCTGCGCGCGAAGCTCGGCCTTCACCCGCGCAGCGCGCGCGACTTCCTCGATGCCCTGGTCGCGCTCGGCCTGCTGCAGCGCGACGAAGCCGGCCGGTATGCCAACACGCCGGAGACCGATCGGTATCTCGATCGCGCGAAGCCGGGCTACATCGGCGGCCTGTTCGAGATGATGAGCTTGCGCGTCTACCGCTTCTGGGACTCGCTCACCGAGGCGCTGCGCACTGGCCGGCCGCAAAACGAGGCCAAGGATGGCGACGACCTGTTCGCCAGCCTCTACGCCGACCCGTCGCGGCTGGAGAGCTTCCTCAGCGCGATGACAGGTATCAGCACGTCGCTCGCCCAGGCGCTGGTTGAGGCATTTCCGTGGCATGAGGTCGCCACCGTGATCGATGTCGGAGCGGCGCAGGGCTGCGTTCCGGTCCAGCTCGCGCTGGCGCATCCGCATCTGACCGGCGGCGGCTTCGACCTGCCGCAAGTGGAGGCGATTTTCCGCCGCTACGTGGCAGCACACGGCTTGGCCGACAGGCTGCGCTTCCACGCTGGCGATTTCTTTCGCGACACGCTGCCGCAGGCCGATGTCCTGGTGATGGGCCATGTCCTGCACGACTGGGACCTGACAACCAAGCGCTTGCTGCTGGCCAAGGCGCATGCAGCCCTGCCCGCGGGTGGTGCCCTCATCGTCTACGACATGCTGATCGATGAAGCACGACGGGAAAATGCCGCCGGGCTGCTGATGAGCCTGAACATGCTGATCGAGACCCCGGGCGGCTTCGACTACACCGGCACCGATTGCGTCGGCTGGATGCGCGACGTGGGATTTGGTGAGACCAAAGTGGTACCGCTCGCGGGGCCGCACAGCGCGGTGATCGGGCGAAAATAGCGGCTACGCGCCCACTGCGTCAGGCGACCGTCCCACCAGCTTCTGGTACAGCGCCGGATCGGTGGCGCCCTCGGTGCTGAACAGCAGCACCCTGCTCTTGCCGTCCAGGCCGAGCGTCTCCCGGGCCGCTGGGTCGGCCGCGGCGAGCAGGCAGCCGGCCAGGCCGGCGACACCGGACTCGCCGGCGACGATGCCGTGATCCGCGAGCTTCCGCATGCAGGCCACCGCCGCTTCGTCGGGGACGGACATGAAGGCAGTCGCGGCACGATCCAGCTCCTGCCAGGCGATGAGGCTCGGCTCGCCACAGGCAAGGCCCGCCATGAGCGTGTCCAGGTCGCCCGGGATGGCCGTTGGCTCGCCGAGTTCGGCACTCGCCAGCAGGCAGGCCGCGCGGTCGGGTTCCACCACTATCAGTGCCGGAGCGGGATGGAAGCGCGCGCGGGTCTGCACCGACACGGCGGCCGCCACGCCGCCGACGCCGCCCTGGATGAACACATGGGTCGGCGGAGCGCCGTCCCACTGGTCGGCGGCTTCGTCGGCCATCAGCCGGTAGCCCTGCATGACCTCGCGCGGGATTTCGGTGTAGCCCGGCCATGAGGTGTCGGAGACGGCGAACCAGCCATGTGCCTCGGCCTGCCGGGTCGCCTCGCGCACCGAGTCGTCGTAGGTGCCGGGGACGCGGCGGACCTCGGCGCCGTAGCGGGCGATCGCGTCCACCCGGCCCTGGCTCACGCCCGCATGCACGAAGATCACGCAGCGGCAATGGAAGCGCTGCGCGCCCCAGGCGACCGAACGCCCGTGGTTGCCATCGGTGGCGCAGGTCACCGTGATAGTTTGGGTGGCGTCGCGGTAGCCGCCGGACGCCAGTTCGGCCGAGCTGGCTGCCCGCGCCACGCCACGCCGAGCCAGCTCGCTCGCCAGCACGCCCGCCACCGCATAGGCGCCGCCAAGCGCCTTGAAGCTGCCGAGGCCGAAGCGTCCCGCCTCGTCCTTCAGTCGCATCACGGCGACGCCGGCCTCGCGAGCCAGGTCCGTCAGCTCGTGCAACGGCGTTGGCGCGTAGCCCTTCCAGGAGGCGATCTCCGCCTTGGCGCGACGGAAGCCGGCGGCGGGGAGCACGGTTATGCCGGGCGTGCCGAGGCGCGGGTTGGGATACAGGTTGAACGGAAGCGGGCCGAACATCAGCGAACGGTGGACCGCATCGCGGCAGGGTGCAATCGTGTGATCCCCCTCCCCCAGCCTCCTTGGCGCAACGGGAGGGGGAGCGGCCCGCAAGCGACGGAGGCACGGATGAAGGTTTCTATTCTGGGCGGCGGCGGGTTTCTCGGACGCAAGGTCGCAGCCCGTCTGGCTCGGGACGGGAAGCTCGGTGATCAGCCCATCACCGACCTCACCCTGTTCGACCTGACCGAGCCACCGAAGCCGGCCGCCTCCTTCCTTGTCACCGCCATCGCCGGCGACCTTGTCGAGCTGCCGGAAGCCGCCATTCCGCCCGGCACCGACGTGATCTTCCACCTGGCCGCCGTGGTCTCCGCACAGGCCGAAGCCGACTACGACCTCGGCCGGCGGGTGAACCTGCGCGGCACCGACGCGGTCATCGATGCCTGCCGCCGCCTGGTCGCAACCGGGGGCAAGGCGCCGCGCGTCGTGTTCACCTCCTCCGTGGCCACCTTCTCGGGCGGGCAGGCCGCCAACCTGCAGGACGATGCCCGCCAGGTGCCGGCGAACAGCTATGGCGCACAGAAGGCCGCCGCCGAACTGATCCTGGGCGACGCCTCGCGCCGCGGGTTCCTCGACGTGGTCTCGATCCGTCTGCCCACGGTGATCGTCCGGCCCGGCCGGCCCAACCGCGCCGCCAGCTCCTTCCTCTCCGCCATCATCCGCGAGCCCTTGCTGGGGCTGTCCGCCGAGCTGCCTGTGCCGGACGATTTCGCCGCCTGGGTGTGCGGCCCGCGCCGCGCGGTGGACTGGCTGCTGCACGCCGCCGCGATGGACACACAGCGCATGGGCATCGACCGGAGCGTCAATCCACCTGGCATCAGCACCACGATCGCCCACATGCTGCAGGCACTCGACGAGGTGAAGCCCGGTGCTTCCTCCCTGGTGCGCCGGGTGGAGGACAAGGAAATCGCCGCCATCGTCGGGCTCTGGCCGCCCGCGTTCGAGGCGATACGCGCCCGCACGCTCGACTTCGCCATGCATGAGCCGTTGGTCGAGGTGGTGCGCGCCTTCGTCGAGGACGACCTGGCGGCCACACGCGCCGAACGGAGCCTGCCGGCGTAGGGTTGCAGCCGCGAAAAGGCTTCCTTGCGCCTTACAAACGATTAATTTACCACACTCCGTGGCAAATCGGCATCGGAGCGGTTGATCCTGCCGCGCGCAGGTTCCAAGAATGCGTCCGTATCTCGCTGGCCCGCTGGACGTCGCGCATGTCGACACTTCCTGGCGACTCAACACTCGCGGGCGCTTCCGCAGCCCCGCACGCGGGGAGAACTGCGTCCGCACGCCCGCATCGCCCCCGTCGCGCCCTCGGCAGCGCCGTTCTGCACGCGCCGCAGACATTGCGCGCGCTGGTCCGCGCCGACGAGATCTGGCTGGTCGTGCTGGCCGCCTTCGTCGGCTGCGGCGCCGGCATCACGGTCTGGGTGATGACCGAGACAACGCAGCTGATCCACCAGGTGCTGTTCGACATAGCCCCCAGCCAGCGCCTCAGCGCCATGGTCGAGCTCGACCCGATCCGCACCGTCGCCGTCCCCACGCTGGGCGGCCTGCTGATCGGCCTGCTCGGTCTTGCGTTCGTCTATTACCGACCGCGCCGTGCGGTCGACCCGATCGAGGCCAACGCCCTCTATGGCGGGCGCATGTCGTTGAGCGACAGCCTGATCGTGGTGGTGCAGACCATCCTGTCGAACGGCGTCGGTGCGTCCGTGGGACTGGAAGCCGGCTATACCCAGGCCGGCTCGGCACTGGCCTCCCGGTTCGGCCGCATGTTCCGGGTCCGGCGCAACGATCTGCGCCTGCTGGTCGGCTGCGGCGCGGCAGCCGCCATCGCCGGCGCATTCAACGCCCCGCTTACCGGCGCCTTTTACGCCTTCGAGCTGGTGATCGGCACCTACTCGGTCGGCACCTTCGCCGCCGTCGCCGTCGCCGCCATCGTCGCGGTGGCTATCGTGCAGGGGCTCGGCGGCGCGCCGTTCGACCTGGTCCTGCAGGTGCCCTCCCGCCTGGACGCGCTCGACTACATCCCGATCCTCGCCCTCGGCATGTTCTGCGCCCTGGTCGGCATCGCCATCATGCGCGGCGTGACGCTGACCGAGGAGCTGTTCCGCAGGAGCGGTGTCCCGAGCTGGCTGCGGCCATTGTTTGGCGGACTCGCCGTCGGGTTGTTAGCGTTACTAACACCGGCGGTGCTGTCCTCCGGCCACGGTGCGCTTGGCGTCGTCATCGAGGCGCCATACTCGCTGAGCCACGTCGGCTTGCTGGTGGTGCTGAAGTCTTTCGCCTCGGCAATCTCGATCGGCTCGGGCTTCCGTGGCGGCCTGTTCTTCGCCTCGCTGTTCCTTGGCGCGCTGGTCGGCAAGCTGTTCGCTGGCACGCTCGCCGCTGTCAGCACCGCCCACGCCGTCTCCCCCGTGGTCTGCGCCCTGGTCGGCATGAGCGGGCTGGCGGTGGCAATCATCGGCGGACCGCTCACCATGGGCTTCCTGGCGCTGGAGAGCACCGGCAGCCTGCCGCTCACCGTCGCCGTGCTCGCCGCCTGCGTGATCTCGGCGCTGACTGTCCGCCGCACCTTCGGCTACTCCTTCGCCACCTGGCGTTTCCACCTGCGCGGCGAGGTGATCCGCAGCGCGGTCGATATCGGCTGGATGCGCAACCTCACGGTCGGGCGCATGATGCGCCGCGAGATGCGCACGGTGCGCGCCGATACCCCGCTGGCCGCCTTCAAGCGCGACTTCCCGCTCGGCGCCCATCAGCGTGTCCTGGTGCTGGAGGAGGACGACCGCTATGCCGGGATCGTGCTGCCCGCCGAGGTGCACGGCGACGCCGATGAGAACCACCGGGTCCGTGATCTGCTGCACTACACGGACACCGTGCTGCTGCCGCAGATGACGATCAAGGAGGCGGTGGCGATGTTCGAGAACGCCGAGAGCGATGCGCTGGCGGTGGTCGACAGCCCCGAGACCAAGCGCGTCATCGGCCTGCTCACAGAGCAGTACGCACTGCGCCGCTACAGCGAGGAACTCGATCGCCGGCGCCGGGAACTGTCGGGGGAGTAGAGGCCCCCTCCCCAACCCTCCCCTGCTTCGCGGGAGAGGGGGCGCTGAACTCCCTCTCCCGCGAAGCGGGGGAGGGTTGGGGAGGGGGTGAGGAGGACGCCATGAAACCTGAGGACGTCATCGCCGACCGGAAGCGTCCCTTCTCCGGCGCCGAATACATGCAGAGCCTGCGCGACGGGCGCGAGGTCTATATCGACGGCGAACGAGTGAAGGACGTCACCACCCATCCGGCGCTGCGCAACTCGGTGCGCTCGATCGCGCGGCTGTATGACGCTCTGCATGATCCGAAGCGCCATGACGTGCTGACCTGCCCGACCGATACCGGGTCGGGCGGCTACACGCATCGCTTCTTCCGCGTGCCGCGCTCGCGTGAGGATCTGCGCGGCGCCCAGGCGGCGATCGCCGAGTGGGCGCGCATGACCTATGGCTGGATGGGCCGGACGCCGGACTACAAAGCTGCCTACTCCAACACTCTTGGCGGCAACGCCGAGTATTACGGTCCATACGCCGACAATGCGCGCGCCTGGTACAAGCGCGCGCAGGAAAGCATGCCTTTCATGAACCACGCCATCGTCAATCCGCCGATCGATCGCCACAAGCCGGCGGAGCAGGTGAAGGACGTCTACGTCTCGGTGCAGCAGGAGACCGACGGCGGCATCATCGTGTCCGGCGCCAAGGTGGTGGCCACCTCGGCCGCGATCACGCATTACAATTTCATGGGCCAGAGCTCGAAGACGGCGACCGAGGACCTGGACATGTCGCTGATGTTCATGGTGCCGATCGACGCACCGGGACTGAAGCTGATCTGCCGCACCTCGTATGAGCGCGCCGCGATGCTCACCGGTTCGCCGTACGACTACCCGCTGTCGTCGCGCTTCGATGAGAACGACGCGATCTTCATCCTCGACAAGGTGTTCGTGCCCTGGGAGGACGTTTTTATCTATCGCGATCCCGCGCGCGTGCTCAGCTTCTATCCGCGCTCGGGCTTCATGCACGGCTTCCAGTTCCAGGGCTGCACGCGCTTCGCCGTGAAGCTCGACTTCATCTGCGGCCTGCTCGCCAAGGCGCTGCGCTGCACCGGCGGCGACGAGGCGCGCGGCAACCAGGTGCTGCTGGGCGAGGCGATCGCCTGGCGCAATCTGTTCTGGTCGCTGTCCAACGCGATGGCGAACGACCCGGATCCCTGGAATGACGGCGCGGTGTTGCCCAATCTCCGCGCCGGCCTGGCCTATCGTGTGTTCGCGCCTGATGCCTATCCGCGCATCAAGGACATCATCGAGCGCACGGTGACGTCGGCGCTGATCTACCTGCCCTCCTCGGTGAAGGACTTTTCCAACCCCGCGATCGAGCCGTATCTGCGGCAATATGTCCGCGGCTCGCACGGCATCGAGTACAAGGAGCGCATCAAGATCATGAAGCTCCTGTGGGACGCGATCGGCACCGAGTTCGGCGGCCGGCACGAGCTATACGAACGCAACTACGCCGGCGGCTGGGAGGACATCCGCGCGCAGACGCTCACCGGCGCACAACGCGGCGGCGACCTGGCGGCGATGGAGGCACTGGTCGATCAGTGCATGGCGGATTATGACGAGAACGGCTGGGCGGACGAGACGTGGTGCGGTGCGGACGAGGCGGGATGATCAAGCGGCTCGGCAGGGAGTATGAGCGGGCGCAGTGAACGCCTGCTATGCGGCCGCGGCGACCCGAGCAGCGATAATCGCCTGTGCGTTCACGAAGGTACGGACGGCCGCAAGTTCAGGGCCGCAAACGACCAGCGGTGCGCAACCGTGCGCCTCCCACATTGCAGCGGCATCCAGCGACAGGGCAGAAAAATCAGGAAACAGCCGCGCGACGTGGCCATCATTTGCGAAATTCGAGCGGTCACCGGTGTCCATGTACGACTCCACCGGCAAGCTCTCGGCCAGAAGCAAGTCATGCCGCGGCAGTTCCACATGGTAGTACGTCACCGCGTCAATCGGCACCTGCACAATGGAGGTGCCGTTGATCAGGTGTTTGACGGGGATGAGCACGTCCGCAAAATAGACGGCGTGGTTCGGCGACAACCACAGGTCGCACTGCGGCCGATGCGGCCCGAAGGCATTGGCTGTCACGCGGACCGGCCAAGCCTGCTTCGGATCCGGGCGGTACCTGCAATCCACGCGACGATGACCGATCCACACCACGCGCTCGATGCCACCTCGCGCTGAGACGACCGCGTCGCCTTCACACAGCTTCTCCACCGCCGCATCCCCCATGGGCGTGGCGATCAGCGTGCCGGCACGGAAGCAGGGCGGTGCGGTGGACGCGACGGAGATATCGGCACCCGAGAAGGCAAGAAAGATGGGCACCGAATGGACCAGGTTGAACGTCAGCGGCCCACCATCCGCCAGGCTCGCCGTCATCGTCGAGCCGCTGACGCTGGCGTCGGTAACCGTTTGTCCAACCAGTTCCAGCGTATCGCCAACGCTGCTGAAATCATACAAAGAACCGGCAAACGCCGATGGATCGACCAGCCGCAGCGTTGGCGTCTCACCGGCAATGGACAGGGTTTCGAATTCGACAGTTTGGGAACTGGCAACCGATGAATCGAGCTGCAGTACCCCACCGAGCACGATATTCATCACACCACTGCCGGTCACCGCGCCGGTGATCTCCAGCGGCGCACCGGGGGCTCTTGGCTGCTCATAGACGCCGTAGTTGTTCACCACGTCGGCGACGATCGTTCCGCAACCCTCGAGGGTGTGGATGCCGCCGCCGTCGTAGGCATCGACCGTAATGGCGCCCGCAACAGCCTTACCCGCCGAGCCGATTTCAACACTCGAGCTGCCATCGACCTGGATGCTGCTCGTGCCAGAACTCCCGGCAACTACCAAATGCCCACCAATCCTTGCGGCACCACCGTTGGTGACCGCCAGTAATCCATTGCCGGAAGTGCCAACATCCACTTCTGCGAAGCCCGCAGTGACGGTAAAGTCAGAACCCGTACCATCCACCCGCAGCACGGCCGTGCTGCCGGTGCTGGCATCCTCGGCACGGCGATGGACTTGCTCGGCCGAGTTGATGCGTTGCGCGGCTTCCATGCCTGCAAGAAAATCCCGTGTCGTGATCGGGATCATCTTCGCGGTCAGCTCGGCCTCGATGACCAGCACGCGCCGCAGCACGCGGTCGTCTTCGGTGATGAGGATCGCGCGTGGCCGCGATGGAGGCAGCGCCTTGATTTGGACCACCGGTTGGTCCAGATTGGTTGCAGCCATGAGAACAGAGGTGGCTGGCTTCGTCGAGACAGTGTTTCGCCCGCGATAAGTGGAGCCTTTGCCGGTTGGTATCGTCGTATGCCGTTGTCGGGGCGTCACGCAGGGAGGGCGTAGCCCGACCGGAGTGACGCCCCGACAACGGTGGCGAAATTCATGCAGCCGCGCGCTGCGGCAGGTGCCGGCGGCTGGCTAAGGATTGGGCGAACCTCAATTACAAGGTACGCGCATTCCCGCTGCTCGCCTCCATCCGCCGCATGGTCCGCAGGCTAGGTAATCCCAAGTGATGTTTCCGAACAGACTCTCAGCAAATCAGCGTGGCCAAGACGGCGGTTGCCGGTCACGCCGGGAGGTACCTAGATTGCGCACGTTACTGCGCGTTGGAGTTGCCATGCTGGCGTTGCGTCCTTGGTGGAGCGTCGTGTTCGCTCTGGTCCTGGCCTGTCTTGCGCCGCCGGCGTCGGCGCAGAACGTGATCCTCGACGCCCCCGGCTTCCTGCCCCAGAAGAGGGCGCCCGGCCCGCCGCCATCGCGTGCCCCGCCCGCCGTGTGGCCGCGCCTCGACCCCGGCGCCGTGCTCTGCAGCACCGAGGACGACCTCGAGCGCCATGCCGCCAACATGACGGCGCGGGTCAGCGGCGGCAGCACGCAGACGGCCGATTGCCGGATCATCGCGCAGCCAACCGGTATCCAGATCCTCAGCCGGCAAGGCCCCGGGCGCACGCAGGTCAAGCTGAGCGTCCCCGGCAACGCGACCGGATGGACCGATGTCTGGCTGCCGGAAAAGGCCCCGGCAGGGCGATAGCGCAACTTCCCCGCATGAGCAGGACCCACATCATCGTCGGGGCGGGCCAGGCCGGCGGCTGGGCAGCCATCGCCATGCGGCAGGCAGGCTTCACCGGGCGGATCCTGCTGATCGGCGAGGAACCCTGGCGGCCCTACGAACGCCCGCCGCTCTCCAAAGCCGTGCTTACCGACGAACCGGAGCCGCCGATCGGCTATTTCCATGCGGAGTCGCGCTATACCGAGCAGGGAATCGAGCTGCTACTGGGCACCGAAGTCACCGAGGTGGACGGCGCGGCGCACCGCATCCGGCTGCGCGACGGACAGAGTTTGGCCTACGACCGGCTGCTCCTGACGGTGGGCGGGAGGGCCAGGCATCTGCCCATTCCAGGCGGCGAGAACGCGCTTTACCTGCGCACGATCGAGGATGCGCGGCTGATCCGCGCTCGGCTCGCCACGGCGCGGCGCGTGGTGTGCATCGGGGCGGGTGTGATCGGGCTGGAGATCGCCTCATCGGCGCATGCGCGTGGTGCCGCGGTGGCGGTGCTGGAGGCGCTGCCGCGTGCGATGGGCCGCAGCGTCTCCCCCGAGGGCGCGCAGTTCGTCGAGACGCTGCACCGCAACGCGGGCGTGGCACTGCATTTCGGCGTCATCGTCGACGCGATTGAGCACGAACCCTCGGGTGGCTTTCGGGTCATCTGCCGGGGTGGAGCGGAATTCGCCGGCGACGTGGTGATCGCCGGCGTCGGCATGCAGCGCAACCTCCCGTTGGCCGAGATTGCGGGGCTGGCGCTGGAAGGCGGCATCGTCGTCGACGAGCTGGGCTGTACCAGCGCGCCCGACATCTACGCCGCCGGTGACGTCACCGCTTTCCATCATCCGCTGTTCGATCGGCGGCTGCGCCTGGAGTCGTGGCGGCACGCGCAAAACCACGGCATCGCCGTCGGCAAGGCAATGTGCGGCGACACGACACCCTATGACGACATCCCGTGGTTCTGGACCGACCAGCACGGCGTGAACCTGCAGGTAGCCGGACTGCCGGCCGATGCGGTGCAGACGATCGTCCGGGCGAATGCGCCGCCGAATGTCTTTACCGCCGTGCACCTCGCCGAGGACGGCAGCGTGATCGGTGTCACTGCAGCCAACAATCCGCGCGAGATCCGCGCCGGCCAGGCGCTGATCAAGTCACGCCGGCCGGTGGACCCGGTCGCGCTCGCCGATCCCACGGTGCCGTTGCAGCGGCTGATCCCGCGGCAGCCGGAATGATGGGTTTCGCTCTGCTCAACCCATCCTACGCACGCAGCCTGTGGATGGGTTGAGCGAAGCGATACCCATCACGACTGGCGAAGCCCGCTCGCGTTTCCG
>JBGPND010000047.1:0-28828 GCA_041487355.1 Acetobacteraceae bacterium | reverse complement strand
TTCCTACGGCACCATCGCACCCTGCGCATTCACATACAGCGCATAGACCGAGGTGCTGGCGCACATGAACAGCCGGTCCTTCTTCCTGCCGCCGAAGCAGAGATTGGCGCAGCCCTCGGGCAGGTGGATCTTGCCGATCAGGTCGCCGTGCGGTGCGTAGCAGCGCACGCCGTCCTCGTCAGCGCCAGCAGCGCGACGGCGCTCGCCCCCGCCCGGTCGGGATCGGCGGCCAGCGCCATCATCATGGCGCGCAGCTGCACAACGGTCAGGCAGAGCTCGCGCGACTCCTCGCGCAGCATCCCGGGCGACTGCGCCGGGTTGCGCCCGGCGTAGAGTGTTGAGTAGATCACGGGTCGAGCGGGCGATGCGATCAAGGCGCGTCACAATCAGTACGTCGCCGGCGGCGAGCTGGTCGAGCGCGCGGCGGAGCTGGGCACGGTCGGTTTTTGCCCCGCTCGCCACTTCCCGGAACACTTTCTTGCACCCGGCGGCGCTGAGCCGCCGTGCCTGGGCCTCGGCGCTCTGGCCGTCCATGGGCCAGGCGCGTGGCGGTCAAAGCCGGCTGATGCGCTGCGTCTTGACCTGGATCAACGCGTCGGCGCCGGTTGTGTGCTGAGCTGCGCGCCTTGATCTGGCTTTATCTTCCGGCCGGCATGCCCGGCTAGTCAGCCATCAGATGAAGCCGGATTTTGCCAGTTCGGCCGGTCCAAGGTCGGGCAGAAGCTCCAGGCGACCAAGGACTCTACTTCAGACCGGGGGGGAAGTTGAGGCTCAGGTCAATGTCATTGATTCCACAAATGATGTCAATCAGAAGTGGATGTGCGATCCCTGCGTTTTTTCTCAGCACATGCCGCCTTCTTCTGGCCCTCGTCTACCTGGTCGGTCCCGCACGCGCCGATCAGTCCATGAGTTTCGTCTGGGTGGCGGACACCCGCGGCAATGCCAACAACGATATCATCGACACGACCGTCCTCACCCCGATCGTCAACAGCATCGTCGCCTTGACCCCCGCGCCCAGCGTGGTGATCTTCGGCGGCGACGCCGCCTACCGGGGCGGCACGGACTGGCTGACGAAATTCCAGCAAGTATTCACCGATCGCCTGACCGCCGCCGGCATCCCCACGGCCTTCGCCATCGGCAACCATGAACTCTACACGAAGGATACCAGCCCACTGGAGCAATACGCGCTGCAGCGGCAGCAGGACTTCCAGTCGATGTTCAACTCCAACTGGGTGCAGAACGGCCCCGCCGGCTACACCAACCTGGCGTTCTCGTTCCAGATCGGCAATTCGCTGTTCATCGTCGCGGACAGCTATTACGCCCCCGCCGATGGAAGCACGCCGGTCTACAAAGTCGACAAGGCGCAACGGGACTGGATCACGCGCCGGCTGCAGAACGACACCGCCTCGCATATCTTCGTCCTGACCCATGTTCCCGCCTTCTCGCCATGGCAGCCCTCGCCAAACCAGGACATGGCGGATTTTTGGCAGACGATAACCACAGCAGGCAGTGCCACCAATACCAATGCCTCGATTTCGTTTGCCGGGCATGAGCACCTGTATTACCGGACGCTGCACGACGGCACCTATCAGGTGCTGGCCGGATCGGGAGGCGCGCCGCTGGGATGCGACACCCCGCCATGCCCCCCTCTCGGCCCCGTCTACCCAGGCGATGTCTTTGCATTAAGTTACAACTATGCCGTCGTCTCCATAGACGGCAGATACGTCACCGTCAGTGTCTTTGACCAGGCCAATCATACTTTGGATGCCTTCCAGTTTTTCGACAATTCCGGGGTGCAAAACAGCGCCATCAACAACGCAGCGCCCATAGTCGGCCCGCAGCCTGCAGGCATTCTGGCGGGAAGCGGCAACATCATCAACAACAGCGCCGCCATAAGTAACGTAGCCACCGGAATAGACGCGGTCAGCAATAACACCATTACAAATTCCGGCAGCATCACGCCGTCATCCGGCGGAAACGGCATCCACGTCTATGACAACAATACAATAACAAATACTGTGGCCGGCAGCATCACCGGAAACTCGACAGACCTGTGGGGAATACGCGTCAACACTGGAAACACGGTCGTCAACCATGGTACGGTCGCCGTGTCCGGAACAAACAGCATCGCATTTTTAGCGCAAGGTGACAGCAACACCTTCACCAATAACGGCACACTCAGCGCATCCGGAACGGACTCCTACGCGGCGAAGTTTCTGGGCACAGGGAATGCCCTCGTCAATTCCGGTACCATTTCGGGAAACGTCTGGTTCGATGCCGGCAACAACGCCTTCACCAACAGCGGAACCTTCGACGGTTCCGGCGGCCTCTACAAAGTTAATTCAGGAACACTGACCCTGCGCGGCCCCACATCGTATACCGGCGGCACGTACCTGAATGGCGGGGTCATCAATGTCACACAGGACGCCAGTTTGGGAGCCATGTCCGGCGGATTGTTCTTTGGCGGAGGAACCCTGCAACTGTCGGCGGACATGACATCAGCCAGGAACGCGACCCTCAACTCCGGCGGCGGTACGTTCGATACCAATGGCAACGCGTTGACACTTTCAGGCGTGATCTCCGGCCCAGGGAGTCTCTCAAAGGTGGGCGATGGAACGCTGACGTTAACCGGCGTCAATACTTATTCCGGTGCGACGACCGTCAACACCGGAACGTTGTTGGTAAACGGCTCGGCCGCCTATTCGGCGGCAACGGTGAACGCGGGAGGGACGCTCGCCGGCGTTGGGACGATAGGTCCCGTCACGGTGACCACGGGCGGTCTGTTTGGGCCTGGCTCCGGCGCGCCGGGGAGTTCGATGTCGGTTGCGGGCAACCTGGTTTTCCAGCCGGGCGGCGTATATCTCGTTCATCTCAACCCGACCTCCTCGCTGGCCAATGTCTCCGGCTCGGCGACGCTGACCGGCGCCAATGTCGTAGCGGTCTTCGCGCCAAGCTCCTATCTGACCAAGCAATATACGATCCTTCACACGACCGGCGGCTTCGGCGGCACGGCCTTTGGCGGCTTCGGCAGCAACATTCCCTCCGGCTTCCTGGCGGGTCTGAGCTACACTTCGATCGACGCGCTGCTGAACCTAACCGCAAACCTCGGCGGCGGAACGTCGTTGCTTGGCGGAGGGCTCCCTGGGAACCAGCAGAGGGTCGCCACTGCGCTCAACGCCTATTTCAACGCGGGGGGCGGCTTGCCGCCCAACTTTGTGAACCTGTATGGCCTGAGCGGGACCAATCTCGCCAGCGCCCTGGCGGCGCTCTCGGGCGAAGGCACGTCGGCTGCGCAGCAGGCGGTGTTCAACTCCCGCGGCCAGTTCTTCGACGCAGCGCTGAGCCAGGCCGCGCTGCTGCTGGACAGCGGTCCGACGCAATACGCCTTGGCGGCGGCTGCCCCGGTCGCGATTCCGACGCTGACTGGCTGGCGCGTCTGGGCCGCTGGCTTCGGGAACGCCGGCAACCTGGACGGTCTGGCGACCAATCCCGGCAGCGCGAAGGCGACTTTCACCAATGGCGGCGGGTCGGCCGGTATCGACTACCGGGTGAACCCGAACATCCTGGTGGGCTTCACTGCCGGCGGCGCGGATGCCAGCTTCGACGTCTCCGACCGCTACACGCACGGCTCGGCCTCGGGCGTCAACCTCGGCCTCTATGGCATGGCGATGCTGGGCAGCGGCGTCTACGTGCAGGGCGTGCTGAGCTACGGCTACTACAACAATGACATCCACCGCGACCCGGTGGGCGAGAATATCGGTCCGACGGAGAACGCGCGTGGCAGCTTCGGTTCCAACCTGTTCGGCGGGCGCTTCGAAGCCGGCTGGAAGAACACGTTCGGCCAGGTGAACCTGACGCCGTTCGCGTCGATCCAGTTCGACGCCCTGTCGCAGAACGCCTACTCCGAGTCCACCGTCGTGAACGGGACCACCATGCCGGGCATCATGGGGCTGCACTACAGCTCGCACCGCGTGACCTCGGTGCCGTTGTCGCTTGGCCTGCAGGTCGACGGGAGCTTCCCGGTGGGTGACGGCATGACCATCACGCCGTCGGCGCGGATCTCCTGGGTGCATGAGTTCGGGTCGACCCGGGCGATCAGCGCGGCGTTCCTCGTAGCCCCAGACTTCGCCTTTGGCGTGCGGGGGGCCGCGGCCGCAGAGGATGCCGCGCGGGTGGATGCCGGCTTGTCGGTGCGGTTCTCGCCGCAGTTCGTCCTCTACGGCAACTTCGTCGGTGTGTTCTCCGGCGCGGGGACCACGGCCGGCGGCTTGGGCGGCCTCAAGTACACCTTCTGATCCCGTCTGCACGACCGAACGCGCGGGGTGCGGCGCGCGTTTTGCCGTACGGGCCATGTAAGGTTGGAGTTGAGGTTGCCCCGGTTTGGTGGACGGTTTGCGGGTTAGTCAGACCGGACGCTTACCCGTCCTCCGCCGGATCCGCCCAGCCCATCGAACACTAGACGTTGCCATCGACATCGGTGCGCAGGCCGTCGGTCATGCCGGGCGCAAAATCCTCCGCGAAGACGCGCCCATTGCGCAGCCGGGCGCCGTCCACATCGAACACACGGATATGCGCCGGCCCGCCATGCGAGATGCCGGAATCGACCACGTACAGAAGGCGTTCGTCGGGCGAGAAGCAAATTCCGTTCGGCCGGACGAAGTCGTCGGCCACCACGCTTGCCGCGCCGTTCGACGGATCCAGCCGATACACGTTCCGCGGCAGCTCGGCTTCCGCCTTGTGCCCCTCGTAGGGCCCGTCGATCCCGTAACCGGGATCGGTGAACCAGACCGCCCCGTCCGACGCCACCACAACGTCGTTCGGCGCATTCAGCTTCCTGCCCTCGAATCGGTCGATCAGCACCGTGATGCGCCCATCCAGCTCGGTGCGCGTGACACGGCGCGCATCGTGTTCGCAGGTGATCAGCCGCCCGTCGCGATCGCGCGTGTTGCCGTTGGCATAGTTGGCAGGCGCGCGGAACACGGACAGATGCCCGTCCTCCTCCAGCCAGCGCATCATGCGGTTGTTGGGGATGTCGCTGAACAGCAGGAACCCGGCGTCGCGGAAATACACTGGCCCCTCGGCCCAGCGGAAGCCGGTGGCGATGCGCTCGATCGCTGCGTTGCCCTGCTGGTAGACGAAGCGCGGATCGAGCCGCTCGATCCGCGGATCGGGGTAGCGTGTGTCGGCAAGATTCCCGAGTGGCAGGGACATCGCTCCTCCTGGCAGGACCGGGCGTTGCAGGGCCGACCTGAGCGCATGCTATAAGGGCTTCAGGGTGACCGGAAACGCGAGCAAGCCTCGCCAATCGTGATGGGTTTCGCTCTGCTCAACCCATCCTACAGGCTACCGGCTGCGGCGTAGCGTAGGATGGGTTGAGCAGAGCGATACCCATCATTCGGGCGAGATTCCAGTTTGCTGCAGGGGCTCAGCAGTGAAGCGTCCCGCCGGCAGCCTGCAGATCAGAACTCGACTTCCAGCTCCTCGATCTGCTCTGGCTCGAGCTGCGCCGCCGCCACCCATTCGGCCAGGTCGGGCCAGGCCCAGATATGCGCGCAATACGCCGCGCAGACCGGATCAAGCTGAACGTCGTAGCTGCGGAAGCGGGCGACCACCGGCGCATACATCGCGTCGCCGACCGTCGGTTTCCGGCCGAACAGCCACGGGCCGCGCCAGATGTCCAGGCACTCGCGCCAGATCGCGGTGATCCGGTCGATGTCCGCCTGCGCGGCGGACCAGATGGCAATGCGGCGCCCCTGCGTGCGCAGGTTCATCGGCAACGACGAGCGCAGCGCGGAGAAGCCGGAATGCATCTCGCCCGCGATCGAGCGGCACCGCGCGCGTGCCATGCGGTCGCCCGGATACATGCCGGCGTTCGGACAGACCTCATTCAGGTATTCGGCGATCGCCAGCGTGTCCCACACCGTCACGCCGTCATGCACCAGGCACGGCACGCGGATCGACGAGGCGCGCAACAGCAGTTCCGCCCGTGTGTCCGGGTCGTCGGGTGACACCACGCGCTCCTCGAAGTCCAGGCGCGCCAGCCGGACGAGCAGGAACCCGCGGAGCGACCATGACGAATAGTTCTTGCTGCTGATCAGGAGCGTCGTCATGTTGCCTCGCTTGTTCGCCCGGTCCATGCTGCATCGCAATATAACGCCAGAACCTATCGACCCGACAATCGAATGGACGCAGCCCCCGCCGGCCGATGATGTATCAGCTCTATCAGGCACAGGCGGATCTCTTGTATCCGCTGCGTCAGCTTGCCCGGTTTGGCGCCGGTCTGACGGGACTGCTGGATTTCGGCGCCTACGCGCCGCCCGTGGTGCGACATATCGCCGCCGGGCTGACCGTGTTCGCCGAGGCAGGCCTCTCGCATCAGCGGCCGCCCTTCGGCGTCGCCTCGGTGGCGCTCGGCGAGCGAAGCGTGGCGGTGACCGAGGCGGCGGCGGATGAAACCCCGTTCGGCACGCTGCTGCATTTCCGCAAGGACAGCACGATCTCCCAGCCGCGCGTGCTGCTGGTGGCGCCGATGTCAGGCCACTTCGCCACGCTGTTGCGCGGCACCGTTCGGGTGATGCTGCCGGAGCATGACGTCTACATCACCGACTGGAAGAACGCGCGCGATGTGAAGCTGGCCGAGGGACGCTTCGGGCTGGATGAGTTCGTCGACCATATCATCCGCTGGCTCGGCGTGATGGGTCCGGGCAGCCACATCGTCGCGGTCTGCCAACCGGCGGTGCCTGCGCTTGCCGCGGCCGCGGTGATGGCGGAAGCCGGCGATCCGGCGCAGCCACGCAGCATGACCCTGATGGCGGGGCCGATCGACACGCGGGTGAACCCGACCAAGGTGAACGAGCTTGCCGAATCGCGGCCGATCGAGTGGTTCGAGCGACACCTGATCAGTGCCGTGCCATGGCGCTATCCTGGCGCGTTCCGGCATGTCTATCCGGGATTCGTGCAGCTCTCGGCCTTCATGAGCATGAACCTGGATCGGCACATCAGTGCGCATTTCACCCAGTTGCGCAGCCTGGTGGGAGGCGACTCGGCCAGCGCGGAGGCGCATCGCCGCTTCTACGGCGAATATGGCGCGGTGATGGATCTGCCGGCGGAATTCTACCTCGAGACGGTGCGGCGCGTGTTCCAGGAGCACGATCTGCCGCAGGGACGGTTGACCTGGCATGGCCAGGCGGTGCGGCCTGCCGCGATCCGCCGCACCGGTCTGCTGACGGTGGAAGGCGAGCGTGACGACATCTGCGCCATCGGCCAGACGATGGCGGCGCTCGATCTGTGCAGCGGAA
Source organism: Acetobacteraceae bacterium (assembly GCA_041487355.1). Classification (GTDB taxonomy): domain Bacteria; phylum Pseudomonadota; class Alphaproteobacteria; order Acetobacterales; family Acetobacteraceae; genus JAMXLO01. The sequence continues at coordinate 21,530 of JBGPND010000047.1, read as the reverse complement.
TTCCGGTCAACCTGAAGCAGAACCACCTGCAGGCCGGCGTCGGCCATTACGGCGTGTTCAGCGGCAGGCGCTGGGCACGCGAGGTCTATCCGCGCGTGCGCGAGATGATCCAGGTGATGAACTGACGCGGCGGTACGCGCGCGTCATGCCGGGCGAAGGCCCGGCATCCACGTCATTGCCGCAGCTCAGGAAGACGTGGGTGGCCGGGCCAAGCCCGGCCATGACGGTAACCGCAGGACCGTTGGCGTCAGCCCGACGCCAGCATCCGTCCGAGCGGGCGGCCGGCGAACAGGTGCACGTGGAAATGCGGCACTTCCTGGCCGCTGTGTTCGCCCATGTTGGCGAGCAGCCGATAACCCTGCGCCTCCAGCCCGAGATCCTTCGCCACCTTGCCGACGGCGCGCATGAAGCCGGCGATCTCGTCCGCGCTCGCGCTCGCGCTGAAATCGGCGAACGAGACGTATTGGCCCTTCGGAATCACCAGCACATGCATCGGCGCCTGCGGGTTGATGTCGTGGAACGCCAGTGCCCACTGGTCCTCATACGTCTTCTTGCACGGAATCTCGCCACGCAGGATGCGGGCGAAGATGTTGGTGTCGTCGTAAGGCGGCAGGCCGCTGACAGCCATCGCTGATCTCCCCATCCGGTCAGGGGATTTTCGTCGTCTCCAGGCCGAACGCAACCGGGAGATTGCGCGCCCGCGCGGCCTTCTCGGCGATGCCGCTGATCCCCTCGCGCCGTTTCAGCTCCTCCCACACCTCCTCTGGGCGGATGCCGCAGGCGACCCACAGCACGATCAGGTGATAGAGCACGTCGGCACTCTCGGCCACCACGGCGTCACGATTGCCGGCCACCGCCTCGATCAGGCACTCGACCGACTCCTCGCCGAACTTCTGGGCCACCTTCGCCGTGCCGCGCGACAGCAGCCGGGCCGAGTGGCTGACCGCGGGATCGGCGGTTCGCCGGCTCATCACCACCGACCACAGCCGGTCCAGCACTGCGGCAGCAGGGCCAATCGCCAGCGGCGGCGGCGGACGCGGCACCTCGGCCGCCTGCACCGGTGCAGTGACGCGCTTCCCCGGCTTGCGCAGCTTCTTCGGCTTGAGCTGCTTCTTCGGCTTCGGCTCGGGCTTGCCCAGGCCGGGCGGGCGCTTCTTCTTGGCTGACTTGGCCATGGCGGCTTTCCCTCAGGCCGCCTGGCGCGGCAGGCGCACCGGCAGACCGGCCGCATGCAATGCCGCCTTCACTTGTGCGATCGTGAAAGTGCCGAAATGGAACACGCTGGCCGCCAGCAATCCGGTGGCGCCCGCCCGCGCACCTTCGACGAAATGCTGCAACGTGCCGACGCCGCCGGACGCGATCACCGGCAGCCGCACCGCGGCACACACGGCCTGCAACAGCGGCAGATCGAAGCCGAGGCCGGTGCCGTCGCGATCCATGCTGGTCAGCAGAATCTCGCCGGCGCCGAACTCCGCCACCTGGCGGCACCACGCCACGGCGTCGATGCCGGTGCCGCGACGGCCGCCATGGGTGAAGACCTCCCAACGCCCAGGAGCGGACACGGACTGCTTGGCGTCCACCGCCACGACCACGCACTGGCTGCCGAATTTCTGCGCCGCCTCGCGCACCAGGTCCGGCCGGGCCACCGCCGCCGAGTTGATGCTGCACTTGTCCGTGCCCGCCAGCAGCAGCCGTCGCATGTCCTCGGTGGAGCGGATGCCGCCGCCCACGGTCAGCGGCAGGAACACGCGCGCCGCGGTGCGCGACACCACGTCCAGGATGGTGTCCCGATTCTCATGGCTGGCGGTGATGTCGAGGAAGCACAGTTCGTCGGCGCCTGCCGCGTCATACAGCGCGGCCTGCTCGACCGGATCGCCCGCATCGCGCAGCGAGACGAAGTTCACGCCCTTGACGACGCGACCGTCCTTCACATCCAGGCAGGGAATGACGCGTAATTTCAACATTCTGACATTTCATAGAATAGGCGGGCGTGGGCATGGCAAGCACTTATGCACAGGGCCAGGCCTGCGGAGCGCGCCGCCGCCGGATGATCGGCGGATTTGTATGGATATGTGGACGAATCACCCCGACAGCAATGCCAGAGCCGCGGCGGGATCGACGCGCCCGTCATAGAGCGCCCGGCCGACGATGACGCCTTCAATTCGCGTGCCCGCGGCGGCACGGCGCAAATCAGCCAAATCCTGCGGGCCGCCGACGCCGCCCGAGGCGATCACCGGCGTGGCCAGGGACGCAGCCAGCGCCACCGTCTGCTCCAGATTGAGCCCGCTCAGCATGCCGTCGCGGCCGATATCGGTGTAGACGATGGCCGCCACGCCGGCATCCTCGAACGACAGCGCGAGGTCGCGGGCGCGGATGGACGATGTCTCCGCCCAGCCCTCGGTCGCCACGTTGCCATCCCGCGCGTCGATCCCCACGACGACGCGCCCCGGGCAGGCACGGCAGGCCTGCCGCACCAGCGCGGGGTTCTTCACCGCGGCGCTGCCCAGGATCACCCGGCGCACACCGGCGGCGAGCCAAGCCTCGACACCGGCCATGTCACGGATGCCGCCGCCGAGTTGCACCGGGATTGTCACGGCGGCCAGGATGGCGGCGACCGCAGCCGCGTTCACCGGCCGCCCGGCGAAAGCGCCGTTCAGGTCCACCACGTGCAGCCAGGCGAAGCCGGCATTCTGCCAGGCCCGCGCCTGTCCCGCCGGATCGGACGAATAGACCGTCGCCTGGTCCATCGCGCCACGCCGCAGGCGCACGCACTGTCCATCCTTCAGGTCGATCGCCGGATAGAGAGTGAGCGCCGTCATCCGGCGCTCTGCCCGGCCTTCCGCGCGTTCGGTTTCCGAAGTCGCTTGTAGTAGAAGAACCCGCGCACCACCCTGCCGCGCACGAAGGCATAATCCGGGTGCACGCCCCAGCGGACGAATTCCAGCGATTCGTAAAGCCGGATCGCCGCCTCCTGGGTCTCGCGCACGTCGAGGTTCAGCACGTGATATCCCAGTTCGCGCGCGCGATCCTCGACCCCTGTGGTCAGCATCCGCGCCAGGCCGTGGCCGCGCGCGTAGGGGGCGATATACGAGTGCATCAGATGCGCCGCGTGCGCCTGCGCCTCGTTGTTGCGCGGCGGGCGCACCAGATGCGCCGAACCGACGACGGAACCGTCCAGCCGGGCGAGGAACAGCTCGCGCTCCGGCACCAGCAACACGCCGCGGAAATAGGTCTCCAGCGCCATCCTGCCTGGCGGGTTCACCCAGCCGAAGCCGCCGCCGTCGATGATCGCGGCCGCCGTCGCCTCGCACAGCGCGTGCAAATCTTCGTCGGAAAATTCCGTCACGCGCTCGACCAGCCGCTCCGCTGGCGGCGGCGGTGTTTCGTCTGCCTGCGCTCTGTCGGAGGTATCCGCCATGGCGTCAGGGGGTCCAGCGAAGGAAGTTACTGAGGATACGGATGCCGACCTCCTGGCTCTTCTCGACATGGAACTGCGTGCCGGCCCGGTTGCCGGCCGCCACCATCGCCACCACCGGCCCGCCATAGTCGGTCATCGCGATGGCCTGCTTCGGATCGCCGCCGACCAGGGCGTAGCTGTGCACGAAATAGACGTGGTCACCCTGCTGCAAACCCTCAAGCAGCTTATGGCTCCCTGGCACGAAATCGAGCGCATTCCAGCCCATCTGCGGCAGCCGCAGGCCTGGGACCGTCATTTCGGCGATCTCGCCATCGATCCAGCCGAAGCCGGGGGTGATTTCATGCTCCAGCCCGCGCTCGGCCATGAGTTGCATGCCGACGCAGATGCCGAGGAATGGCGTGCCGGCGTTTGTCGCCGCCTCGATCGCCTGGCGCATGCCGGCAACCGCGGCGAGCCCGCGCGAACAATCGGCGAAGGCGCCCTGACCCGGCAGCACGATACGGTTGGCGCGGCCGACAAAGTCGGGATCCGCGGTCACCCTGACCTCGGCATCCAGCCCCGCGCGTTCGGCCGCCAGGGCGAGCGCCCGCGAGGCCGAGGTGAGGTTGCCGCTGCCATAGTCCACCACCGCGACCCTCATCGCGCCGTCTCCGGCGGGAGGAAGCTCCCCTTCAGGTCGGGTCGGCGGGTCAGCAGCCGTTCCAACGCCTCCAGTTCGTCGCGCGCCGCGATGACCTGGGCGAGCAGATAGCCGCGATGGTCGAGCGACCAGCGGCGCAGATCATGCCCCGAGAGGCCGAGCAGCAGGACCAGCGCGGACAGCAACGCGATAGATGTGCCATCCGTCGTGAGGAAGAGGATCAGGACGGTGGCGACCACGGTGAGCACCGCGGGAATCCAGGTGCGGTGCACGGCGAGCCAGAGCGGGCCGAACAACAGCGCGCCCCAACTGAAGCCTTCGCGCACCAGCACCGGAGCGGTGCCTTGCCGCACATGCACGGTCCAGAAATTCAAAGCATTCCCTTGGTCGACGGAATGGCATCGCCGGCCCGCGGGTCGGGTTCGGCCGCCATGCGCAGCGCGCGGGCCGTGGCCTTGAAGCACGCCTCCGCCACATGGTGCGCATTCCGCCCGGCGCGGCGCGTGATGTGCAGGGTGACCAGCGCATTCATCGCGAAGGCGCGGAAGAACTCCTCGAACAGCTCGGTGTCCATCTCGCCGAGCTTCGGGCGCTCGAACGAAACGTCCCAGGCCAGGAACGGCCGGCCCGAGATATCCACCGCCGCCTCGGCCAGTGCCTCATCCATCGGCACCAGGGCGTAACCGAAACGGCGAATGCCGCGCTTGTCGCCCAGTGCCTCGGCGAAGGCGCGGCCGAGCACGATGCCGACATCCTCGGTAGTGTGGTGGAAGTCGATATGCAGATCGCCCTTCGCCTTCACCGTCAGGTCGAACAGCGCGTGGCGCGCCAGTGCGGTCAGCATGTGGTCGAGGAAGCCAATGCCGGTGGCAATATCGGCTCGTCCCGACCCGTCGAGCGACAGGGTCAGGCTGATATCGGTTTCGGAGGTTGTCCGCGTCAGGCTCGCCGTGCGGCTCATGTGCGCAGCACTTACCCCGGCGATGGCCTGCGGTCCAGAGTTGGCGCACCGTGCCGTTATGACTTCTGCGAATCCGCGCGCCGCCTGGCGACGACGGTCACTCCTGGGACCCCGCTTGCGCGGGGATGACGACCTACCGTGTCCGTCCGCTTTTCTCGTCACCCCCGCGCAAGCGGGGGCCCAGGACGAAGCAACCATCGCCTCGTAATGGCTCGGCGGGGAATCGAGAGCAGCATCGCCACGAGCAGAGCGGCGGTGGTCGCCGCCTGGGCGATACCGAAGGCGTGGGCGTAGGCGTCCCGCCCGGACCCCACGCCCAACACGGCGAAGAACAGGCCGCCGATCGCCACCACACTGATGGCCGCACCAATCTGCAACGCTGAATTCAGCACGCCGGCGGCGACTCCGGCCTGATGCGGCGACACGTCGCCAAGCACCGTATTGTAGAGACGCGGGAAGGCGATGCCCTGACCGAAGCCGGCGAGCAACACGGTCAGCACGACCGGCCAGCCATCGAACCCGAGTGCGACCACCGCGGCGACGGCGGCGTAGCCGGTTACCTGGATGCCCATGCCAATCGTCAACAGCCAGGGGCGAATCCGGGCAGGCAGTGGCGCGGTGACCAGCGGGCCGACGAACAGGCCGATGCCGTACGGCAGGATGGCGAGACCGGTGTGCAGCGGATTGGTGCCGTAGCCCTCCTGCTGGTAGATGCTGAACAGCACGTAGAAGGCGGTGGTGAAGAAGAACAGCGTCCCCACCAGCACGCCGCGCCGGAAGCTCGGAATGGCCAGCAGGCTGAGGTCGAGCAGCGGGCTGCCGCCGCGCGCGGTCAGCCGGTCCTCGAACCACAGGAATGCAGCGGCCAGGAACGGCACGGTGGCCAGCATGACGAAGGTCCAGGCCGGCCAGCCCTGATCGCGGCCTTCGGACAGCGGCAGCACGAGGCAGGCGAGCGTCAGCGAGACCAGCACCGCGCCACCGATATCGAGCCGCTGGCGATGGCTCGCGCTGGTCTCCGGGACCAGCCACCAGGCGGCAAGCATCACCGGGATGCCGATCGGCAGCTTGGCCAGGAATACCGTCCGCCAGCCGAGCGCGAACGGGCTCCACTCCACCAGCGCACCGCCGGAGAACTGGCCAATGGAAGCGGCCAGGCCCATCATCATGCCGTAGAAACTCAGCGCAGTGGCCAACTCGCTGTCGCTTGGAAACAGCGCGCGGATCGAGCCCAGCACCTGCGGCGCCAGCATCGCTGCCGCGAGCCCTTGCAGGACACGGCCGATCACAAGCTGCAACGGCGTCGTGGCGAGGCCACACAGCGTGTTGGTCGCGACGAAGCCGGCCATGCCGATCAGGAACATCCGGCGGCGGCCATACAGGTCGCCGAGGCGTCCGCCGGTGATCAGGAACACGGCGTAGCCCGCGGCATAGCCGGAAACCACCAGTTGCACTTCGGCCGGGCTCGCGCCGATTGAGGTATGGATCGAGGGCAGGCTCACATTGACGATGAAGAAATCGACCGATGGCAACAGGCCGCCGGCGAGCAATACGATGAACGCGAGCCAGCGTCCTGCTTTGGACAGGGTCGTGGCCGTCGATATGGCTGACACGGCACTTTCCTGTCCGGCGGCGACAATGGAGGATTGAGTAGCCGTCCGGCCGGTGTGCCACAAGGCAGCCGGGCACGGCAGGTCCAATGATGCGGCGGATGAGCGACGATCCGGCAGGATTCTACGCGAGGCTGGAGGTGGACCCCGCGGTGGCGCCCGAGGCGATCGCGGCCGCGTTCCGCCGCAAGGCGCGCGTGCTGCACCCCGACGTCGTGGAGACCGGCGACGCCGAGGCCTTCATACGGGTGAAGGAGGCCTACGACGTGCTGGGCGACACCGAGCGCCGGGCCGCCTATGACCGCGCCGCCCGGGCCAGGGCGACGCCTGAACCGATCGCGGCGCAGACCACGCCGCCGGTGACACGCGGTCCGCGCCTGTCCGACCTGCCGGTTGCGCTGTGGGCGGGGCTCGGCGGGCTGTTCTGTCTGGCGGCGGTCATGGCGGTGTTCCAGCTCACTCGCCCGCCCCCACCAATGCCCCCCGTCGTGGCGCGGCCCTTCGCCCCATCGGTGCCTCCGGCCCGGGCACCCCAGAACGCGCCGATGCAAGCCGCCGTGCCCGCCGCGGGCATGGCCACGCACTACGTGCTCCCTGCCGGCGGCACCGCAGTGCTGTGGCGGCGCGACGCGGCGCGCGACGCCTACCTGCCGGGTGGGCAGTTGGCTGCCTTCACCCCGGTGCAGGCGCTGCGCCTGGTGCCGCAGCACGGGCTGGTGGAGATCCGCCTGGCCGACGGCGGCAGCGGCTTCGTCGACGCCGCGCGGCTGGCACCAGGCGACCAAGCGGCGGCGCACCGGACCTACTGCACCTATAACGCCGGCCCATCGCCGGAGAACGGCGAGGTGCTGGACCGCCACGGGTCGGGTGGGTCGCGTCTGCGGATCGACAACCACGGCAGCGAGCCCGCCGTGGTCAAGCTGCGCGACGCCTCAGGCGTGACCGCGGTCAGCGTATTCGTGGCGCCTGGTGGCACCGCCACGGTGACAGGCCTGCCGGACGCACGCTATCGCCCGGAATTCGCCGTCGGCGAGCTATGGAGCCGGGCCTGCCGTGGCTTCTCCGCCGGCATGCGGGCGCAGCGCTTTGCCGATTTTGTCCGGTTTTCCGCACTGTCGCCGCTGGTGGTCCCGCCGGAGCTTTCCGCCGCGGCGCCGCCAGAGGATATTCCCGACGCGGCGTTCGAACGCGAATAGGGGGTGGAGATGGCGATCACGCTTCAGGAGTCATTGCGCGGCGTGTTCTATGCCCCGTTCTACGTCGCGCTGGCGCAGGACGCCTATGCGGCCGCGGGCGTGGATGTGCGCTTCATCAGCTCGCCGCGCCCGGGCGACGCGGCACGCAGCGTGATGGACGGCACGGCCGATGTCTGCTGGGGCGGGCCGATGCGCGTGATGCAGGCCTATCACCAGATGCCAGGCTGCGACCTCGTCAGCTTTGCCGAGGTGGTAACACGCGATCCCTTCCTGCTGGTAGGCCGCGAGCCGCGTCCCGGCTTCACGCCGCGCGACCTGCTCGGATTGCGTGTCGCAACGGTGAGCGAGGTGCCGACACCCTGGATGTGTCTGCAGGAAGATCTGCGGCGCGCTGGCATCGCGCCGGCACGCCTGACCCGGGTGACCGACGGCACGATGGCGGACAACGTCGCTGCGCTGCGGCGCGGCGAGCTCGACGTGGTGCAGGTGTTCGAACCATTCGTCTCTGCACTGGTCGCCGATGGCGGCGGGCACATTTGGTACGCCGCGGCGGATCGCGGGCCGACTTCCTACACGACGTTCTATGCGCGGAGGGGTCTGCTGTCCGCCCGCCGGGATGAGCTGCGACGCATCGTACGGGCGATTCACCGCACGCAGAAATTCGTGGCAAGTGCCAGCGGCGATGCGATCGCCGACGCCATCGCACGCTACTTCCCGGATGTGCCGCCGGCAATCCTGGCAGCCTCATGCGCGCGGTACAAGTCGCTCGGCATCTGGAGCAGCGATCCGCGTCTGCCGCGCGTCGGCTACGATCGGTTGCGCGCAAGCCTGGTGTCTGGCGGCTTCGTCTCCCCAGGCACCGACTATGAAGTGGCGGTGGACAACAGCCTGGCGGATGCGGCGATGGCCGAAGATTCGCCACCGTTGCAGTGAAGCTCTAATCGGCTGCACCTGTTACCAGCCGCTGTTCGTGTTCAACCAGTTCGGTGATCTGGAGCGGTGTGCCCTGCAGCCGGGCAATGTGCACGCCGCCGATGGTTGGCAGGAGCTGCTGGAGCCCATCGGGATTATTTACCAACACCGCCAAACTGACCCACTACCCCGCTTTCCTGCCATACCTTCCAGGCCAACGCCGTTCATCGCCCGATCGAGGCGCGTCTTGTGCGCGTCCGTCGTGGAATTCGAGTGCGCGGCCGCGGAACACGGCTCAACGTCCGACTTCTCTGGGCGGCCCGGTGCCCCATCAGTGAATAGTCTTGATATACAACAGCGCCGTATACTTAGATGATACCTTATCAGTCTTGTTGAGACAGCGTCATGGTGTTACTAGCATTGCTCCGGTCAATAAAATTCGTCTGCCGGATATTGTTCGTGGTGCTGACTGACTGGTGGAACCAGGCAAACATCCATGGCACTTTCCGCCCTTGCAACTGAAGCTGCCCCTGACCTTTCAATGCGTCAGGGGCGCGCGGGCAGCGACTCCAGTTCGGCGTTCCAGCTGTCCGAGTCTCTGCAACTGCACGACAGCGAACGACACCGCGTCCTAGCCGAGTGGAATGACACTGCCGCACCATTTCCGAGCGACAGGACCGTTGCGGACCTGTTTGAGGACCAGGTCGCCCTGACCCCCACGGCGCCGGCCCTGATCTGGTCCGAGGGCACGCTCAGCTACAGCGATCTGGATGGCCAGGCGAACAAGATCGCGTGGCGGCTGATTGCGGCCGGGATCGGGCCGGGAACCTTGGTCGGACTGGCGCTTCGACGGTCTCCGGGCTTTGTTGCAAGCCTTCTTGGGGTCCTGAAGGCTGGAGCGGCCTACGTGCCGCTTGATCCGGATTATCCGGCCAGCCGCTTACGCTTCATGGTCGAGAATGCCGAGCCCGCGCTCGTGATAACAGCGCGTTCGATCAGCAGCGAAGTCCATGCGGGGGCCGCCAGGATGGCGGTTGAAGACGCTATTGAAGAGGAATCGAGACCTGCCCCGCGCGCACCCGACAGGGTTGCAACACTCCGGCCTGATGACCTTGCCTACGTCGTATTTACTTCGGGTTCGACTGGCCACCCGAAAGGCGTGATGAATACTCATCGCGGCCTGATCAATCGATTGGCCTGGCTGTGGCGCGCAAGGCCCTACGCTGCCGGCGAGGTGGCCTGCCACAAGACGTCGCCGAACTTCGTCGATGGAACCACCGAGCTTCTGGGTCCGCTGCTGCAGGGTGTTCCCGTTGTTCTCGCGTCGCAAGACGATGCCGTTGATCCGGCGCGCTTAAGTGCTCTGGTGCGGCAGCATGGCGTGACCCGCATGACCGTGGTGCCAAGCTTGCTGGACGTGTTGCTGAACTATGCCGCGGATCTCCGCTCTCTGCGGCTTTGCATTTCGAGTGGGGAGACATTGCCACGCCATGTGGCAGATCGGTTCATCGCGGCGCTGCCGTCGGCTCAGCTCCTGAACCTTTACGGCATGTCCGAGGCGAATGGTGACAGCCTTGCTGCGGCTGTGGAGACAGGCAGCGATCCGGTTCCGATCGGACGGCCAATTGCCAACACACTGGTGTATATACTCGATCCGGATCTGCAGCCGGTACCGGTCGGTGCGTCCGGCGAACTCTATATTGGCGGGGTGGGTCTCGCACGCGGTTATCTGAATCGCGCGGATCTGACTGCGGAACGGTTTATCCGGAACCCGTTCGGGACAGGGCGGCTATACCGGACCGGAGACCTCGCGCGCTGGCGCAAGGATGGCCTGATCGAATACGTCGGCCGGACCGATAACCAGGTGAAGCTCAACGGATTCCGCATCGAACTCGGAGAGATCGAAGCCGCCTTGCTGCGGCATCCGCAGATCGCCGAGGCCACTGTAGTGGTCTGCCGCGATGGCGACGTGGTATCCGGCCTGGCAGCTTACGTCGTGTGCCGATCTGGAGCTGAAGGCACATCGGGTGACCTGCGGACGGCTATCAAAACGTATTTGTCCGAGACCCTGCCCGGATACATGCGTCCGCAGACGATTTCGGTCATCGCGCGCCTGCCGCGCACGCCGAACGGAAAAATCGACCGCCAGGCGCTGACACGGGTCAGGGGGGCGCCCCACAAAGATGTTGACGTTGTGCAGAGCGAAGTGGAGCACAGGCTCGCTGAGATTTGGCGCGAACTGCTCGGTGTGGCGCCAACTTCCAGCGAAGCGAACTTTTTCGAGCTCGGCGGGCATTCTTTTTTGGCCACACGGATGCTGGCTCGCGTGGAGCGGTCGTTTGGCAAACGAGTTCCTCTCATCGAACTCCTTCGGGCACCCACCTTTGGCGGCCTGAGCAAATTATTGCGCGATGCGGAAGCGTCGCTGCAGGATCACCAGGTCATTCCGATTCAGCCGAATGGGGCCCGGCCGCCGATCTTTGCGATCAACAACACCGGCCTGTTTTTTCCGTTGGCCAATCGACTTGGTCCCGACCAGCCGTTCATCGCGCTGCAGCGTTACGATCCGGAGGTTCCCGAGGCAATTGAGCCATGCGCCTTCGAGGACATCGCCGCGGATTATGTAAGAATAATCCGCAGAGTCCGGCCGAAAGGTCCCTACGTTCTCCTCGGCCTTTGCGCCAGAGGCGTGCTCGCGTACGAAATCGCCCAGCAGCTTCGCGGTCAGGGTGAGGACATTCCGCTGCTTGTCATCATCGATGCCTGGGCGCCCGGCTATACCAGGCGGCTGCCACGCCTGCAGGGAGCGCTCGCCGAATGCTCCTTCCGCTGGCAGTTGTTCGGTGCGCAGCTTGCAATGGTGCCGGGCGGTTTTGGCGGAAAGCTTCGTTACTTCGGGCAGCGTCTCGGCGAAAAGCTGCATTTGGTAACCAGACCGGTTGAGATCGAAGACTGGTATCATCCGCATCTGGTGCGCGCTCGCATGACATATCGACCCAAACCCTATGGTGGACGCGTGCTGGTGTTGCGCCGCCAAGCGCAACCAACCGGCCGCCTTCTGACCGCGGATCTGGGGTGGTCTGCTCTGCTGACCGGAGAGTACCAGATCGAAGTGTTGCCTGACCCTCCACACGCCGGCTTCCGCATCGGCGGGACGATGCTGCATCTGGCGCTGTTCCAGGAACCCAGCGTGGGGATCATGGCAGAGCAGATCGCCAACGCTCTGCAGTACCATCCACGCAAGACCCGCCGATCGCACGCGTGAGTCAGATTCAGGGGGGCCTATGCAAATTCAAATCTCTTTCGGTTTCGATCCGGGGGTTTTCCATATTCGTATGGGATGCCGATAGCGCCGGCAACTGATAGGAGGGTCGGACAGTAAGAGAAGCTCGCTGTTGCGGGGCGATCGACAGATGACGGGGCTATCCACAAAGCTCAACTAATGTTGGCGGCGGGTAGCTCTATTTGGCGGGAATGTAATGTCAAAGGAGTGCATCGATGCGGAAGGTGGTGGCGGCCAAGCTACACGGAATAGCAGTTACCGGAGCAGACCTTCACTACCACGGATCGATAACTCTGGACCCGGATCACTGTGAAATGGCCGGGATCTACCCCATGGAATTCGTGGATATCTGGAACCGGAATTCCGGAGCGAGGATCTCGACCTATGTGATCCTTGGGGAGCGGGGCTCCCGCTGCTGCATCCTCAATGGGGCTGCGGCACGTACGTGCCAGTTGGGAGACAAATTGATCATCTGCAGCTCGCTTTACATCAAGCAGCAGGAGATCGTGGCGCTCAGGCCGCGTGTCCTGATGTTCGATGACGAAAACCACGTGACCGGACGCCTTGCTTACGAAACGTCCAGGGCTTTGGATGGACGCCTGATCTTTAACGTGCGAGACGAATGCCCCGACGCGCTTGTGGTCTCGCACCTGAAGTCCGACGCGCGGATCGTATCCGATAAGTAGGTCATAGGTCCTTCAGCCGGCGCGCCAACTTGGCGTTGGCTACGCTCGCCCCACAATCGCCGTCGGGGGGGGGCCTGCCCGTCATGAGGCCGCCGAAGGCGGCTCCAGTATCTGCGGGCTGGTGCGGCTATTGACAGCGGGCGACCCAGCGCCAGCCCGGCCGCGAAGTGAGCATGCGGCTGAGCCTTACCGCACAGAGTGGCTCCTGCTCGTATCTCGTGTTGCTCGTTGCTAGATAATATCGGAATTATCGACGTGACACCACCGCTTACCGCGGCGGCGCCATCAGCGGCTGCTGCTGCACCGACGGCTGGACGGCGCCTTCGGGAAGCAGCCAGGCGCCCAGCGAGCGGCGCACCTGGAATTCGAATTCGACGTTCATCGTGTCCATCATGTCCTTCGTCATGTCATAGAGCGTCGAAGCAAGGTCATCGAGGTCGCCGGTATAGGTGCGGGAAACCCGCGCCTCGGCAAAGCCGGCGCGGGTGTTGGCCGAGGTGTAGACGTCCAGCTCCACCGCGAAGCTGCCAAGGATCGTGTCACGCTGGCGGTTCAGCGACGCCTCCTGGATGACGAACACCGCCTGGCCGGAGCTGCCGAATGCCTGCAAGCGATCCGCGGCCATGTTGCGCAGGGCCTGCACCGGAGGCATCGGGTCGAGCTGGCTGACATCGGGCGCGACGCCCGACGGGACGTAGCGCTGCTCGATCTGGATCGCCGCGACGTTCAGCCGAAGCGGTGTCAGATGGCCGTAGTGCAGCGGCGGATACCGGCGATTCGACCGGCCGCCGCAGGCAGCGAGCAGCAATGGCAGCAGCAATGACGAGCGGCGGGACAGCGTGCGGCTTGGCATGCGCAACTCCGGGTCGGCGGACAGGGTGGTCGATCAGGACGCGGCACTGCGGCCGTGCACGTCCTGGCGGGGAAACCGGAAGTCGTAGTTGCAGAACTCGCAGGTCATGACGATGTCGCCGTCCACCGCCATGTGATCGAGATCGTCGGGCGGAAACCCTTCCAGGATGCCGACCAGCCGCGCGCGCGAGCAGCGGCAGCCGTAGGACAGCGCGCGGGCCCGATCGGTGGTGACCCCTTCACTGTGGAACAGCCGATACAGCAGATGCTCCGGCGGTAGTGCATCGTCCAGCAGCTCGGCGTCGGTCAAGGTGGTGGCCAGCGTGGTGGCGGTGCGCCAGCTTTCCTCCTGGGCCTCCGCGTCCAGCTCGGGATCGATCCCACCCGCGCCGGCGATCTTCTCCAGGATCAGGGCTCCGGCGCGCCAGCCATCCTGCGTGTTGTCGCAGGCAAGATGGACGAAGCAGCGAAGCTGCTCGCTGGTGCGGAAATAGTGCAGCGCCATCTCGGCCAGATTGCCGCCTTCGATGGTGACGATGCCCTGGTGGCGGTTCTGCTCCGGCCCCTGATCGACGGTGAACGCCAGGTAGCCGCCGCCGAGGAGTCGATCGGCCGCCGGCGAGGGATCGGTCCGCAGCAGCGCCTCGAGCTTGCCCGGTTCGGCGCGCGCATAGCCGCGCAGTGCGCCGGTATCGGTGCAGTCGGCGAGCAGCATCGGCACCGGCCCATCCCCTTTCGCCTGCACGCTGAACGACCCCCGGAATTTCAGCGCCGTGGACAGTGCCGCCGCGAGTGCCAGGGACTGGCCGGCGAGCCTGGTGACCGCCGGATGGTTCGGATGGCGGGTGAGCAAGGCGTGCGCCAGCGGCCCCAGGCGCACCAGCCGGCCGCGCACCGGGCGGCGGGGCAGGAAGAACGGCATGACACCGCGCGGCACGACGATGTCGGGCACCGGTGGTCGGCCGCTGTCGAGGAAGGCGGGTGTGTCGGACATCGCCCCAAGATAGGCATGGTCCGCCGCGCGGGCTACCTTCCCCCGATGACGCCGCGGGAAGCCGATTTTACATTGCGCTCGATTGAGGAGCGGGATGCCCAAGCGGTTGCCGCCCTGATCCGTGCCGCCTTCGCTTCCCAGTCGGTCGCAACCGACCCGCCGCCCTCGGCCTTGCGGGTGACGGCCGAAGACGTCGCGGCGCACCTGCGGACGGGCGGGGGCGCGGTGGCGGAGGCCGCCGGCGGGCTGGTCGGCTCGGCGTTATGGACCGAACAGGACGGTGGGCTCTATCTGGGACGGCTGGCGGTGGCATCGGCCTGGCGCGGCCGCGGCATCGCCAAGGCCCTGGTGGCTGTGGCGGAGGCCGCGGCAAGGGAGATGGGCCTGCCGCGCATCCATCTGAGCACGCGCCTTCCGCTGATCGACAACCGCCGCCTGTTCGCCGCCTGCGGCTTCGTCGAGACGACGCGCCACGCGCATCCCGGCTATGCCGAACCGACTTTCGTCAATATGGAGAAGCGGCTGGCCCCGTAGCGGGTCTTCGCCGGGAGGAAATATGGGCGCCAGGCCCTGGCTCATTCTCGCCGCGCTGGCGCTCGCCCGCATCGGCTTCGGCTACCAGTTCCAGACCGTGCCGACCCTCGGCCCCGACCTGGTGCGGCTGTTCCACCTCGACTACACGACCCTGGGCACGCTGATCGGTGCCTTCATGCTGCTGGGCAGCTTCGCCGCGATCCCCCTCGGCTTGCTCGGCCGGCGTTTCGGTGACCGACTGGTGCTGGGCACCGGCCTTGGGCTAATGGTGCTCGGGCCGCTGGTCAGCGCGGCTTCCGCGGGGCCGGCGGGGATCGGCGTCGGCCGCAGCATCGCCGGGGTCGGCGCGGTGGCGATGATCGTGCTGCAGAACAAGATCATCGCCGACTGGTTCCATGGCCGGCACTTCATGCTGGCGATCAGCATCTCGGTCGCGTCCTACCCGATCGGCGTCGGGCTGGCGCAGCTCATCCTGCCGCCGCTGGTGCACGCCTATGGCTGGCAGGCCGGCTTCGCCTCCGATGCCGCCATGCTGGCCGTGGCCGCGGTGTTGTTCCTGTTGAGCTTCCGCCCCGCGCCGCACGCGGCACCGGTTCCCCGCTCCTTCTCGCTGCCGAGCACGCGTGAGTGCCTGCTGCTGGTGATCGCAGGCCTGATCTGGACCGCCTATACCGCCGGCTATTCGGGATACACCTCCTATGTGCCGTCGGTCATGGCGGTGCGCGGCGAGGGGCTGCTGCTGACCGGGCTCGTGTTGACCATCGCGACCTGGGGGAATGTCCCGGCGACCATGGTCGGGAGCGGCCTTGCCGCTCGCTTCGGCGCGTTTCGCATCTTCCTGCTCGGCACGCTGGCATTGGTGGTCGGCATGACCGGCACGGCGCTGCTGGACTGGCCGGTTTCATTGGCGGTGCTGATCGGCATCGTGGGGTCGTTCCATCCCGGTGTCATCATGGCTGTGGGGACGTTGTCGGCGCGCCCCGAGAATCGCGCTGTCGGGATGGGGCTGTTCTATTCGATGTACTATGCCGGCGGGACGGTTGTGCCCGCGCTGTGCGGCTGGGCGGCCGACCTGTCTGGTGGGCCGGAAGGCGCCCTGCTTGCAGCGGCCGCGGTCTCGGCTCTGGCAATCCCGATGTATCTGCTGCACCGGCGGCTGGCCGCGCACGAGGTGATGCTCGCCAAGGCCTAGCGCCGGCGCGATAAGCTCAGGCGATGCAGCCCGGCAAGGTGCAGTATCTGGAGGGGCTCCGCGGCATCGCGGCGATGCAGGTGGTGCTGCTGCACTTCGTCACCGGCTTCCTGCCCGATACCGCGCGGCACGCCTGGCCGCCGCTGCGCGTGCTGTTCGATGGCCACACCGCTGTCTACGTGTTCTTCCTGATCAGCGGCGCGGTGCTGACGCCGTCCTTCGCCCGGCCGGGCGCGTTCGTGGCCAAGCTGGGCAAGCGCGTGGTGCGGCTGGGCGTGCCGGTCGTCGCCGCCGCCGCCATCGCCACGCTGCTGCTGGCCGCGATGCCGGATGCGCATCTGTGGGCCGCCGCGTTGACCGGGTCGGCGTGGCTCGCGATGGATTCCAGCGGCGCGCCGACGCTGGCGCATCTGGCGCGCGAGATCGGCCTCGACAGTCTGCTGCTCGGCTACCGGGAGGCGACGCTGTTCGCGCCGCTGGCAGAGCGGCTGCCGCCGATGGAGCTGTCGCTCGACGCGCCGTTCTGGTCGTTGCATCTGGAACTGTATGGCTCGCTGCTGGTGCTGTGCCTGGCGTCGCTGCGCGCCCGGTCGGCATGGCTGCACCGCGCTGTCGTGGTCGCGGCGGCCGTGCTGTTCGGCACGCATCCGATGTTCCTGTTCGTGCTGGGGCACCTGTTTTCATTCGTCATGGCCGGGCCTGACCCGGCCATCTGCGCACCGGCCGTGGGGGTAGATGGCCGGGTCAAGACCGGCCATGACGATAAGAGGCTGCGCGCCGTGCTAGCCGTCGCCGGAGCACTGCTGCTCATGCTTGGTTTCGCGCTCTGTGCCACCAAGGATTGGCGCGCCATTGAGATGTGGCGTCTTTGGCTGGCCAATATCGAGCTGGTTGCTGCGCCGAATCTGTTCCAGTTCGCCAGCCAGGTGGCGGCGGTGCTGATCTTCGCTGGCGTGTTGCTTTGCTCACCGGCGCAGGCCCTGCTTGAGCGACAAACATGCCGTCAACTGGGACGCCTGTCCTTCAGCATCTACCTGCTGCACTTTCCGATCCTGTTCACCCTCGGCTGCCTGATTTTTATCGGCGTGCAGCCGGTGATGCCGCATAGCGCGTCGGTGGCCACCGTGTTTGCCCTGTTCATCGGCCTCACCCTGCTTGCAGCCGTGCTGTTCGAGCGTTGGATCGACCACCCCGCCATCGCGCTCAGCCGGCGTGCCGGCGCAACGCGGCTGCAGGCCACCTGATCAGCGACGCAACTGGTTCACCAGAGCCTCGGCCTCGTCCGTCGCCATGGCGAGCGCCTCTCTGGCAATTGATTGCGGGAACCCGGCCCGTGCCAGGATGGCCAGTTCTCGCTGCCGCCCGGCCTGATCGGGCAGAGCGCCCGTCCGGAATGGCCCGATCCGCCGTCGCCGTGCCAGCGTCAGCGCGGCGGCGAGTTCGCTGGTCGTGTCCTCGGGCAGCACAGAGCGGGCGACGTCCCCATCCACCCCCTTCGCCGCCCAGTGCGCGGCCACGGCCCGGCGCGAGCGCCCCGCGCGGATCAGCGTGCGGACCCGGTTCTCGGCAAACACCGCGTCGTTCACCGCTCCGGCTGCCACCAGGCGGGCGACGACCTCGCGTACGACGCGCTTGGCTTCGCTCGCCTGACCGGCGACATCATCCGCTTCGCCGGCTTCGGCCTGGGCGGAGCGGGCCCAGCGCTCCACCCGCCGCTCCAGCACACGCCGCAATCCAGCCTCGGTCGCGGCATAACGCGCGAGATAGTCGAGCGCCGCGTCATGCAGGGTCGCTGCGTCAGGTGGCGGTCCGGCGCCACGGCGTTGCGGAGCAGTCGTCATCGGCGAACGATGGCACGGCTGGGGCCTGATACAAGGTCATTGGCCGGCGCACGCAACACCGTTCGTTTGACTCCCGTCCGCACAACCGCCAACAATTCCCGCTTCCCTTGGAACCGCCTCGAAAGGTCGCGGGTGGGAGATCCATTGGGGAAACCACACAAGAGGGTTGCATACCCATGATTTCCGCTCTTCTACCGAACTACGCCCGTGCCGACCTCGCTTTCGAGCGGGGCGAAGGTGCCTGGTTGTGGACGGTGGACGGGCGACGATTCCTCGATTTCGGGTCGGGCATCGCCACCGCCTCGCTGGGCCATGGCCACCCGCACCTCGCCAAGGCAATCGCCGAGCAGGCCGCCAAGGTGATGCATGTGTCCAACCTGTACCGCATCCCGCAGGCCGAGCGGCTGGCGCAGCGGCTGGTGGACGCAACCTTCGCGGACAGCGTGTTCTTCTGCAACTCGGGCGCGGAAGCGAACGAGGGCATGATCAAGATGATGCGCCGCGCCATGTTCGATGCCGGCAAGCCGGAGCGCTTCCGCTTCATCTGCTTCGAAGGCGCGTTCCACGGCCGTACGCTGGCCACGCTGGCCGCCACCGGCAACGCCAAATACCTGGAAGGCTTCGGCCCGGTGGTCGACGGCTTCGACCACGTGCCGTTCAACAACATGAACGCGGTACGCGACAAGATTGGTCCCGCCACCTGCGGCATCATCGTCGAGCCGATCCAGGGCGAGGGCGGTGTGCGCCCCGCAGATATGCAGTTCCTGCGCGACCTGCGAGCCGTGTGCGACGAGTACAGCATCATCCTCGGGATGGACGAGGTGCAGTCCGGCATGGGCCGCACCGGCAAGCTGTTCGCGCATGAATGGGCCGGCATCACGCCGGATGTCATGTCGGCGGCGAAGGGCATCGGCGGCGGCTTCCCGCTCGGCGCCGTTCTCGCGAAGGAGCAGTTCGCCAAGGCGCTGAAGCCCGGCACGCACGGCACGACGTTCGGTGGCAATCCTTTGGCGTGCGCCGCCGGCAACGCCGTGCTGGACGTCATGCTGGCGCCTGGCTTCCTGAAGGATGTCGAGCGCAAGGGCCGCAAGCTGCGCGCAGAGCTCGACAAAATCGTCCGCGAATTCCCGCTTGTGTTCGAGGATGCGCGTGGCATGGGCCTGCTGCTGGGCATGAGATGCGTCCTGCCGCAGGGCGAGGTGCAGGCTGCCTGCGTCGCAGAGGGTCTGATGGCGATCACCGCCGGCGACAACGTGCTGCGTCTCGCTCCGCCGCTCGTCGTCACCGACGCCGATCTGGACGAGGCCGTGGCGATGCTGCGTCGTGCGGCGCGCCGTGTGCTGCCCTCCGCGGCCGCCAAGGCAGCGGCGAAGTGAGCGCTTCGCTCAAGCGGAAGCGTGAGGTCGCGGGCCGGTCCACCGACACGGTGGCCGGCCCGCGGCACTTCCTCGACCTGCGCGACTTCGATTCTTCGACGTTGCGCCAGATGCTCGACGTCGCCGCCAACTACAAGCGTGGCGGCGTGTCGTCACGGCCGCTGGCCGGCAAGACACTGGCGCTGATCTTCGAGAAGCCATCCACGCGCACGCGCGTTTCCTTCGAGGTCGGCATGCGACAGCTCGGCGGCGACGTGATCGTGCTGAATGCACGCGACATGCAGAGCGGCCGCGGCGAATCTCCCGCTGACACGGCGCGCGTGTTGTCGCGCTACGTCGATGCGATCATGCTGCGCACCGACAACGTGGCGAAGCTGCACGAACTCGCCAAGTACGCCACGGTGCCGGTGATCAACGGGCTGACCGACAC
Organism: Acetobacteraceae bacterium; assembly: GCA_041487355.1. Lineage (GTDB taxonomy): Bacteria > Pseudomonadota > Alphaproteobacteria > Acetobacterales > Acetobacteraceae > JAMXLO01. The sequence goes on along the minus strand of JBGPND010000047.1, from coordinate 1,605 downwards.
CTCGCACCCCTGCCAGCTCATGGCCGACGTGATGACGTTCGAGGAGCATCGCGGGCCGATTGCCGGCCAGGTGGTCGCCTGGTGCGGCGACGGCAACAACGTTGCACGAAGCTGGATCGAGGCGGCGGTGCGCTTCGGGTTCACGCTGCGCCTGGCCACGCCGGATGCGCTCCGCCCACCCAAGGAGCTGATCGACTGGGCGCGGGCGAACGGGGGGAAGATCGAGCTGACCGACGATCCGGAGAAGGCGGTGGCCGGCGCGCGCTGCGTGGTGACCGACACCTGGGTTTCGATGTCGGACCATCCCAACACCAGTCGCCATAACCTGCTGGCGCCATATCGCGTCACCAGTGCGTTGATGGCGAAGGCGGCGGCGGATGCGATCTTCATGCATTGCCTACCGGCACATCGCGGCGAGGAGGTCACCGAAGAGGTGATCGATGGCCCGCAATCGGTGGTGTTCGACGAGGCTGAGAACCGATTGCACGCGCAGAAGGGCGTGCTGGCCTGGGCGCTGGGGGCGGCGCGTTAGCGGAAAGCGCTCGCCACGATCACCGGAAAGTGCTAGCTTTTCGGAGGCGGGGCCGCTCACGCGACCCCGCCTCCGGTGCAGGCTAACGGCGGAGTGCGAGTGTTAGTCGCACCCGCCACCTGCCCCACCGGATTCGCCAGCGAATGCGTATCCGCATCCTCTGCTCCTCCGATGGCTCCCGGCGGAATTGCGGTATTATGTAGCAACGGCCACCACAAGATGCGAGCCGGTGAGGGGGTGATCTCCTACCATATGCGGGATGGAGGACGCGCTCGTTATCAAGAGGCTGTACGAGAGACGCTGGCGCAGGATGCTCGCGCTGGCGGATTTCGAGCGTCGTGCTGCGGTCCATAAATCGGCAATCGCAGAAATCGAAGACGAGCTGCGGAAGCTCGTCCTGTTCGTCCCGCCCCTGATCCGGCGCAAGCCCAATCCACACTTTACCCCCGGCGAACTGAGCCGGCTCTGCCGTTTCGTGCTGCGCGAACGATGTGGCGCGTTCTTGGCCATTGACCAGATCGCGACGGGCGTCATGCGAGCCAAGGGCTTGGACATAGCCGATCTTGGATTGCGCAAAGACATCTGCCGGATGGCGCGGGGCGCCTTGCGTCGGGTGCATGGGCGCGGAACGGTGGCGAAGTCCGGATGGGGCGCGACGGCGCGGTGGGGATTGCCAACGCCCAGATGACGAGCGCGGAGCGTGGGGACAGGGAACGAGGCGCGCCGGGCACTAACGGACAAACAGATAACGCCATAATTCCGAGAGGTCGTGCCGAGCGTTAAACCCTTCACCTAGAAGCGCCAGAGCACCGACTACAAGGGCCGTTACGGCTATCGCACGCCAAGCCCGCTCCGATCGCGCCATTGAACGCATTATGCCTTCGCAAGCTTGAAATTCCGCATACAATTCCAAAAGAGAAGGAAAGTCAGATCACTGCTGTCCGGTTAAAAGGCAAACAGATTCAATTGGTTGCCACATATTGCGCCATCGGTTCTGTCGCTCGCTGGCGAGAATGCAGTCTGGATCGGCATTTTTTCGAATATTGTGACCGAAAGGACCTGCAGCAATGTGT
>JBGPND010000046.1:0-28830 GCA_041487355.1 Acetobacteraceae bacterium | reverse complement strand
CGACGCTCTCGCTGGACCTTCCCGGAACGACCGAGGCTGTCGCCGCCACGGTCAGCGATTCCATGCTGCTGGTAGGCTACGATGGCACCCAGGACTTCGCCGGGACTTCCGGCCGCATCGACCATGGCCTGACGCAGACGACGACGATCGGCAGTCAGTTGACCGGCCCAGGCGGTCTGGCGGCATTCACCGGCCAGGGCAGCGTGGCGGTCCCCATCGCCGCCTCGGGCACGTCGAGTCTGGACGGGCCGGGGAACCTGCTGGCCAGGCTGATCGCCGAGGCCGGTGCGACAGTCACCGTGAGCTACAGCTATCTCCCCACACTGCCGGTCACGCTGGCGGGTTCGGGTTCGGAGACGGTCACGGGTCCGGTTGCCATCACCAATGGAGGGACCTGGAATACCGGGGGCCTTGCCATCTCGGACGCCAGCGGCGGCGGGGCCGTAACGGTCAGCGGGACCGGATCAACGATCGACAATGTCGGCGACGTCACCGTTGGCGCCGGCGATTTTGGCTGGCTGCTGGTCACGGCGGGCGGACTGGTCCAGACGAGCAGTGGAACGGACGCCATCGCCTCCGGCTCGGGCAGCGACGGATCGAATGTGGTCGTCAACGGCACCGGGTCGACCTGGCAGTCGCCCGGCCCGCTCCTGGTAGGTGACGGCGGTGCGGGTTCGCTGGCGATCAGCGCCGGCGGCACGGTCACCTTCGATCGGGCCGATATCGGCGTGCTGGCCGGCGGCTCGGGCATCGTCTCGGTGGTCGGCACCGGCAGTAACCTCACGCTCGCCGGCTCGCTCATCGTCGGCGACGCCACCGCCGCGGAACTGTCGATCCTGTCGGGCGCCGTGGTGACCGCCGACAACGCCGATATCGGCGTGCAGGCCGGCAGCTCCGGCAATGTCGACATCGAGGGCAACGGCAGCCAGCTCAACATCGCGCACAGCCTGAGCCTCGGCGATGCCGGCACGGCGGTGCTGACGCTGGGCAGCGGAACCGAGCTGACGGTGCACGACAACATCAACATCGGCGCGTCGGGCAAGCTGATCCAGTTCGGCGGCATCATCGACCCGAGCGTGGTCAACAACACCGGCCGCGCCGGCGGCAAGGGCGCCATCACCGCCACGGTGTCGATCGTCAACACCGGCACGCTGTTCGCCGCCAGCGGCACCGAGACGCTGGTCGCGCCGGTGATCACCGGCACCGGCGTGCTGGAGATCGATACCGGCGGCAACCTGACGGTGAATGCCGGCAGCGTCGCGGCCACCCAGACGGTGACGTTCACCGACGGGACGGGGATCCTGACGATCGGCACGCTCGGCGGGTTTGGCGCGACGATCGGCGACTTCATCACCGGCGATGCGATCATCGTGCAGGGCACGTCGATCGCCTCGGACAGCTTCGATGCCTCGACGCATGTGCTGACGCTGTTCGATGGCTCGAGTGCGACGATCGGCACGTTGCAGTTTGGTTCGTCGGTGACCGGCAGCAATCTGGGGGTGAACGGCACGGGCGGGATCGGCACCGCGCCGTGCTTCGTGGCTGGGACGCGGATCAGCACCGAGCGTGGCGAGGTTGCGGTGGAGGATCTGCGCGTCGGCGACCGGGTACAGGTGGTGCTCCGCCACCCCCACCCCAACCCTCCCCCGCTGCGCGGGAGAGGGGGTGTTGGCACTGAACCCCCTCTCCCGCGAAGCGGGGGAGGGTTGGGGTGGGGGTCGCGGGAAGTCATCTGGATCGGCCACCGCACGGTGGACTGCACTCGCCACCCTGAGCCGCACAAGGTCTGGCCGGTGCGGGTTTCGGCCCATGCATTCGGACCAGGGCGGCCCTGCCGGGATCTCTACCTGTCGCCGGATCACGCGGTGTTCGTGGTGGACGCGCTGATCCCGGTGAAGTACCTGATCGACGGCGCGGTGATCGCGCAGGTGCCGGTCGACGAGGTAACCTACTACCATGTCGAGCTGCCACGGCATGACGTGCTGCTGGCGGATGGCCTGCCGACCGAGAGCTACCTGGACACCGGCGACCGCGGCAATTTCGCCAATGGCGGTGGGCCGATCGCGCTCCATCCGGATTTTGCGTCGCGTGTGTGGGAAGCCGAGGCCTGTGCGCCGCTGGTGGTCACCGGGCCCGAGCTCGAAGCCGCACGGCGCTGGGTAAACGCCTTTCCCACGCGCCCGGCAACCCGCCGCCGGGCGTGACAGATTGGCTCGCGCTACGCCACGCCGTAGCGCAGCGCGAGCCACAGCTTCTGCCAGACGGGCAGGCTTACGCGTTCGTCTGGCCGTGACCAGCCGCGGCGCTCCAGCCGCGAAAGTACGGCGGCGTAGGTCGCCCCCATGAGCCGCGCCGGCTTCATCGCCCTCGCATCGCAGCGCCGCATCGCCTCCCGCGCCGCGCGGAAATGCTCATGCGCCAGCGCCGCGACGCAAGCACAGACGAGCGGCAGGCCAGGCGCGCGCAATGCCGCCGACGGATCATGCGGCACCGCCGCTGCGTCCAACCATTCGCGCGGCAGGTAGAGCCTCCCGCGCTCGGCATCCTCCTGCACATCGCGCAGGATGTTGGTGAGTTGCAGCGCGCGGCCCAGCGAGTGGGCCACCAGGTCGGCGGCAGCCGAGGAGTCGCCGAAGGCCCGCACCGAAAGCCGCCCGACCGCGGCGGCGACCCGGTCGCAATAAAGGTCGAGCGTGGCGAGGTCCGGCGCGACGATGGCGGCTTCCGCGTCCATCTGCATGCCGTCGACCACCGCCAGGAAATCCTCCTGGCGAAGGCCGTAGCACTGCACCGCGGCTACCAGGACACGGGTGACCGGTCCGTCGGCCTGACCGTGGTACAATCCGGCCACCCGTTCACGCCACACCGCGAGCCTTGGCAGCTTGTCGGCAAACGCCCCGTCTTCGTCCGCGATGTCATCCACGATGCGGCAGAAGGCGTAGATCGCATACATCGCGTGGCGGCGATCGGGCGGCAGCACGCGCATGCCGCGGTAGAACGAGGTGCCCGCGGCGCGCACAACCGCCTCCACCGCATCGAGATCGGCCTGCGCCGCGTTGAGGGGGGTCATCTGTCCGGCGCCAGCGGCAGGAAGCGCAACGCCGACAGCACACTGCCTGCTGCGTCCGCCTTGGTCAGACGCACACGCCGCGCGAGCGGGTCACCGCGGCGCAGCCTTCGCGCCAGCCGATGCGCGAGGCCAACGATGACCGCCGTCTCCAGTCTCAGCCTGCGACTTCGCGAGCGGCGCGGCAGTTCGATCGCCGCCGCGTTCAGCGCATCCACATGATCGAGCAGCAGATCGAATACGCGGCGCAGGCCCGACGTTTCGGCGGGGCCGCGCAGGTCGTCCACCGACGCGCCGCAGCGCATCAGCAGGTCCAGCGGCAGGTAACAGCGATCCAGCGCGGCCAGGTCCTTGGCACAATCCTGCAAATGGTTCAGCACCTGCAGCGAGGCGCAGAGGGCATCGGATGGCTCGTAGGTCGCGCGATCCTCGCCATGCAGATCCAGCACGTGGCGCCCGACCGGCATCGCGGAATAGCGGCAGTAATCGCAAAGCTCGTCCCATTTCGCATAGCGCAGCTTTGTCGCGTCGCGGCGGAATGCGATCAGCAGATCGGTCGAATGGCGCGGCGTAACCCCGGTCTCAGCCAGGCTGGCGCGCAAGCGCGCGGCGCTCGGCGAGCCGGTGTCGCGGCGGCCGAGCAGCACATCCTCCATCGCATCCAGCCGCGCGATCTTCTCCTCCGCCGGCAGGGTGGCGGAATCGGCGATGTCGTCGGCGTTGCGTGCGAACGCGTAGAACGCGTGCACGTGCGCGCGCAGGTCGCGCCGGATCAGCAGCGAGCCGACCGGAAAATTCTCGTCGCCACGATCCTTGCCCGACCACGTCTCCATCGTGCCGACGGCACTCATGCGCCGACACCCTGGTAGGCGCGGCCCTTCCAGGCGACACCGCGGCCGCGATGGTGGTTGACGGCCGAACCGATCGTCGCCGCGAGATAGCCGGCCGCGATCAGCGGCAGGCAGGGCGCCCACAGGAAGGACCGTCGATAGCGATGCAACGTTGGCTGATACGAAGCCGCCATGGCGCCCCAGACCAGCCAGCCGATCCAGCGCGCCGCACCATGGCCGAACAGCGCCGCCACTGGCGGAACAAGGAAGCTGAGCGCCATCGCCATGGTCGTGGCCAGCAACAGCAGCGGCGAGAAACGCAACTGCACATAAGCCGTGCGTGTCACCATCCGCCAGATGTGCACCAAGGCCGGATAGCTGCGCACGGAACGCGCCAGCACCGAGTGCCCAAGCCAGATCCGCCCGCCTCGCTTCACCGCGGCGGCCAGCGCCACATCGTCGATCAGCGCGCCGCGCACTGCCGCGATGCCGCCGATCCGCTCGAGCGCGCGCCTGCGGATCAACATGGTTCCGCCTGCCGCGGCCGCCGTGGCGCGCAGCGGATCGTTCACCCAGGCGAACGGATACAGCAACTGAAAAAAGAACACGAAAGCCGGCACCAGCGCATGCTCTGCTGGGCTGTCGCAGTTGAGAGCCACCATCTCGGACACGAGGTCGAAATCGCGACGCTCGGCCTGCGCGACCAAACTGGCCAGGTGGCCTCGGTCATGCACGATGTCGGCGTCGGTGAGCAGCACGAATTCGGTCGTGTCCGCCTCGGCGAGGCCCTGGGCAACCGCCCAAAGCTTGCCGCTCCAGCCGGCAGGCCGGGGTCGCCCGTCCAGGACGGTCAGCCGTGGATCGGCGATACCGCGCGCGATCGCGCCAGTGCCGTCGCTGCTGGCGTCATCCACCAGGATGACCCGAAGCGATCCAGCGTAATCCTGCGCCAGCAGCGAGCGCAGCGACAGACCGATGACCGGCGCCTCGTCGCGTGCCGGCACGACGACCGCGACGGGCGGTGCGGTGGCAGGGCGCGCCGGTGCGAGCTCGGGGCCCGACTGCCAGAACCGCCCATGCGCCGCCAGCAGATAGAGCCAGATCAGCAGCGATAGAGCCGCCAGCGTGGTCATGTCCGCAGCATGCCATTGGCACGGAACCAGGCGACCGCGTCCTCGATGGCCTGGCGCACCGGGCGCGGCGCATAGCCGAGTTCGGTCATCGCCCTGGCCGAGGAGAAGAACATCTTCTTGCGCGCCATTTTCAGATGGTCACGCGTTATCATCGGCGGGATGCCCATGAGACGCGCCAGGCCCTCCATGAACAGAGCGGCGGGCCAGACGACCGCCTCGGGCAACTCGATGCGCGGCGGCCGCCGCCCGACAACCTCGGCGACCAACGCCAGCAGGTCCTTCAGCAGCAGGTTCTCGCCGCCCAGGATGTAGCGCTCGCCGATCCGCCCCCGCTCCAGTGCCAGCACATGCCCCTCGGCCACGTCGTCGACATGGACGATGTTGAGCCCGGTATCGATATAGGCCGGCACGCGCCCCGCCGCGGCATCGCGGATCATCTTGCCGGTCGGAGTCGGCTTGATGTCGCGCGGCCCGACGGGTGCGGCAGGATTGACGATCACCGCCGGCAGTGCCTCCTGGCGCACCAGATCCATCACCGCGCGCTCGGCCAGGAACTTCGAGCGCTTGTAGGTGCCGATGAATTCCGCCTCGTTTGCCGGGGTGGTCTCGTCCGCCGGCGTGCCATCCGCAGTCAGCCCAAGCGCGGCGACCGAGCTGCAGTATACGATCCGCTCGACCCCCGCCGCCTGCGCGGCGCGCATCACCGCGAGTGTGCCGTCGACATTGGCGCGCAGCATGGCGTCGGGGTCCGGCACCCAGAACCGATAGTCCGCCGCGACATGCATGACATAGCGGCAGCCGGACGCCGCCCGCATCAGCGAGACGGCGTCGGTGAGGTCGCCAAGAACCAATTCGGCATCCAGCCCGGCCAGGTTGCGCCGGTCGCTGGTGGCGCGGACCAGCAGGCGCAACCGATGTCCGCGCGCCGCCAGCACCCGCGCCACGGCGGAGCCAACAAAGCCGGTTGCACCGGTCAGCAGTGTCGGCCCGTCCGCTATCATCTGCCTGCAATCCTCCCGCGCGAACGGCGGTGTATAGCCCGGGCCGGCGGATTTGGTGTAGAGCCGGCGGCCCGCCCCGCCGCCAGCCGGAAAGTCGCCCGCATTGAAGAAGCTCTCGATCGTGCTCGCCCTGGTCGGCCTGCTGCTCGGGACGGTGCTGATCGGCTGGTTCGGCTTCGGCCGCGTGATCGCCGGCGTCCAGCGCGTGGGATGGCTGGATTTCGCGCTGATCGTGGGCTGGCAACTCGTGCTGTTCGCCGCGCTGGGGCTGGCCTGGGACGCAATCACCCCGCCGCGCGAGGCCCGCCGCCTCTGGGTGTTCGTCTGGGGACGCATGGTGCGCGACGCTTCGACCAACTGCCTGCCGTTCTCGCAGGTGGGCGGCTTCGTGTTCGGCGCCCGTGCGGCGACGCTGCACGGCGTGTCCTGGCCGCTGGCAACCGCCTCGACCGTGGTCGACGTGACGGCCGAGTTCATGGCCCAGCTGGCCTTCACCGCGATCGGCCTGGGCATCCTGCTCGCCCGCGCACCCCACTCGTCGCTGGCGGTGCCGCTGGAGGTGGGGCTTGGGCTGGCCGTGATGGCTGGTGTGGCGCTGATCTGGCTGCAGCAGGGGGCGGCGCCGCTGTTCGCCAGGCTGGGCCAGCGCATCGCCGGACGGTGGTTCGACGACGCACAGGACCGCGTCCAGGTGCTGCGGGCCGAGCTGGCGCTGATCCATGGCCACACCGTGCGGCTGGCGATCGGCTTCATGGCGCATCTGATCGGCTGGCTCGGTACCGGCGTGGCCGGCTGGATCGCCTATCGCGCGCTCGGCGTGCCGATCGACTTCGACGACGCGCTGGCGATCGAAGCGCTGCTCAGCGCAGCCGCCGCGGTCGCCTTCCTAGTGCCGGTGAACGCAGGCGTGCAGGAGGCAGGCTATGCCGGGTTGGGCGCGATCTTCGGCGTGCCGCCGGAACTGTCGCTGGGCGTCTCGCTGATCCGCCGCGCGCGCGACCTGGCGGTGGGGGTGCCGATCCTGCTGGCCTGGCAGTTCTTCGAGATGCGGAGGGTACGCGACGCTCAGCGAGTTACCGCCAGGAGATGACGGCCGGCATACATTAGCGCGGGTTCAGGGTAACCGGAAATGCGAGCGATCCTCGCGAGTAGTGATGGGTATCGCTGCGCTCAACCCATCCTACAGACTGTGGCGTAGCGGCGTAGGATGGGTTGAGCGCAGCGATACCCATCATTCCGGCGGGATTGCAGTCATGGTGAACGTGCGCTACTCGGCCGTCACCGCGGCACCCGCCCCTCGATCGGGTATTGCGGGTCGTTGTAGCCGGGGGTCGAGGGGTGGCCGGGTGAGACCAACCGGTCTACCAACGCCTCATCGTCGGCGGTCAGCCGGTAGGCCAGGGCGCCCGCATACTCCTCCCATTGTTCCTCGGTGCGTGGCCCGGCAACGGCGGCCGTCACCAGACGGTTGTTGAGCACCCAGGCCACGGCAAACTGCCCCGGCGTGATGCCGCGTTGGCGCGCACGGGCCGCGATCTCCTGGGCAATCGACAGGCTCTCCGGCCGCCATTCGGACTCCAGCATTCGTCGATCCTTGCGGCCGGCACGGCTCTCCGGCGCGGGCAGAACGTTCGGCTGATATTTCCCCGTCAGCACGCCGCGCGCCAGCGGGCTGTATGGCACCACGCCGAGCCCGAAATAGAAGCAGGCCGGCAGGTGCTCCACCTCCACCTCGCGGTTCAGCGCATTGTACAGCGGCTGACTCGCAACCGGCCGGTCGATCCCGGCCTCGTCGCACAGCCGGCAGATTTCGGCCACGCGCCAGGACCGGTAGTTCGACACCCCGAAATAGCGGATCCTGCCGGCCCGGATCAGGTCGGCCAGCGCCCTGACCGTCTCGCCGAGCGGTGTCGCATGGTCCTCCTTGTGCAGGTAGAGCAGGTCGATCACGTCTACGCCCAAACGGCGCAGACTGGCGCCCACCGCGTCGAACACGTGCCGGCGAGAGACGCCCCGCGCGTTCGGCCCCTCACCGGTCGGGTTGGCGCACTTGGTCGCCAAGACCCACCATGACCGGTGCTCCCTGATCGCGCGCCCGACGATCTCCTCCGACCGGCCGGCATTGTAGCCATCAGCGGTGTCGATGAAGTTGACCCCCTGATCGCGCGCCCGCGCCACGATGCGCGTGGCGGTCGGCTCATCCGTGGCACCGCCGAACATCATGCTGCCCAGACAGAGCCGGGAGACACGCAAGCCGCTCCGCCCCAACGTCGGAAATTCCATCGCACACCTGCCCCTCATTGCCTGTATCGAGCTTACACCGGACGCGGTTGAATGGCCGGATGGCGAATCGCAGCACCACCAGACCGGCGAGCCTTGCCGCCCTGTTCATGAGCTTTCTGGCCATCGGCTCGACCAGCTTCGGCGGCGGCCTGACCGGCTGGATCCGCCGGGAGCTGGTGGAGAAGCGCGGCTGGCTGGACGACCAGCAATTCCTCTCCTGCTATGCGCTCAGCCAGATGGTCCCGGGGGCGACCAACGTGAACCTCGCGGTGTTGATCGGCACCCAGCTCCGCGGTGTCGTCGGGGCGCTGGCCGCCCTCGCCGGCCTGATGCTCGTGCCGCTGGCAATCCTGCTCACCATCGGCAGCTTCTACTTCGCCGCGCACGACGCCCCAGGCGGCCGGCTGCTCAACGCAGCGTTGGCGGGAGCCGGCGCCGCGGCCATCGGCTTCAACATCGCAACGGGCATTCGGCTCGCCCGGCGCAATGTCCGCCGCCTCGGCCCGGCGCTGATCGCCGTTGCCATCATCGTCGGGATCGGCATCCTGCGCATTCCGCTGCTGGAGGTGCTGCTGGTGATGCTGCCGGCCAGCCTGGCGCTCACCTTGCTGAACAAAGCACGATGATCGCCACGCTGCTGCAGATCGCCGGGCTGTTCAGCCTGCTGTCGCTGCTGGCGTTCGGCGGCGGCGCTGCCGTGCTGCCGGACATGCAGCACGCCGCGGTCGAGGTGCATCACTGGGTCACCGGGCGCGAGTTCCTCGACATGTTCGCGCTGTCCCGCGCCATACCGCCTGGCTCGCTGATCGTCGTGCTGATCGGCCAGAAGGCGGCCGGTGTGGCCGGGGGCCTGGTGGCGCTCCTCGCCATGTTCGGTCCCTCCTCGATCCTGGCCTTCGCCATGGCACGGCTCTGGCATCGCGCCAGCCGTGCCGCCTGGCGGGAGACGCTGGAGCAGGCCCTGGCGCCGGTGTCGGTGGGCCTCACGATCGCCAGCGGCATCGCGCTCGCCCGCAGTACCGAACATGACTGGCCGGCCTATGCGGTCACCGCCGGAACGACACTGCTGCTGGCGTTCACCCGGCTGCATCCGCTGGCGGTGATGGCTGCCGGCGCGGCGCTGGTCGTGCTTACCGGCGGTTGACGGCGTGCCCGTGATGGGTATCGCTGCGCTCAACCCATCCTACGTCACTATCCTGTAGGATGGGTTGAGCGCAGCGACACCCATCACTCCGGCGGGCTTCCGCCTCACGACGAGCAAAGGTCTCCCATGTCGATCCGCCTCGGGATTGGGATCATCACCTGCAACCGCAAGGACGTGCTGGCCGAGACCCTGGCCCGCGTGCGGGCCCATACCACTCCGCCATTCACCCTTGTCGTGGCGGATGACGGTTCCGAGGACGGCACCGCGGAGCTGATGCGGTCGCAGAACGTCACCGTGGTCACCGGGCAGAACATGGGCATCGCCTGGAACAAGAACCGCGCGCTGTTCGTGCTCGGCGCCATCGTCCAGTGCGACGTGGTGATCCTGCTGGAGGACGACTCGTTTCCCACCAAGGATGGCTGGGAGCAGGAATGGGTGGAGGCGAGCCAGCGCTGGGGGCACGTCAACCTCGCCGGCGAGTGGTTTCGCGACAGCTTCCTGAAGGGTTCCGGCACCGTCGACGATCCGATCCTGAGCAAGGATGTCACAGCCCAATGCAGCGGCTTTTCGCGCGCGGCGCTGCTGTATGGCGGCTATTTCGACTCGCGCTTCCGCGGCTACGGCTTCGAGCACCTGGAACACAGCCGCCGCCTGGTGCGGGTGGGCTACGGCGGCAGCTTCGAGGAAATCGATGGGGAGGTCGTCCCGATCTACAGGTTGTTGAAGGGGAACATCGAAGTGACCAGCCCCAGCAGCTTTTCCAACCAGGCCGACCGCGTCCGCAACGAGCTTCTCTGCCACCAACTGCTGTTCGAAGAGACCCACCGGATGCCCTGGCGCGACGATACCGAGCTCACCCAGTTCCGCGCGGAAATGGCCCAGGCCCTGCGCGGCGCCTGATCGGCCGGTCAGGCGCCCAACAGCGCGCGCAGGCGGGGGATGAAGCGGAGGGCGCGGGTATCTTCGACGGTGGCCTGTTGCTGGACGTCAGAGAAGATCCGGTCGCTGTAGGGGTCCAGTGAATCGCCTCGGCCGCGTTGACGCTTGAAGTTCCATTCCTCGACGGATTTGGTGAAGTAGTGATTGATCACCATCACGTCGTGACAGGCGGTTGGCTGCATGGCGTAGGACATCACCGTCTCGCCGCGCGTATTGCAGGTCGGACCGCGGCAATCGAAGATGTGTGGCGTGCTGCCGATGCTGACCAGGTCCTTCGTCCGCACCAGTGATTTCACGTGCCGGTTGGCTTCCGCGTCATCCGGTATGCGCCTGGTGAAGTTCTCGATCACCAGCCCATCCGGTCGCCGCGCGTGGCCCGACGGGCCGAACACCAGCCAGTTCAGTACAATGTCGGAATACTTGTCATAGACCTTGCGGATCAGGATATCGCGGATCGAGCTGCCGCTGACCGGCATGATGAACTCGTCGAGGTCGATGAACGCCGCCCAGGTGAAGTCCTTGGCGTGGTTTGCATGGAAATGGCGATAGGCGGATATCTGCCCCGGCCGGTCCGACCATTCGATCAGCGTCACGTTCCTGGCGAAGCTTGATCGGCGGATCAGGTCAGGGCCGCCGTCCGTACTGCCGTTGTCGTACAGCACGAAAAGGTCGACCCCGATCATCTTGTGGAACGCCAGCCACTCCAGGAGATAGGGCGCCTCGTCCTTGAAAATCGCACAGATGGCGATCTTGTCCATGGTCCTCCGCTCCGCGTCGGCCGGTCTGCCAAACACCCAAGAGCGCACCTCGCGCGCCATGTCCAGAGCCCACGGCGCGCTCGGCTTATTTCAGGATCGCAGGAGCGCACGCAGCCGGGGGACGAACCGCATCGCTCGCGTGTCCTCGATCACCGCCTCGCTCGCCACATCGGAGAACACCCGTTCCTGGTATGGCTCGAGCGAATCCCCCCTGCCGCGGCGGCGCTTGAACTCCCAGTCCTCCAGAGACTTCGTGAAGTAATGCTGGATCACCATCACGTCGTGGCATTCGGTGGGCTGGATCGCGTAGGGCAGCACCTTCTCGCCCCGCGTGTTGCAGGCTGGACCGCTGCATTCGGCGGCATGGGGCGTGTAGTCGATGCCGAGCAGGTGCTGCGTTCGCACCAGCGTCTTCACATGGCGGCTCGCGTCGGCTGATTCGGGCAGGCGATGCGCGTAGTTCTCGATCACCAGCCCGTCGGGTCGGCGGTTGTGGCCGGACGGGCCGAACACCAGCCACTGCAGGAGGATTGCCGCGTAGGGCTGGTAGACCTTGCGCATCAGGATGTCGCGGATCGAGCTGCCGGTGAGCGGCATGATGAATTCGTCAAGATCGATGAATGCGGCCCAGGTGAACTGCCTGGCGTGGTTGACGCGGAAATGGTTGTAGGCGGAGAGCTGTCCCGGCCGCTCCGGCCAGTCGGTCAGCGTCACGTTGCGGGCAAAGCTCGATCGGCGGACCAGGTCGCCACCGCCGTCGCTGCTGCCATTGTCGTAAAGAAAGAACAGGTCCACCCCGATCATCTTATGGAACGCCAGCCATTCCAGCAGGTATGGCGCCTCGTCCTTGAAGATCGCGCAGACGGCGATCTTGTCCATCGTTCCCGCTCCCATGCGCCCACTCATCGCCGTTACCCATGAGCGCAGGCCGCGCGCGGTGTCCAGTGCATCGATCGCCCTGCCGTTCACAACGTTCCGCCTTGACACGGGCGGTTTTCTGCGGGAAGCGCTGGCTGACCGCCAGCACAGCGGCACGTCTCAGACGCATCGGCCGGACGCGATAGGCTGGACAGGAATCGACCGGCATGCCGCCTTCCAGTGATACACCAGAAGCGACCTCCGTCGCCGATCTCGGCGAGGCGCTGGCCGGCTTCTTCGATCCCGACTGGTACCTGTCGCGCTATCCCGACGTTGCCGCCTCCGGCACCGAACCGCTGCATCATTTCGTGCACTATGGCGCCGCCGAGGGCCGCGACCCGAACCGCTTCTTCGACAGCGCCTGGTACCTTGCGCACTACCCGGACGTGGCGAACTCGGGACAGCATCCGCTGCTGCATTACCTGCAGATGGGCGCAGCCGAACTGCGCAACCCGCATCCGCGCTTCGACGCGGCCTACTACGTCGACCAGCACCCGGAGGCAGCGGCCAATCCGCTGCTCTATCATCTGCTGTTCGGCGTCACCCGCGGCTGGTTGACCGAAAAACCGGTCGCCATCAAGGACTATCTGCCGACCAACGCCGAGCCGCCGGCTCCGCCGCACGATATCGCTGTCGATGTCATTATTCCTGCGTATCGAGGCCTGGCGCAGACCCAGCGCTGCATCGAATCCGTGCTTGCCGATCCGGACCGTCCGGCAGGGCGGGTGATCGTGGTGGACGACCGCTCGCCGGAGCCGAAACTGTCCGCCTGGCTCGACCGGATCGCCGCCGAGGGACGCATCGAGCTGGTGCGCAACCGGCGCAATCAGGGTTTCGTTGCCTCAGTGAATATCGGCATCGAGGCAGCCGGCAACCATGATGTGGTCCTGCTGAACAGCGACACGGAGGTGCCGCCGGGATGGCTCGCGCGGCTGGCGGGGCACGCCTATGCGACGCCGCGCGTGGCGTCGGTCTCGCCATTCTCCAACAACGCGACGATTTGCAGCTATCCGCGCATCGAAGGCGGGCCGCCCGTCTTCGGCCTCGGTGCGACCGAACTGGATGCGGCCTGCCGCGCGGCCAATGGTGGACGCAGCGTCGAGCTGCCCACCACGGTCGGATTCTGCATGTATATCCGCCGCGCCGCGCTGGCCGATGTCGGCTTGTTCGACGCCGATGCGTTCGGCCGCGGCTATGGCGAGGAAAACGACTTCTGCCTGCGTGCCGGCGCGCGCGGTTGGCGCCATCTGCTCGCCTGCGACACCTTCGTCTATCATGAGGGCTCGGTGAGCTTCGGTGCCGGCGCATCGGCCGCCGCGCAGCAGGGCTTGGCCGTTCTGGCGGAGCGCTATCCGCACTATGCGCGCATGGTGGCACAGCATGTGAAGTTGGACGCCGTCGGACCGTTCCGCTTGGCCGTGACCATGGAGCTGTTCCGCCGCTCCGGCCGGCCCACCATCCTGATGCTGACGCATGATCTGGGCGGCGGCGTGCGCCGGCATATCGGCGAGCTTGTGGAGCGCACGACCGGCAAGGCCAATTGCCTGCTGCTGGAATCCACCGCCCGCGGCGCCGCGCTTTCAGTGCCGGCGCTGCCGGGCCATCCGGAGCTGGCGCTGCCGGCGGAGCGGGTGGCCGACCTCGCACTGGTGCTGGAGTCGGCCATGGTCACCCGCGCGCATATCCATCACCTGATGAGCATGGACCTCGACGTGCGGTCCCTGCTGCACCGGCTCGGCGTGCCGTTCGACGTGACGGTGCATGACTATTTCGCGATCTGCCCGCAGGTGAACCTGCTGCCCTGGCTGCAGGGTGCCTATTGCGGCGAGCCGGAGCCCGCATTCTGCAATGCGTGCATCGCCGACCGCTCCAGCTACGGCTCGCGCGATATCGTGTCGTGGCGGCGCGACAATGCGTGGCAGTTCCTCGAGGCCGAACGGGTGATCTGCCCGAGCGAGGACGTACGCCGGCGCCTGGCACGCTACGGATACGATCGCCGTGCGATCGTCGTGCCGCACGACACAGTGGCGGCCGGACCGTGGCCGCTCTCTCCGCCCGCGCTCGGCAGGAGCCGCAAGTTGCGTGTGGCGGTGATCGGTGTGCTCGCCAACCAGAAGGGTGCGCTCAGCGTAATGAGTTTGGCCGCGGCCGCCAATCCCGCCGACCTGTCGATCCACGTGATCGGCTATGCCGAACAGGAGCTGCCGGAACGGCTCGCCGAACGCATCGAGGTGACCGGCGAGTACAAGGACGCAGACCTGCCCACGCTGCTCGCCAAGGTGAAGCCACACATCGTCTGGTTTCCCGCGCAATGGCCGGAGACCTACAGCTACACGCTGAGTGCCGCGATCGACGCCGGCCTGCCGATCATCGCCACGCGCATCGGCGCCTTTCCCGAGCGGCTGGAGGGACGGCCCCTGACATGGCTGGTGGATCCCGAGGCATCGACCGAGGAGTGGCTCGCCGCATTCGAGCAGGCACGTGGCGAACTGGCGCGCCAGCGCAAGCCGCCCGCCGGCAAGCCCCGCGAGCCCGTCGCGGACTTCTATCGCGAGGAGTATGCGCGCGCGCCAGCCATCCGCTCCGCCGATGATCTGGTTGACCTTCGCCGCGAAGGTCGGATCAGCGTCGTCGTCATCCCGGAGCGGTTCGAGGGCGGCGCCCTGACCCCCTGCGCGTATATACGCCTGCTGCAGCCGCTCGATCATCCGGCGATCGGCGGCGATTGGGACATCGTGCTCGCCGATGCCGCGGATGCGCTGGCGTATCGCGCCGACATCTTCGTCACCCAACGCTACGCCGTGCCCGACCTCGAAGCCGCCGACGCCCTGATCCGCCATTGCCGCGATCACGGCATGACACTGCTCTACGACCTGGATGACGATCTCCGGCACATCCCGCGCGACCACCCCGATGCCAGTCTGCTGCGGCCGCGCGCGCGGCTGGTGTCGCGCATGATCCGCGGCGCCGGCGCGGTGTGGGTTTCGACCCAGGCGCTGGCTGAAACCCTGGCGGAGCTGCGCGACGATGTGCGGGTCGTGGCGAACGGCCTCGACGAACGGCTGTGGGCCACGTTCCCGCGCCCCACGGCACCGCGGCAGGGGCCGGTGCGCATCCTGTTCATGGGCACCGCGACGCACGACGCCGATTTCGCCATCGTCGAGTCCGCGCTGGCGCGGATCAAGACGGTATTCGGAGAGCATGTCTCCGTCGACCTGCTGGGCGTGAGCGGCCGCGGCGACCTGCCATCCTGGGTGAGCCGCGTCGGCATGCCGGTACACGCCACGTCGTCGTACCCGGGCTTCGTCAACTGGATCACGCAGCAGCACTGGGACATCGGCATCGCACCGCTCGCCGACACGAATTTCAACCGCTGCAAGTCGGCGATAAAGGCGCTCGATTATGCCGCGATCGGCCTGCCGGTGCTGGCCTCGGATCGCGACGTCTATCGCGGCACGCTGGCCGATGGACCAGGCGGCTGGCTGCTGCCGGATGACGAGAGTGCCTGGTTCGTGGCTCTTGCCCGCCTCGTGCGCGACGCAGCCCTGCGACGGCGCCTGGCGGAAGGCGCGCGCACCGCATTCGCCCGCGGGACATTGGCGGCCCAGGCAGGCGAGCGCCGCGCTGCCTGGCTCAACCTGATGCAGCGGCGGCGCGGAGGCTCGCGCGCCGCAGCGGATCGGGAAACCGCGCAGGCCGGCTAGACGCCCGGCCGAGATGCGGCTGAGCGCGTCGATCACTCCATCGCGGCGTGCGGGTCGGCTGGGCGTGGCGCCTGGCGAGGCCGGCGCATCAGGAACAGCAGCAGGACAGCCGGCAGCGTGGTGAAGATCATCAGCCTGTAGTCGTCCATGTAGGCGATGATCTGCGCCTGCTGATTGATAATGTGGTCCAGCAGGGCGGCGCCGTGGCGGGTTGCCGGGTTGAGGTACTGATGCACCAGCCCGCCATCCTGCAGGGCGCGATTGAACGGGTTCACCGATGCGCCGATCTCGGCATGCAGCGCCTGGGTGTTGTGTGCCAGCATGCCCGAGGTCACCGACACGCCGATCGCCGCGCCGATATTGCGCGCCAGGCTGAACAACGACGCGCCATCCGTGCGCAGCATCACCGGCAGCGTCGCGAAGGCCACCATCTGCAGCGGGATGAACAGGAAGCCCAGCCCGAAGCCCTGCACGCAGATGGTGAAGATCAGCCGCGCCTGCGAAACGTCTGGCGTCCAACCGGTCATTTCCCAGATCGACCAGACGACGCACAGGATGCCGCCACCCATCAGCATGCGCGGATCGATGCGCGAGGCGAGGCGGCCGGCGAGCACCATTG
Organism: Acetobacteraceae bacterium; assembly: GCA_041487355.1. Classification (GTDB taxonomy): domain Bacteria; phylum Pseudomonadota; class Alphaproteobacteria; order Acetobacterales; family Acetobacteraceae; genus JAMXLO01. Next base: position 12,434 of record JBGPND010000046.1, on the reverse strand, counting down.
CGACCATGGTGCCGATGCCGCGCGGTGCCATGATCAGCCCGGCCGCATCGACCGGGTAGTTGGCGAGGTTCTGCAGCCACGGCGCCATCAGGGATGAGCTGGACACCAGGATCGTGCCGGCGGCGAACATCATCGCCACGCCGGCCGCGAAGTTGCGGTCCTTGAACAGCGACGGCGGGATGAACGGGCGCCGTCCGGTCAGCATATGGACGACGAACAGGTAGATGCCGAGCCCGCCCAGCACGGCTTCGGCGATGATCTCGCCGGAAGTGAACCAGTCCCGTTCCTGGCCGCGGTCCAGCATCATCTGGACGCCGCCGATGCCGAGGCTGAGCACGGCGAAACCGATCCAGTCGAACCGCATGCCGGAGCGCGGCTCGGTGCGCGGCATGAAGAAGATCAGGCCAGCGGTTGCCAGGATGCCGAACGGCAGGTTGATGTAGAACACGTAACGCCAGTTGTACATCTCGGTCAGGTAGCCGCCGAGCGTCGGGCCGAGGATCGGGCCGATCATCACGCCGACGCCCCAGATCGCCATGGCGGAGCCGCGCTGCTCCAGCGGATAGATGTCGAGCATGGTCGCCTGCGACAGCGGCACCAGCGCCGCGCCGAACATGCCCTGCAACAGACGGAACAGCACCATCTGGTCCAGCGACTGCGCCGCGCCGCACATCATCGAGGTGATGGTGAAACCGGTCAGACAGGCAACGAACAGATGTTTCCTGCCGAAACGCGACGCCATCCAGCCCACCGGCGCGGTCATGATCGCCGCGGCGGTGATGTACGAGGTCAGCACCCAGGTGATCTCGTCGAAGCTCGCCGACAGGCTGCCCTGCATGTAGGGCAGCGCCACGTTGGCAATCGTCTGATCCAGCGCCTGCATCAGGGTGGCGCCGACCGTGCAGCAGGTGATGATCAGGCGATGCGGCACCTGATCGTGTGGGCCCGGGGCCATGGCGGATCGGTCTACAGCAGGTCGGCGAGGGTGCGGCGGTGGCCGGTGTCGATATTGGCCTCAACGCTCATGCCGGAGCGCAGCTCGGGGTCGCCCGCCTTGCGCTCGACGCGAATGCGGACAGGGATGCGCTGCACCACCTTCACCCAGTTCCCTGACGTGTTCTGCGCCGGCAGGACGGAGAACTCCGAGCCGGAGTTGGGTGCGATGCTCGCCACCACGCCCTTCCAGGAGCGGCCGGGATAGGTATCCACGGTCACCTGCACCGAATCGCCTGGCTTCACCCAACTGAGTTCGGTCTCCTTCGGATTGGCCTCGATCCAGACATCCTCGGTGGAGACGATGCCGAACGCGGCGGTGGAGGCCGCGAGATACATGCCCGGCTGCACCGTATCCACCTGCGTGACGATACCGCCGAACGGCGCGTAGATCACCGTGTGGTCGAGCTGGCGCTGCGCCTCGTCGAGCCGGGCTTTCGCCTGCAGGTAGTCCGCCATCACGTGGACATCGACGTCCGGATTGCCGCCGAGCTTGGCGAGCTGCACCTCGGCCAGCGTCTTCAACGCAACCACTGCCTGCTGATTGGCGGCAAGCTGGAAGCGCGCATTGTCGTAGTCGGCGCGGGTCACGCCGCCCGACTTCACCAGATTGGCATAGCGCTCGAAATTCGCCTGATCGGCCTGGACCTGCGCCTGCTTGACTTCGACCTCGCGCAGCATCCGCTGATAGTCGATCTTCATCGCGTTGAGGCTGGAGCCGATGCCGCCGAGATTCGCCTTGGCGCCATCGACCGCTATCTGGAACTGGCGCGGATCGAGCCGCAGCAGGAGGTCACCCTTCTGGACGCGCTGACCCTCATGCACGGGGACCGAGGCCACGATGCCGGAGACATCCGTGGCGATCGTCTCCTTCGCGGCTCGCACATAGGCATCGTCGATCGAGACGTAGCGGCCGCCGGTCAACCAGTAGGCTCCGGAGCCGACGGCCACCACGAGGATGCCGCCCAGCATCAGGATCGGGCGGAGCAGGCGGCGGCTGATCCGGCGGGTGCGCGGGGGCGCTTCGGTGACGCGGGGCGCTTGGCCGGCGGTGGCTGCTTGCGACATCAGGCGACCTCCCGCGCTTCGGCTTCGACCGGCGAGAAGCGGCGCGGCGGGTGCGCCTCGTGGGTCAGCGTCGTCTTCATCTTCAGCAGCGCTTCCGTCATCGTTTCGAGTATTGCTTCGTCCAATCCATCGGTCGCCAGAGCTCGCATCTGAGCGCGTTGGCGGTCGATCTCGCGCAGCACCGGATAGGCGGGCGGGCAGAGATGCAGGCGCCAGATCCGCCGGTCCTTCGGGTCCGGCCGACGCTCCACCATGCCCCTGGCTTCCAGCCGGTCGATCAGCCTGGCAACGGTGATCGGCTCGACTTCGAGGATCTCGGAAAGTTCCTTCTGGGACAGGCCAGGCTGGCGCTCGAGCCAGATCAGGATACCCCATTGCGCCCTGGTCATCCCGTGGGCACGGGCCCGCTTATCCGCGTCGACGCGCATCAGCCGCGCCACATCGTGCAGCAGGAACATGAGGTCACGCTGAAAATTGTGCACCGGATTGCAGTCCATTGGCAGCCATCGCTCATAATAACCCACGTTATGATAAGGCTCCAGTCGTCACTGCATGCGTCGAACGCAAGGCCGATACGCTTGCCTTACCGATCATGACGATTGAGAGAGTAGCGGCATGGGTGGAGCATCGACCTGGCTGGCGGTGGCGGCAGGCGGGGCGCTGGGCAGCGTCGCCCGGTTCTGGCTGGGCGCCGCCATGACCGCGCTGATCGGCCCGCGGTTTCCGTGGGGCACTCTGCTGATCAACGTCCTTGGGTCGTTCGTGATCGGGCTGGTGGCAGCGCTCACGTTGGTACCGGAGCGTGTCGGCATGCATCCCGACGTGCGGATTTTCCTCATGGTCGGCGTCTGCGGCGGATTCACCACCTTCTCCGCGTTCAGCCTGCAGACGCTCGAATTGCTGCAGACCGGCGATGCCTGGCCGGCCGCAGGCTATATCCTGGGCTCGATCGTGTTCTGCCTGGCTGCGGTCTGGTGCGGCTGGCTGGTCGGCAAGGCATGACTCCGCTTCCCAACCGCATCCGGACACGGCATAAGGCGAACAATCAGTCCCAGGTCACGGGACCGTGAAGGGTTTTTGACACCCGTGATGATATGGGCCGCCTGCCGCCGCGGCACGAGATGAGGCAAGGAAACCGGATGTTCATTCTGGACTGGGTGGCAGGCTGATGAAACTGCTGTTGACCGGCGGGTGCGGTTTCATCGGCTCGGCCGTAATACGGCACCTGCTGCGCCATACCGACCACGTGGTCGTCAACGTCGACAAGCTGACCTATGCCGCGTCCGAGGATGCTTTGGAGGAGGCGAGAGGGCACAACCGCCACGTGCTGGTCCGCGCGGACATCGCAGATGGCGCGGCAATGCGGCAGGTATTCGCGACCCACCAGCCCGACGCCGTGATGCACCTCGCCGCCGAGAGCCATGTCGATCGTTCGATCGACGCCCCGGCCGCGTTCATCCAGACCAATGTCGTCGGCACCTTCACCCTGCTGGAGGCTGCCCGCCACTACCTGGCGACGCTGGGCCCGGCGCGGCGCGCGGCGTTCCGCTTCCATCACGTATCCACCGACGAAGTGTTCGGCGCGCTCGGACCGGATGATGCGCCGTTCGTCGAAACCACGCCGTACGATCCGCGCAGCCCCTACGCGGCCAGCAAGGCGGCCTCCGACCACCTCGTGCGCGCCTGGTTCCACACCTATGGGCTGCCGACGATCGTCAGCAACACGGCGAACAACTATGGCCCCTGGCAGTTCCCGGAGAAGCTGATCCCGCTGGTCACACTCAATGCGCTGGAGGGCAAGCCACTGCCGGTCTACGGCAACGGCTCCAACCGGAGGGACTGGATCTTCGTCGAGGACCACGCCGCCGCCCTGCTCCGCGTCCTGGAGCGCGGCCAACCGGGCGCCACCTACGCGGTCGGCGCCCGCCAGCCGCGCAGCAATATCGACGTGATACGCGCCATCTGCGCGCATCTGGACCGCCGCCTGCCCGATCCGCTCGGGCCACGCGAGCGGCTGATCCAATTCGTGGTGGATCGGCCCGGCCACGATTTCCGCTACGAGATCGATCCCACGCGAGCCGAAGCGGCGCTCGCCTGGACCGCACCGCACGACTTCGAAACCGGGCTTGCGCGCACCATCGACTGGTACCTGGCGCATCGCGACTGGTGGCAGGCGCTGCGCGCCGCGCGCTACGCCGGACAGCGGCTGGGGACCGCCGCATGAAGGGCATTCTCCTGGCCGGCGGCTCCGGCTCCCGGCTGCATCCGATGACGCTGGCGGCGTCCAAGCAATTGTTGCCGGTCTACGACAAGCCGATGGTCTACTACCCGCTGTCGACACTCATGCTAGCCGGCATCCGCGACATCCTGGTGATCTCCACGCCGGAGGACCTGCCGCAGTTCCGCCGCCTGCTGGGTGACGGCGCGCGGTTCGGCGTCCGCTTTGCCTATGCGGAGCAGAAGCGCCCCGAAGGCATCGCCCAGGCCTTCCTGATCGGGCGCGACTGGATCGCGGGCGAGGCCTGCGCGCTCGCCCTCGGCGACAACCTGATGCATGGCGAACATCTCTCCGCCCTGCTGCGCGCGGCGGCAACAAGACCGCAAGGAGCGACCGTTTTCGCCTACCAGGTGCGCGACCCCGAGCGTTATGGCGTGGTGTCGTTCGATGCCAGTGGCCGCGCGGTGGACATTGTCGAGAAGCCCGCTGCGCCGCAATCCAACTGGGCGGTCACCGGGCTCTACTTCTACGATCGCGCGGTCAGCGACCTGGCGCGGATGATCCGCCCGTCCGGTCGCGGCGAGCTGGAGATCACCGACCTCAACCGGATCTACCTCGATGCGGGTTCGCTCGCGGTCGAGCGTTTATCGCGCGGCTGTGCCTGGCTCGACGCCGGCACGCCCGACTCGCTGCTGCAGGCGGCGACCTTTGTGCAGACCATCCAGTCGCGCACCGGCATGCTGGTCGGCTGCCCCGAGGAAGTTGCGTTCCGCATGGGCTACATCGACGCCGACATGTTACGCTCCCAGGCGCGTCAGCTCGGCAAGACCGAACTCGGCCGGGTGCTGATGGAGCTTGCCGAGGGGGAGCAGGGATGATCGTCGAGCCGACCGCCATTCCCGACGTGAGGCTGGTCACGCCACGGCGCTTCCTCGATGGGCGTGGGTTCTTTTCCGAGACCTGGAACCAAAGCCGGTTTGTTGAGGCCGGCATTCCTGGTCCGTTCGTTCAGGACAACCACGCGATGTCGGTCGACCGTGGCGTGGTTCGTGGCCTGCATTTGCAGATCGCGCCGAGCGCTCAGGGCAAGCTGATGCGGGTGGTGCGCGGAGCGATCTGGGACGTGGCGGTCGACATACGGCCAGGCTCGCCGACCTATTGCCGGCATGTCGGCGCCGTGCTGTCGGCGGAGAACTGGCAGCAAATCTGGATTCCCGCCGGGTTCCTGCATGGCTACTGCACGCTCGAGCCCGACACGGAGGTGATCTACAAAGTGACCGCTCCGTGGGACCGAGAGGCCGAACGAGGGGTGGTCTGGAACGACCCGTCGCTGGCGATTCCCTGGCCGATCGATCCGTCGGAGGCGATCCTGTCCGACAAGGACCGTGCATTGCCGCGCCTGGCCGAGTGCTCCGAGTGGCATGTGGTCTGACATGGCGTCGCCAATCCTGATCGCCGGCGGATCCGGCCAGCTTGCCGTCGCGCTGGGCGAGGCGGCGCCGTCGCATGGACTGGCGGTGCGGCGGGTCGGACGTCCGACGCTGAATTTCGACCGGCCCGCCAGCATTGCTGCGGTTTTCGCCGAGACCGCGCCCTGGCTGGTGATCAACGCAGCCGCATACACCGCGGTTGATGCGGCCGAGGACGCTGCCGATGCCGCCTTCCGCGCCAATCGCGATGGGCCGGTGGAGCTGGCGCGCCTGTGCGAGACGGCCGGCATTCCGCTGATCCACATCTCCACCGACTATGTGTTCGACGGTCTGAAGGGTGCGCCGTATGTCGAGAGCGACCCGACCGCGCCGCAAGGCGTGTACGGGGCGAGCAAGCTTGCCGGCGAGCAGGCGGTGCTGGCCGGTTGTTCGCGCGCCATCGTTTTGCGGACCTCTTGGGTCTACTCACCGATCGGCAAGAATTTCGTTCGCACCATGTTGAGCCTCGCGCAGCGAATGGATCGGTTGCGCGTCGTGGTCGACCAGAAGGGCTGCCCGACCAGTGCACCCGATCTCGCCGAGGCGATCCTGATGATCGCCGCACGCATCGCGACGGACGGCTGGCAGGATCGCTATGCGGGCGTCTACCACGCCGCCGGCACAGGCTGGACGACCTGGCACGGCCTGGCGGTGGCAACCTTCGAGGCGGCCGCCCGGCACGGCGTGCCAGTCCCGATGGTCGATCCAATCACCACCGGCGAGTGGCCCACGCGGGCACAACGGCCGCCCGATTCCCGTCTGGACTGCGGCAGGATCGAGGCAGTGTTCGGGCTCCGCCTACCAGCCTGGCGGGATGGTCTGGCACGCACGATCGACGCGATTTTCGCCAAGGCCGCAGTCGGCTGAGGTTGCCGGAGGCGGGCGGGGCATGCTATCTGCGCGACCCCGCGTCCCGGATGGGGGATAGTTTAGCGGTAGAACTCCCGGCTCTGGACCGGGCAGCCTTGGTTCGAATCCAGGTCCCCCAGCCACGAAATTCACCAATACTTATCAATATCTTGCTGACATACACCCCTGCTGGATTCGAACGTGGCCCTGGTCGGAATGTCAGAAAGCGCGCTCGAATATCGAGTTCCGGCTGGTCCCGTGGTTACCTTATCAACCGAGACCGACCAGTTGTACCGGCGAAAATCCATTTTGTCGGACTGGTTGGTGGCCCAAGGTATGGCCCGGCTTTGAGGCGGATCTCCGGCAGAGGGTATTGTCCGCTACGGCGGATCGGGCTTTGACCTGTCTCGATCATCACGGCCTTACCGTTCGGACTGCGCCGCTACCGCCGCAAAGGGTGGAAAGCGGACATTCTCGAGGCTTCCGCCCGCCGGTCTGGTGCGAGGGTGAGGCAGGGATTGCTCGGCCAAACCTAGCGTCGAGCTTGTTGAGCTGTTGCCGGAACGCTGGCTATCCTGCCTTCGAGACGAACGGATTGCGGAGCGATCATACGGGGTAGCGTCGCCTGCGAACCGAGAAATGGGGGTATTCATGTCGTGGGTAAATATGCCAGCTGGGCATTTTTTGCAGGCGGCCGAGAAGCTTGAGCCGGTAATCCTAGCGGAGCGGGATGCGATCGAACGGGATCGCGGGCTTTCGCCCAAGCTCTCCCGCATCATGGGTGATGGTGGTTTTTTCTCCCTATGGCTGCCGAAGTCGATGGGTGGGCCCGAGCTGACGCCTGCCGACCTTGCGCGCGTTGTCGAGGCGTTATCGCGGGCTGATGGATCGGTCGGTTGGTTAGCTGGAATTGCCACATCCAACAGCCGCCTCGCAGGCTATCTGCCTGCATCGGTCGCACGGGAGATTTGGGGCGACGGCACGACCGTTCTTGCGGGAACACTCAACCCGGTGGGGACCGCTGTCGTTGTCCCGGGCGGCTATCGGGTCACCGGGCTGTGGTCGTATGCAAGCGGGATCAACCATAGCGACTGGCTGATCGGGGCATGCCGGGTCTTGGAGGGTGGGGAACAGAGAATGCGGCCGGACGGCTGGCCGGAAGTGCGCTTGATGCTTTTCCCGAAGCAGCAGGCAGAAGTGTTGGATACCTGGGATGTTACCGGGATGCGCGGCAGCGGGAGCCACGACTTTCGCGTAACCGACCTTCAAGTTCCCGCCGAACGTTCCATCGATGCGGTGACGCCAACGCCGGTGCAGAAGGGGCTGCTCTACCGGCTGGCTTTGGTGACTGTTTTCAACACCTCGATCTTCGGCGTTCCCCTCGGCATTGCCCGGGCAGCGATTGATGATCTGACCGAAATGGCGGGATCGAAAAAGCCCATTGGTGCAACGCAATCTCTCAGAGATCACGCCACGATCCAAATCGAGGTCGGACGTGCCGAGGCGATCCTGCGTTCCGCACGCGCCTTCGTGTTCGAAGCCATTGAGGCGCTCTGGGAAGCGGGGGAAGGAGCTGAAGCGACGACTCGCGACCGAGCGCTTGTGCGCATGGCTGGTTCACACGCGGCGTCCGCGGCGGTCCAGGTGGTTGACATGATGTTCGCCGCTGCCGGAGCGGGTGGGATCTACGAACGCGGCCGGCTCGCGCGGTGCTGGCGGGATGCCCACGCGATGTCACATCACGCAGGAGTGTCGGCTTTCCAACTGCAGACTGCGGGGCGTGTTATGATGGGATTGGACCCGGGCACGCAGCGGTTTTGACCAGCTCAGTCTTCGCTGGACGTCAGTCCCGGGTCGTAAGCGGCGGTTCGTCCGTCCACCGAACCTACCGCCGGACCTGATGGTAAAGGACCATCGGCCTACACAGCGCCGTAGATTTCTTCCGCGGTGATGACGATCCCGGGTGGGGCCATCGTGATCGGTCCGTTGACAATGATCCGTGTGTCGATGCCGTCGCCAGTCCGGCGGTGATGGGTAACAGTTCGGCGAGTCGGATGCACGATCAGGTAGTGAGCGACGGATAGCACGCGGAAATAGTCAGCCAACTTGCCGCCGGTATCCGTCGACGTCGTGCCGGGCGAAAGGACTTCGACGATGATCACCGGGTTCGGCGCCGCGACCGCGTCGTCGGCCATTGGCTCGCCGCAATTCACCAGGGCGTCCGGTTCGTAGTCACTGTCGCCGGTTTCCACCGTCGCGCCATCGGGCAATGCCTGGCAAGGCACACCGGCGACGGTCACCGCGCGGTCCAGCGCCTTGTAGATTGCTCCCTTGACCCGCAGGTGCGCGCCGCGCTCGGGTGCCATGGCCACGATCCAGCCGTCCACGCGTTCGTAGCGGCCCTTCGTCTGGGTTTCACACCACCGCCTGAACTCCTCGCGGGAGTAGTATCTGTCGGTCCTGGGTTGAGCGAGGTTCATCGGAACCCTCCAGTCGCGGCTGATGGTATCATGGATTGGCTTGGGGGGCCATTCGCTATCGATTGGTTTACCCGTGCGTGGCGTTCCGTGCGAAGGACCGGTATGGGTCGAAAACCAGGTTCGGGCCGGTCGGCGGCATCCTGGCTGACCAATTGCCTCAATAGGGTATCCCCTTCACTCCAGTTAGGCTGGGTGATAGCCTTGGGGGATGGAGGACGCAAGAGATCTTGTCCCCGGGGTTGATTACCCCAGGACGTTTCAAGAGGTTGACGAGTGGTTCCGCAGCGACGCTGCATGCCGCGACTATATCCGGCGCTTGCGTTGGCCGGGCGGGTTCATCTGCCCGCGTTGCGGTTGGACCGGCGAGCCGTGGGTGACGTCGCGGGGGCTGTTGCACTGCCGTGGTTGCCAAGGGCAGACGTCGCTGATCGCCGGGACGATCTTTCAGGACACCCGCAAGCCGTTGCGAACGTGGTTCATGGCAATGTGGTATGTCACCAACCAAAAGAACGGCGTCAGCGCTCTGGGGCTGCAGCGTGTTCTCGGCCTCGGCAGCTACGAGACGGCCTGGACCTGGCTGCACAAGTTACGCCGGGCGATGGTCCGCCCGGGACGGGACTCGCTCAGTGGAACGGTAGAGGTGGACGAGACCTATGTCGGCGGCGTGGAGAAAGGCAAGCACGGCCGGGAAACCGAGACCAAGGCCATTGTTGCGGTCGCAGCCGAAGAGAACGGCAAGGGTATCGGCCGGATTCGTCTTCGCCGTGTCAAGGACGTGTCCGGCGCCAGTCTCCTGCCCTTCGTTCAGTCCGCCGCAGTGCCGGGTGCGGTGATCCGCACCGACGGTTGGAGTGGGTATTCCGGGCTGACGGCAGCCGGCTACAAGCATGAGGTCACCGTGGTCAGCGCCAGCCCCGATCCAGCTCACGTGGTGATGCCACGCGTCCACAACATCGCAGCGCTTCTCAAGCGGTGGCTGCTTGGCACTCATCAGGGCGGCGTGCAACATGTGCATCTCGACTACTACCTTGACGAGTTCGCCTTCCGGTTCAACGGCCGCCGGTCAAGAGCCAGAGGGTTGCTGTTCCACCGGCTCGCTCACCAGGCCGTCGCCGTCGGGCCGGCCACGTACGACACCATCGTTGGCAACACTGAGCCTGGCCGCCCGCCCTCCCCACTGGAGTGAAAGGGATACCCTATTTGCCTCATACACCTGGCGTCTCCGCATCAGGCGGCAAGCCGCATCCCCCGGATTTCCTCAAGCACCCTCCGAAGCGGTGGCTCCGGCGCCAGGCACATGGTTCGAAAGGTGCCCAGGAAGGCCAGCCAGCGAGATTTTCTTATGAGCGCCGCGAATTAGAAAATCCGCTGTCCCGGCGAAGGCCGAGACCCAGGTAGGCACAGATCAAGCTGCTACGCCGATCCACGATGGGCTCACTACCGCGGCGATGCACCGCCAGGACTACGCGCGGGTATCTGACGCTGTGATCACACGCTGTGCATGGTGGGCGGCACTGGCGTTGCTGTCCGCCGCCCTGCTCGCTCCGTTGTTGATCGCCGACGTACCACCGGTGTTGGACTATCCGAACCACCTGGCCCGGATCGTGCTGCTCGCCTCCGGGTCGGACGACCCGGTGATGGGCCCCATATTCACGCCACACTGGGCGATCATGCCGAATCTGGCCATCGACGTGATCGGCCCGACACTGCTGCGCCTACTGCCGGTCCACGTCGCCGGGCGTTGCGTGCTGGGCGGCGTCCTGCTGCTGAACCTGGCCGGCGTGCTCGCGCTGCACCGCGCGCTGTTCGGGCGGCGCTCGTTCTGGCCGCTGGCGTCGGGTCTCGTCGCCTACAACAGTACCTTCCTGCTTGGCTTCCTGAACTGGCAGATCGGCAGCGGTCTGGCGATGCTGTTCGCCGCCGCGTGGCTGACTTGGCGCGAGCGCCGGCCGGTCGCGACTATCATGGGAGCGGCGACAGCATCGGTCGTGTTGTTCTTCTGCCACCTGATGGGATTGGCATTCTTCCTCGCGCTCATCGGCAGTGCCGAGGCGCATGCCATGCGGCACGGCCGGGCTGTGCTTGTCCGATCGGCGACGCTGCTGCCGGTGCTGGCCGGGCCGATAATCCTGTCCCTTCTGACGGCGCTGCGCGACGCGCCCGCCGCGACGCACTGGATGAGTCCGCACGACAAACTCGTGCAGGCGGCCAGCCCCTTCATCAACTATCTCTTCCCACTCGACATGATCAGCGCCGTGCTCGTCTACGGCGGCGTAGCGCTGGGCGTCGCAGCCGGTTGGCTCGCGCTTGCGCCGCGCGCCATTCTGGCCGCCGCAGTGCTTGCAATCCTGTACGCGGCACTCCCGTTCGACCTGATGGGTGCGAGTTTTCTCGATACGCGCATCGCCATCATGCTCGGCTTTCTGCTGTTTGCCGCCGTCGATCCGGTACGCTTGCCGCGGCAGCCCCGCCGGGCGGTCGCCGCCGGTTTGGCCGCGCTGTTCGCGGTGCGGATGGAGGTGGTGGCGGAGGTCTGGGCGGAACATCGGCGCGACCTCGCCGATCTGCGAGCCGTCATCGCCGACGTTCCGCCCGGGGCCTCGGTTTACCTGACTAACGTGCCACAGGAGGAAGCGCCCACGTACTGGGACGCGGGGCCACGCAGCCGGCGGCTCTCGAACACACTACGCGCCGATTATCACCTGCCCGCGTTGCTGCTCATCGAGCGCGGCGCATTCTGGCCGCTGCTGTTCGCCAATCCGGCGCAACAGCCGATCCGCTTGCGGCCCGCCTACGCCAAGTTGGCCCGTGAGGCGCATGACATCCCCTCCCACGCCGCCCTCGTGGCTGATCCGGACAGCGGATCGGCGGCGCTCCGCGACTTCGATTTCGTCCTGATGCTGGAAGCCGGAGCGGACGCCGATCTGCCGGGCTTTGTCCCGAGATGCCTCGCCCTGGTGTCGCGGACCGACTTCGCCGCCCTGTTCCGGGTGCGGCGCGACACGGCCGCCTGCGTCACCGGCCCGTCGTAAGTAATACCAACCGCCACGGTCTCCGACTCTCTGGGGATTCCCAATCGGTTCTCGATCGGATTCGATCCTGCCTCACGACGATTCGCGAGGGGGGACGCCAGATGGGCAGGGCGATCACGATCACCAATCTGGATCATTCGGCGCAAGACCTGCGTGATCTGGCAGCCAAGGTGAAGGACGGGCAGGTCGTGCGGCGGCTTCTGGCGCTGGCCATGGTGCTGGTGGACAAGTCGCGCACGGAAGCGGCGACGCAGAACGCGATGCAGCGGCAGACCTTGCGCGACTGGGTTCATCGCTACAACGCCGAAGGCGTGGCCGGCCTGGT